>JAFQLB010000036.1 GCA_017396675.1 Lachnospiraceae bacterium
AAGGCACCGGTGTGGACGTCTATACTCACTCTGAAATGCTGCCGGCTCATTATTATCCTGCCTTCAAGAAATACAGCCACTTCGTTGGTAACTACGGAAATGCATGGTGGAAGCAGAAGGAGGAGTTCGAGTCCTTTAACGGTCCCATCCTTATGACCACAAATTGTATCGTGCCTCCAAAGGACAGCTACAAGGATCGCCTCTACACCACCGGTGCGGCTGGCTTTCCGGGATGCAGACACATTCCCGGCGAGATTGGTCAGGAGAAGGATTTTTCCGTGATTATTGAACATGCAAAGCGCTGTGCTCCTCCCGTGGAGATCGAGACCGGTGAAATCATCGGAGGATTTGCACACAATCAGGTACTGGCTTTGGCGGATAAAATTGTTGCAGCAGTAAAATCCGGAGCTGTCAAAAAATTTGTGGTCATGGCCGGTTGTGACGGACGTGCCAAGAGCCGAGACTATTACACCGAATTTGCCAAGGCATTGCCTCAGGATACCATAATACTCACAGCAGGCTGCGCCAAGTACAAATACAACAAACTGCCCCTGGGTGATATCGGAGGGATCCCCCGTGTGTTGGATGCCGGACAGTGCAATGATTGCTATTCGCTGGCTGTGATTGCTCTAAAGCTTAAGGAAGTTTTTGGCATGGAAGATATCAATGATCTTCCCATTATTTACAATGTAGCCTGGTATGAGCAGAAGGCGGTTATCGTACTGTTGTCCCTGCTGTATCTGGGTGTGAAGAATATTCATCTGGGACCAACCCTGCCTGCGTTCCTCAGTCCCAACGTTGCGAAGGTTCTGGTACAAAACTTTGGTATCGCCGGTATCGGTACAGTTGAGGATGACATGAAGATCTTCTTTGAAAGCTAAAAACAAATCCCGGAATCAATCAATCGGTTCCGGGATTTATCGGTCTAATTCCAATTTGGGAATCAGGAAGAATAGCTTATATTCTTTCCTTAGGAGAACCTTTCCTATCGCTGTTCCAGGTCTACATATTCCCGCTCCACGCATACGGTACGGTAAGCGGGACGTATGATCTTTCCGTTGTTTGCAAGCTCCTCCATGCGATGCGCACTCCATCCGGAGATACGGGCCATGGCAAAGATAGGAGTGTATAATTCCAGAGGAAGTCCCAGCATCCGATAGGCAAATCCGGAATAGAAGTCCACGTTGGCGCTGACACCTTTGTACATATGCCTTTCTCCGGAAATCACCTGGGGTGCCAGGCGTTCTACAAGAGAGTAGAGAGCAAATTCCTTTTCCAGTCCTTTTTCTACGGATAGCTTTTCCACAAAGCTCTTAAATATGACGGCTCTGGGGTCAGACTTGGAGTAGATGGCATGACCCACGCCGTAAATCAGACCGGCACGGTCAAAGGCTTCCTTGTGGAGAAGCTTCTTCAGATAGTGAGCCACCTCTTCTTCGTCGGTCCAGTCCTCCAGTGTATGTTTCATATCCTCAAACATCTGTACTACCTTAATGTTGGCGCCGCCGTGCCTGGGTCCTTTCAGAGAACCGATGGCCGCTGCCATGACAGAATAGGTATCCGTCATGGTGGATGAGACAACGTGGGTGGTAAAGGAGGAGTTGTTGCCGCCGCCGTGCTCCATATGCACAATCAATGCGATATCCAATATCTTGGCTTCCAGAGGCGTATATTTGCTGTCGGGGCGGAGAAGATGCAGAATGTTTTCCGCGGCGGACAGCTCCCAGATCGGCTGATGGATATGGAGGCTCCCTCCATCATGGTAATACTTGTAAGCCTGATATCCGTAAATGGACAGCAGAGGAAACAGACTGATCAGCTGCAGACACTGACGAAGTACGTTTGGAAGCCGGGTGTCGTCAGCTTTTTCATCGTAGGAGTAAAGCGTCAGAACACTTCTGGCCAGCGTGTTCATCATATCCCTGCTGGGTGCCTTCATAATGATATCCCGGACAAAGCTGGTGGGGAGACTGCGATAAAAGGACAGAAGCTCCTTGAATTCCTCCAGCTCCTTTGTGTTGGGGAGCTTATCAAACAGAAGCAGATATGTAATTTCCTCGAAGCCGAATCTGTCGTTGCCGGAGAATCCCGCCACCAGATCCTTCACATTATATCCCCGATAAAACAGACTGCCGTGATCGGGTACACTTTCTCCGTTCACTGTCTTTGTGGCTCTCACATCGGAAATATTGGTAAGTCCGGCCAGAACGCCCTTGCCGTTTAAATCCCGCAGACCACGCTTGACTTCGTATCGGGTAAATAATTCTGTGTCAATCACTCCCGCCTGTCTGCTCAGCTCAGCAAGCTGTATGATATCTGGTGTAACCTCGGAATAAATATTGCGATCCATTGTTCATGCCGCCTTTCTGTGATTGATTGCCTTCAGGTCAGGTGCCTTATACACCGGACATGCGTACCTGGCACGCCCAGTGAGTCTACAGTGTATCACGCAGGAAGAAAGGCTGACAAGGGATAATGCTAAAAATTCACAAAGCTTTTACAAATGCCGCTTCCGAAAGGAAAAATCTTCATAGAATGTTTACAAAGTTTGTGTGATTCTGTATGATGGTAATAGTGCGAAAGATCCTTATATCTGCAGCGCTGTCAATGGAGCAAAGAGGTAACGGAGGAAATCATGAAAGCAAATGTCAGGGAACGATTGCAGCGGATGCATCGGTTGATGCAGGAGCATCACATGCAGTATTATCTGGTAACCACGGCCGACTATCATAATTCGGAGTATGTGGGAGAGTATTTTAAATTCAGAGAATATATGTCCGGCTTTACCGGATCCAACGGAGATCTTTTGATTGGAGAGGAATCCGGTCTTTGGACCGACGGGAGATATTTTATCCAGGCAGAACAGGAGCTGGAGGGAAGCGGTATCAGCCTTTTTCGAATGGGAGAGGAAAAGGTGCCGGAGCTGACAGAGTATCTGAAGGAACATCTAAGGGAAGGAAGCAGGCTTGGGTTTGACGGAAGATGCATCAGTATCCAGATGGGTAAGAAGCTGGAGAAAATCGCAGAGGAGAATGGAGCCGGACTTGTTTACGATGTGGATTTCTCAGGAGATGTTTGGGAGGACAGACCGGTACTTTCCGCCGGCCCCATCCTGCTGCTGGAGGAAGAGATCTGCGGAATGACGGTGGCAGAGAAGCTGGAGCATGTCAGAAAGGAGCTGAAAAAGGAAGACTGTGAGGCACTCCTTCTGAACAAGTTGGATGATATTATGTGGCTCTTTAACATCCGGGGAAGTGATGTGCCCTGTAATCCTGTAGCGATGTCCTACGCAGTTGTGACGCAAAAGGAAGCGTGGCTGTTTTTACAGAAGCAGAGCAGTCAGACGGAGGCGGTAAAGGGCTGGGAGAGCAAACAGCCTCTTACGATCCTGGATTATCATGATCTTTCGGCCTTTCTGGAAGAGTACGAGTTTTCGGGCAAGGTATGGATGGATGAGCGGCAGATGAATTATTTCCTGTATAAGCTGGTGGAGGAAAAGGCAGAGGTTTACCTGAAGGATGCGCCTACCGAGCTGATGAAGGCAAGGAAGAATGAAGAAGAACTGCGTCAGATCAGGGAAGTCTACAAAAAGGATTCTCTGGCGGTCTGCCGTTTTATGCGCTGGGTCAAGGAAAATGCCGGAAGGATTCCCATGACGGAATGCTCAGCTGCAGAATATATGGATGATCTGCGTAGAAAAACAGAAGGGTTTCTGGAGCTGTCCTTTCCAACCATCTCCGGCTATCGGGAAAATGCAGCTATGATGCACTACAAGGCAACTGAGCAGCATCAGAAGGAGATTGTGGCAGAAGGTATGCTGCTTGTGGATTCCGGCGGTCAGTACATGGGTGGTACGACAGACGTGACCAGAACCTTCGCTCTGGGCAGCGTGACACAGGAGATGAAGAATCATTTTACGGCTGTGGCAGTGGGAATGCTTCGCTTGATGGATGCCAGATTCCTGCAGGGCTGCACCGGTAAGAATCTGGATATCCTGGCAAGAGGTCCTCTGTGGGATATGGGAATTGACTACAAATGCGGAACCGGTCACGGAATCGGCTACATTCTGAATGTCCACGAGGGACCTCAGAGGATCATATGGAAATATGCGCCGGGAGCCAAAGAGGCGGTACTGGAGGAGGGCATGATCCTTTCCAATGAGCCCGGTGTCTACGTAGAAGGCAGTCACGGGATCAGAACAGAGAATATCATGGCCGTAAAGAAAGATGTGAAGACGGGAGACGGACAGTTTCTTTCATTTGAGTGTCTGACCTTCGTGCCCCTGGATCTGGATCTGGTGGAGGTCTCCATGCTGGAAAACAAAGACAGAGAACGGCTGAACCGTTACCACAGACAGGTATATGAGCAGATTTCTCCCATGATGGAAGAGGAGGAAAGAGCGTGGCTGAGGCAGGTAACACGGCCGGTCTGAGTCTGTGAACAGTTTGTTAATTACTGCCAAAACAGATTGACTTTTTTTTGACATTCTGCCATAATAAATGACGATGTGTGAATGTGTATAGACGATATACAGTAAATCATCATTTATATGATGGAGCAATACAATATTATGAAGGAGGATGACCTATGTCAACAAAAGCGTATTATCCCATTTCCGAAATCGGTGCCGGCAAAGTTGGTTTTTCCAAGACCCGTGCCATTATTGAAGCTGCCTTTTACGGCAACAACGTGGTGAAAGTAAACACCTTAAAGGAAGCCTATGAGCTGGCCAAGAATTCTCCGGGAACCATCGTTACCGATATGCCTGTCAAGGACGGGGAGACCTTCGGTCTTGAAAAGGATGCAAAGGTACTGCTGTTCAATGACGGAGCAGTGACAGGACGTTATGCAACGGCACGCCGAATCAAGGGAGAACCCGGTGTGGATGAGGCAAAGCTGGATAAGGTGGTAATGGACGCCATTTACGAGACGCGCTGGAAAACCATGTACCATGCAGAATGCTTCGTAGGATTGGATCCGGAATTCATGGTAAAGGCCCACCTGCTGATTCCCGAAGGAGAAGAGAATCTGCTGTATAACTGGATGATCAATTTCCAGTACATGTCCGATGAATACGTGAAGATGTATAAAAACTCCGTACCCGTGGGCGGCGGCAAAGAGCCTGATATCTACATATTCTCAGATCCTCAGTGGGTACCCCATGAGGCACCCGATGTGGATTACAGCTGCTTAAGCGATCCTCTGACACTTTGCTATTTCGATACCAATCAGAACTGTGCGGCGATCCTTGGCATGAAGTACTTCGGAGAGCATAAGAAGGGTACACTGACCATGGCCTGGGCTTTGGCCAACAGAAACGGATATGCTGCCTGCCACGGAGGACAGAAGGAATATACTCTGCCCGACGGCTCCAAATTTGTGGCTTCCGTATACGGCCTGTCCGGATCCGGTAAATCCACCCTGACCCATGCAAAGCATGGCGGCAAATACCCCATTACGGTTCTTCACGATGATGCGTTCATCATCAATACAGATACCTGTGCTTCCGTAGCACTGGAGCCCACCTATTTTGATAAGACGGCAGACTACCCTACGGGATGTCCGGATAACGAATATCTGCTGTCCGCACAGAACTGCTCCGCGACTCTGGATGAGAACGGTAAGATTCAGCTGGTAACGGAAGATATCAGAAACGGAAACGGTCGTGCCATCAAGTCCAAGCTGTGGTCTCCCAACCGCGTGGATAAGATCGATGCTCCCGTAAATGCTATCTTCTGGATCATGAAGGATCCCACCATTCCTCCGGTTGTAAAATTAAACGGTGCAGCGCTGGCTTCCGTTATGGGCGCAACCCTGGCGACCAAGACTTCCACTGCAGAGCGTGTGGCTGCAGGTACGGATATGAACGCACTTCGTATCGTTCCTTATGCTAACCCGTTTAGAACCTATCCGCTGGTAAATGACTATGAGAAGTTCAAGAAGCTGGTGGAAGAGAAGAATGTAGACTGCTACATCGTCAATACCGGTGATTTCATGGGAACCAAGGTAAAACCCGCAGATACGCTGGGAATCCTGGAAACCATTGTGGAAGGTAAGGCCAAATTTGAAAAATGGGGCAATTTCGACGATGTGGAGATCATGTATGAGTGGGAAGGCAAGACCGCCGATTTCACACCCGACATGAAGGATGCGGATTACGTAGCTCAGTTGAAGAATGCCATGCAGAACCGTGTGGATGCCATCAAGGGCTTTGCCACCAAGAAGGAAGGCTATGATAAGCTTCCCGATGAAGCACTGGCAGCCGTTCAGAAGCTGGTAGACGCACTGGCCTAGATTTTCTTGATGCTTATAAAAGGGGCTGTTGCAAAAGTAGATGAATAATCTACCGGAGCAGCAGCTCCGTTTTTGTGCCTAAAAATAGAAAAGCAGGCTCCGAAGAACCTGCCATCCATGGTATAATTAATTATGCGATTAAATAACTACACCATGAAAAATTATACCGAACTTGGCGAAACTTATATACTGCTATTTAGAAAAACGTTTACTGATGTATTGCATTGAGATGAGTAAGGCGATACAGGAGAGAATACATCCAAAATTGAAAAGCTGGTTTTCATAGGTGAATTGTATTGTATTAGTACCGGTTTCGAGAGGTACTGCCATCATACCATTGGAATTAATGATCTCTGTAGGCTTATTATTCACCGTAACACGCCACCATGGGGAATAGGGTACACTGAAATAGGCAAAAGTAGGAGTTTTTGTTGAAATCTCAGAAGAAAACCCTCTAGGATTACGACTTACATACCGTGAACAGGTGAGGCTGCGCAGTGAGGTCAGTTCCTCAATGCTAAGCTGAGTATTGAAGTCTGCAGAAGGAAGTATAGAGGATACAAACTGTTCCCATATATCTGGTATAATGAGAGTATACAACATGGCATATGGTTTTTGAGCGGTTTCAAGTAAATCGAATTCACTTTGTTTCATATAGGATTCATAGGTAAATCCAATCGGAAGACTGAGTTCGTTTTCATATACATACAAGGTATGAGAACCAGAAGATATTACCTGTGAGGGAACGATATTCGGTCTGAAATCTTGAGATATCTCGTATCTTCCTCCCAGCAGTATTCGTGTTTCTTCTTCAATATGAGGATTGGAAAAAGCTCGAATTTGATCCAAGGAATCCCAAAATCTAAAAATTGAGCCATTAACAGTGGAGTTCCAGGAACCTAACCCTGCGATACCGCCATACATTGTCTGAAGATTATCTGCAGATATATGGCGATATCTTTCGTCCAGTGGCTCCAACTGCCGATAGAGGAGCATATCCCGATAATACGCCTGCGTATCCTCAGCCCAAGTGCGGCGATAGTCCTGACATGTATAGGAAGTGGTAACAACAGAGAAGGCAATCACCCCGATGAGCAGGCAGTTATAGAGGGTTCGTTCATTTTTTATAAAAGTGAAAATAAGACAGGTTATAAAAATACCCGCAAGTCCGATTGCTGTGATGACAAGGAAATCCTGTTGGTTGAATATCAGTTGAAACTTATTTTGGTTCCACCAAGGGAAAAGAAGACACATAGAACAAAGGAGGAGTAAAAGTGTCCACACTACTGTTTTTATCGTATAATCTTTTCGATGTTCCATGACTTGTGTGCTGGCCAAAGAGAGAATCAATATCATCATGAAGTACCAGCGATGATTTGCAGTTTCTGAAAAGAAAACGAACATACTGTTAAGAAGAGGTACGCAGGTAATGACTACGAGAACCAGGAGCATGCGATGAATCCAGTTCCACTTTTTATGTATCATATAGGAAATGGCGAGGGTAAGGCCAATCATAGGAAGGTAAGCGGATTGGGAGGACCAATCACCTGTATAGATGCAGGACTGGTGACCTAGAAGTTCTGCGGGAAAAAAGAAAATACGAATTAGCCATAAAACCGTACGTCGACTGAAAGAAAACCAGCCTTCGACGGGAAGAAACTTTGAAAGGCGTGGATTTTCGAGTATGAAAAGGACTGAGGGTAAAAACAGAAATGCAGCGCAGCAGAGCCCCAAGACACCTTCAATCAGACATTGTATCATATCTTTGAACTTGCGGAAGCCGTTTTTAACAAAATAGTAGATAATTACAAAAATAGCTTCCTGAACAAAAAAGTAGTAATTTGTCAGAGCGCAAAGACATGTTGCGAACAGTAGACATCCTTTTTTCTTTTCTTCTGTAATCTTTTCCACACCTATAAGCAGAAGAGGAAACAGTGCCACAACATCATGAAAATGATTGAACAAGAGATTAACGCTTTGAAATCCGGAAAAAGCATAAAGTACGGATCCTATAAGTGCATACCGGTTCTTTTCGGTAAACCGGGAGATATACATAAAAGATGTGAGCCCTGCCACGGCATATTTCAACATATACATAAAGGAAGCAAGATAGAGATAGCTTTCCGGAGGGAATATAAGAGACAGCAGATAAAAGGGGCTGCCAATCAGATACCAAGACATAGAGGATACAAAATCCGATCCAAGGTCAATGCTCCAATTCCAGAAAATATTTCCATTTTTAATGGATTCGTTGATAAAATAGGAAAAGGGAAGCTGCTGCTTGTTAAAGTCACCTCCAATTGTAAACAGACCTTTTTCCCGCAGAAGAACCCCTGCAAAAGATAAAAAGGCAACAAAAAAATGCAATATAAACACCAAAGCATAGGGTTTTAATTTAAGCCACAGTTTCAAGGTCTTATTCAACACTATGTTTCCTTCCTCATCTGATTTGGTAATCGGAGATTGTTATCTTTCAATCCCTACAGTTATTGTATCATATGCTCAATCGAGTTTAGTTTAAAGGAAAGAAAGATATAATGCAACAAAAACCTATATCAAAAACAGGGTGAGGAAATGGAGGCAAAAGAGAGTATCACTGAGCAACAGATTCCACATAACAGATGCCGCAGGCACCGGGGCCCACATGGGCACCGATGGTGGGGCCGATCTGGCATCGCTTCATAAATGTCTGCCCCTCCTTTGTCAGCCGCGCTTCAAGAGCCTCGCAATTTTCCGCACCATAGGAGTACACGGTATAGAGAGGAAATGCGGGATCCGGTGTATGCTCCTTAACATATCGGATCAAATAGGACAAGGCTTTGTTTTTGCCGATACATTTGCTGATCAGCGACACTTTTCCTTCCGCCGTTACCGTGATAACAGGCTTGATGTTGGCCAGCTCACCGATGACGGCACCGGTGCGGCCAAGGCGGCCTCCCCTCCAAAGATATTCCAGCGTGTCCACAGAGGCAAGGATGCGGACTCTTTTTTTCAATACCTCCAATGCATCCACAATGGCGGGAGCCGACTCGCCCTCTGCCATCATCCGGAAGGCGACTTCGGCCAGCAGTCGGATGGAGGCGGTGGCATTTAAGGTATCCACAATATAGATACCATCGTAATCCGCCATGTCTCTGGCCTGTTTGGCACTTTGACAGGTTCCGCTCACGGCAGTGGAGATAAGCAGACAGATCACCTGATCCCGGTTCTTCTTTGCAGCCTCAAAATGATCCAGAAAATCCTGGGGAGAGGGCTGGGAAGTCTTGGGAAAGTCGGAAGCCGTAAGAAGCAGCTCGTAAAAATCATCTATTCTCAAATCGATTCCGTCCAGATAATCCTTATCCTCCAGATGGATGGATACGGGAACATAAGCCATATTTTTCTTTTTGATTTCCTCCTGTGAAAAATCGGAGGAAGAGTCAACCAATAGTTTGATCATCGTTTGTTCGCACCTTCACTTTCATAGTATTCTCCGTATTTAACAGCATCATTGCCCAAGCTGCATGTGGTGGGCAATATCCGAAATCCGATTCAGGAGCCTGACTGCATTGAAAGCTTCCTCTTCACCCAGACGCAGAATCATTGTATTCATAATATCAAGGATGTGCTGATGCTGCCGATAGTATGCCTGGCTCTGCAGAGGATTCATAGTGATCAAGACTCTTCTTCCGTCCTCCGGGGAGCGTTTTCTTGTAATCACCTGTTTTTCCTCCAGTGCGTTCAGAATCCTGTTCATCTGAGATTTCAGCATATTTGTCTGAATGCACAGGTCGGTGGCGGTCAAAGGCTTCCCATCCTGCTTCAGGGAGTTCCGATATAAGAGATTACAGACAAGAGACTCCTTGTAGGAAAGCTCCGAGACAATCCTGCTTCCTATGATGGAAGTGGAGAGCCTGAGCCAGGCAGTTAAAAGATCTTCGCTCAGTTCATGATTCATAGGACCCTCCCAAATAGTTCAAAAAGTGAACTAAATTATAAAGAAGATTATCATGAATTGAAAATAATGTCAAGAAAAAATACGTAATTGGTAGTTGTAATTTTGGCGTAAAATGTATATAATCTAAGTAACCTGAAATGTTGATTTTTTCCCGTTGTTTTGAACCTACATTTACTTTAAACGGGATTCCTACATTATTCTGCGGCTGTCAAGCCCTCACTTCTTAAGGAAGGATTGGAAGGGAAGGCAAAAGCAGTTTTGCGGTCGCCCACCTAGCTTTGCTAGGAGTCAGAAGACGGGAATCGACATTTTGGGGATACGAAAGATAAAAAGCAGCCCGACAGGGCTGCTTTTGTCGTAATGGGAGCCTCCTCTTCGCAGGAGGATTGCAGTAGAAGAAACGAGGAAATATATGTCATTTGGCAAGAAGATTATTTTAAGCATATTGATATTGATTCTCCTGTTTGCACTGGCGCTGATCCCTATTTTCAGATTTGCCAAACAGCAGCCTGAGGGAGTGCGGATCAGTCACCGGGAAACGGGACTTCTGATAGAAACACTGGGTAGACTGCAGGATGATGAAAAGGGTGCTATTCTGGATGCGCTGGCACAGGAAATAAACAAACAAAGAGAGGGAGATCTGACCTATGCAGAATTTCTTTCCATTGTTCGGATTCTGGAAGAAGGAGGTCTGATTACCCGGGAGGATGAGGCTTTTCCAATCGCATTGACAGAATCACTGGAGGAGATTTATAAAAATGAATTTTTCCTTCTGAAGGAACATTGGTATAGTTTTTTTGACAGTGTATGCGGGATGCTGGACCCGGCAGGAAGGATCCGGACAATAGAATATCTGGTGTTGGGAAATACATCCAATGTAAAAACGCAGTCGGGCGACCCTCTTGAGGAGGAGGCTGTGTTTACCTCAGAGGGGACGGTGAAAACATCCCTGACGCTGCCCGAAGCGTGCTACTATACAAAAGCATCTTACGTGGTCTGTGAGGAAAGGATCATAGGGTGGAGAGAAATCAGTGAAGAAGGAGCGGTTTTATCCAATACCTGGATCATGGAAGCAGGCGGAGATCATGTCATGGTATTCTTTGCAAATCATGAAATCACGCTGCCCTGCGCCCTGCAGGAGGAGATGCGGGAAACAGTTGCCGATCTTATTTTTCGAAATGGTAGTCTTGAAGAGATCAAAAGGAAGGATAACAGGATCACGGGCAAGGTTTTAAAGGTAGGGGAAAAGGAAATTGAGATCGAGGGAGCAGGCATCTTTCCGCTGGCCGACGAGGTGCAGTATTACCGGCTGTACGATCCCCTGGCCACTGTGGAAAAGGAGGAGATACGCTTAGGCTACAGCTTCTCTGATTTCGTAGTGGAGGATGGAACAATACAGGCAGGACTTCTGGTGAAGGATGAAACCATGGAAACCATCCGTGTTCTAATCAAAACTTCCGGATTTGGCGGATACTTCCATGAGGAGATAGTCCTCCGGAGTGATGTGGAATGCGAGATTCTCTCTCTTTCTTCCGGAGAAGGAGAGGTTCAATCTGCATCCATACCTGCGGGAGAGAGTATCAGCTTCACCGTTGACAGCCCCTATTTTATCGGAAATCGGATTGTGATACGGCCAAAGGCACTGACAGGAAAGCTGTATCTTACCAATATAGAAAGGAATCATCAGGGGCAGGGATACCGGGGGTGTCTTGAACTGGAGAAAAGACAGGAGGGAATCCTGGCAGTCAATGAGGTGCTGCTGGAGGAATATCTGTACGCCGTAGTACCATCTGAAATGCCCTCCTCTTATCCGGAGGAAGCCCTGCAGGCACAGGCTGTATGTGCCAGAACCTATGCGTATGACAAGATGCTGCATTCCTCTCTGGCTGACTACGGTGCTCACGTGGACGACAGTACCTCCTTTCAGGTGTATAACAATATTTTGGAAAATGTGAACACCACGAAGGCGGTAAAGGAGACCCGGGGAGAGCTTCTGTATTCGCCGGATGGTCTGGCAGAAACCTATTATTACTCCACCTCCGGCGGGTTTGGAACCTCTGATGCTATATGGAATCCCCAGGGGAACCATGTACTGCCCTATTTGGGTGCAAAAGAAATGACAGTTTCGGGGGAGAGTTTTTCGGAAAACGGTGCTGTGGATCTGCAGCAGGAGGAGGTGTTCCGAAGCTTTATGGGAACCACCCACCGACACCATTTTGAGGCAGAGGAAGGATGGTATCGATGGACTTATGAGACGGATGGCATGGAGCACATTTGGGAGAATCTGAAAAAACGACAGGAGAAGGATGGAGCGCATATTCTGACAAAGACGGAAGAGGGAAGCTTTGAAAGCGGTAGCACTCTGCCGGAGGAGGGAGTCATAAGATCTATGGAGGTAACGCGTCGGGGAGAAGGGGGAAGCGTGGAAGAGATATTGCTGACCACCGACACAGGAGAAATCCTGGTGCAGCGGGAAATGAATGTACGTGCGCTGCTGGCCGACGGTACCTCCCCTGTGCGGCTGCAAAACGGCAACACTTATGATTGCAAGGGATTGCTGCCAAGTGCCTTCTTTTATTTGGATCCCGTGACGCAGGAGGAAAAAGTGACAGGATATCGTCTCACCGGAGGAGGATTTGGCCATGGCGTGGGAATGAGCCAGAACGGAGCCAAGCATCTGGCCAATCAGGGTAAGAGCAGTGATGAGATTTTGACGTTTTATTTTACAGGCTGTTGGACTGAAAAGGTGTATGAATAAACAAATATGGAATGGTCGGATTTGTATTTTCTGTACCAAAGAATAAAGCAGCAGGTCCGGGAGAAGAATATCTCCTCTTACGCAGCGGGAAGCGCATTCTTTCTGTTTCTCTCCATTATCCCTATCCTGATTATCATCTGCAGCCTTCTTCCCCTGACGCCTTTGACGGAGGCGGGACTGATGAAGATCATAACAGATATTACGCCCGATCGGATGGATCCCATGGCGGTACTTCTGATCGAACAGGTCTATGACTCCTCCTCGGAGGCTTTGACTGTGGCCGTTGTCATCACCCTATGGTCGGCAGGAAAGGGAATCCTTGGGCTGATGCGGGGACTGAATGTGATCCACGGAACGACGGAGCACAGAGGGTATTTTCGTCTGCGGCTGCTTTCCAGCTTTTATATGGTGATTATCCTGTCTGTGACGGTGGTGACGCTGGGGCTTTCTGTATTCGGCAACTGGGTCTTTACGGCAGTGCTGCAAAAAGTCGGTCTTTCCAGAGAACTGCCCGGGCTTTTTGTGAGATTTCGTTTTCTGTTTATCTGGCTGCTTTTAACGGTGGCCTTTACACTGATGTATACGTATTTGCCGGACAAAAAGCTAAAGCTTCGGGGCGAGATACCGGGAGCCGTCTTTTCCGCGGTGGCATGGAATCTGTTTTCCTTTGGATTCTCTGTTTATGTTGAATATTTCAATTCCTTTTCCGCATACGGGAGACTGGGAACCGTTACCATATTCATGCTTTGGCTGTATTTCTGCAACTACTTGTTTCTGCTGGGAGCTCAGATCAACCGCTATAATCGGCGGTGAGATAAGAAATACTGAAACTGAGAAAAGTGCCACTGGGTTGACCACCTTCTGTTTTGGCGGAATCCGTTCTGCAGACTTTCGTTGGATTTATCAGACTCCTGCTTTTCAATCATGCTGCGACCCAAAACGTTGTCTGAGCCCTTAGGAGCACATAGAAGATTATAAAACACAGCAGGATACAAACAGCTAGCATGAGAACTTCAAGAAAAAAGCCGGTCGTATTGGCTTGGGAGGCACAGGCGAGCACAGATTATGATTTGTGACGCGCCGCTTCTGATTGGAGTCCATTCCAACAGAAGCTGAATCGGACATCCTTGTCCGATTCGCGCTGACTCC
>JAFQLB010000037.1 GCA_017396675.1 Lachnospiraceae bacterium
AAGATACAGACCCTCTTTCAGGGCAATGCCTCCCTCTCCTATCAGATGGCACAGAAGGCTGCTTCCATCGGCAACACCGCTTACAGCGAAAGCAATCAGGGCAGCCTCTATAACAGCAGCGGGAGCTACGCTTCTCTTACATCCGGAGACTTTATCAACAGCATAATCTAAAGAAAAAGACGTTTACCCCATAGGAAAGATGATCAGGGCGAGGAACGGCTCACGCAAGCCGCACCTCGCCCTGTTTGGTGATTTTACCATGAACTTTACCGTTATACCTTCTCTTTTTCAAATCTCTGATTAAAGTTATCCAGCAGCAATGCAGCCACAATACCGGCCGCAATACAGAACACATTGACCAGACAGCTTGTAAGAGATGCCGCAAAGCTTCCGAAAGGGATGATCATCACGGTAGCGGCTATCACCACGCCGATGATGGCATGAAAAGCCACGGAATAATGGGTGTTGAACAAAGAATCCACAGTCCTGGCAAACAGAATCACCGTTGCCAGTGCCCCGATTCCGCCGGGGATCAGGATGGCAAAATCCAGTGCTCCTATACCCGCCACAAAGGGTTCATACAGTCCCAGCGGCATCAGCAGGGTAGAAAAGCTCATACCCGGTGCAATGACACTCAATGCCAGACAGAAGCCGCAGAAAAGATACCAGGCAAAATTGGGTGTAATCTGAACAGACAGTACCCGCAGACCGATCAGCAGGGCAAAAATCAGCATCATGGCCACTGCCATGGACACCCAGGAATTCCTGTCTCTTCCCTGCTCTCCCGCCTCCCGAAAAAGAGAGGGCAGCATTCCCGTAATCAGGCCAATGAACACACAGACCGACGGATCGGGATACCGATCCAACAGGAAAGACAGCAGGTTGGCGATTCCCAGAAAGCCGATGACGCCTCCGATACCGATGGGGATTAACCTGGGTACATGAGTTTTAAATTTGCGGAAGGGATCTGCCAGAAATTCCATAATGATCTTATAAATCCCAAAGATTACACAGAGCACACCTCCCGAAATTCCCGGAAGAACGGCTCCCAGTCCAATCAACGCCCCCTGCAGGATTCTGATCACAAACTGCAGCGGTGTATAAGCGATTAACCACTTCATATTGCCACCTCACACTCTGAAATTGATAAGAGCCCGGTATTCACCGGGCTCTCGTTATGCAGGAAAAGAGACTTGAACTCTCATGGTATTGCTACCACACGGACCTGAACCGTGCGCGTCTGCCATTCCGCCATTCCTGCGAACAAATGCTATATTACCCTATCTTCTTTCATTTGTCAATATATATTTTGCATATTTTCTTTTTATTTTTATTGATTTTGTACCTGTCGGAGCAGATTCTCCGCTCCGATCTCCCACAGGGCTCCCATAACCTCCTTTAGCTTCTCTTTGGTTTCCTCGTCCAGATTCCGAAGAGCTCCCAGGATCTCCGGAAAATGTCTGCCCGGCTCTTTCATAAGCTGCGTCAGTGTCCCGGCGTTGGTGGCGGTAATCACTCCGTAGAGGCTTTCCACAAACAGCTCCAGCTCCTCGTCCTCCCTGGAAAAGATCCAGTCATTCAGGGTGTGATTCATCAGCTTTACCGCAGCCGGAATATCCTCCGCCTCTTTCAGACATCCCTTATGTACCTTCCAGGTGAAAGGATTGTGCTGCAGGATCCCTACGCTGCCGCATTCCACCAATTTGAATTCCTCACGGGTCTGCAGAAGCATGCCTACGATGGAGGAACGAGGCATATATTTGCGGATCCTCTCCCGGATCATCTCAAAATCCCGGCTGTCCAGAAGCTCCGGTCGAAATCCCGGACCGTCAAAGGAATATACGGCTTCTATCCGCTCTCTCACATCAGATGCACAGCTCATGGCTCCATAGACGGCAAAATTACCCCCCTTGGAGTGGCCGCTGACAAAAAACCTGCCGGAAATCCGGTATCCCACCTGATTCAGATACATGGTACTGAGACGATGTCCCGTTACGGGACGACGAAAAGCCATATTAAAATCCTCTTTCCATCCTACAATGGAGGTATCCGTACCCCGAAAGAGAACGATTGTGGGCCCTTTCTCCAAAAACACCGTCATAGCGGCAAACTGAGTCTGTGTATCTTCGTTCAGGATGCAGGCATGGTAATTCAGCTCCATACCGCCAAAGCGCCTGCTTTCACACATGGCACGAAACAGACGTCTGTTATCCTTTTCATACCAGACAGATTGAAACAGTTCCGGTATCTCCGCCTCTGCCAACCTGCGCAGCGCCGTATTCTGTTTCTGCTCCGACAGCCGTCCTACATGTCCTTCCGGATTCAAATAGGCAAACTGAGACAGCACCAGGCCGTCCACCTCAGAAAAGGGAACCTCCTCAAAGCCGTAGCTTCCGTATTCCTTCACATACTCAACAATAGATGCCATATATGCCTTTCTTTCCGGGATAATTGCGGTACACCTAGGAAAGAAGCCCCCGTATCCTCAGGTACGAAAGGATCACCTCTACCGAACCGTCAATCCCTGTTTTGCTGCTGTTGATCAGAAGATCTTTATTCTCTCTGTCACCCCAGTCACTGTCCGTAAAATACTGGTAATAGGTGCGGCGGATCTTTTCCATCCGATTCATTTCCTTTTCCGCCTTCACCTCATCCAGACCATGTCGCTCCATGATCCTTCTCACCTTATCCTCGTAATCGGCATAAATAAAAATATGCACTACATTGGCAAAATCCTTCAGAATGATATCGGAACACCTCCCTACGATCACGCAGGACTCCGATTTGGCTTTTTCTATCATGATCCTGGACTGGGTCTCAAACAGCTGCTCACTGATGTTATCTCCCCGATACAGCCGGTAAGGACGGCTGACCTGCTCATCCGACCGGGACAGATCTTCTTCCCCTATCCCTGTCTCTTCCGCCGCCAGCTGCAGAAACTGTCTGTCATAAAATGCGACCTCCAGCCGCTGTGCCAGCTTCTCTCCGATCTCTCGGCCTCCGCTGCCGTATTCCCTTCCGATGGTCACGATGCATCTTTTTGCCATATCTTTCCTCCTCCTTCTTATCAGCCCTCTTAAATAAGAAATGGTGTTTTTCGCTGCTTCTCCTGCTTTTTCGTTCCACCGGCGGTATCTCTTCCGGTTCCTCCCCCATCTGCACCTTCAGGAAAGCGGCCGCCAGTTCCATGGCAGTAATATCTTCTTCATCCAGCTTTCTCTCAATGATATGCTTCATGGCTGTCAGTTCTTCTTCTCCCCGCAGCAGCTCCAATGCCTCTTTTAATATTTTGTCAGCCTTTGCTGTCGTTACATCCCGAACGGAAGGCACTGTTTTGGCTTTGATCCTTGTCTTGCAGATCTGCTCGATCTCCCGGATCTTGTAAATCTCTCTTCCCACCACCAGGGTAAAGGAACGGCCTTTTTTACCGGCCCGGCCGGTACGTCCGATCCGATGAACGTAGTATTCGATATCCTGAGGCACATCGTAATTGATGACTGCTTCCACATCATCCACATCAATGCCCCTGGCGGCCACATCCGTGGCAATCAGAACCTCCAGTACACCGCTTTTGAACTGATGCATGACCTTGTCCCGCTGTGCCTGGGACATGTCTCCGTGCAGACCCTCTGCAAAATAGTTGCGTCCTTTCAGGCTTTCCGTCAGTTCATCCACCATCTTCTTCGTATTACAAAAGATCAGAGTCCGCTTCAGGGCGTAATAATCCAAAAGCCGACATGTAACTTCCTGCTTGTTTCTGCTGTGTACCTCATAATAATACTGCTTCACCAGCGGAACCGTCAGCTCCCTGGAGGGTACCTTTACCATGACCGCATTCTTCTGGTAATGTTTTGTAATCTCCAGAATGGGCTTTGGCATGGTGGCAGAGAACAACACCGTCTGATGCTTCCCCTCTATGGCTCCAAGGATGGTTTCCATATCCTCCCTGAAGCCCATGTTCAGCATCTCATCGGCTTCATCCAGAACCACCAGCTTTACATGGTTCAGCCGTATGGTATGGCGGCGCATATGATCCATGACTCTGCCCGGTGTTCCCACAATAATCTGGACCTCGCTCTTCAATGCCCGGATCTGTCTTGTGATCTCCTGTCCGCCGTATACAGGCAGCACCTTGATGCCGTGCATAAATTTGGCCAGCTTTCTCAACTCGTCCGCAGCCTGAATTGCCAGTTCTCTTGTAGGGCACAGTACAACCGCCTGCAGCTTTCTGTTTTCAGGATCTATCATCTGCAGCAGCGGTATCCCGAAGGCAGCTGTCTTTCCCGTTCCCGTCTGAGCCTGACCGATCATATCCGCTCCCGTCATCATGACAGGGATGGCTCTGGCCTGGATAGGCGTCATTTCTTCATATCCCATCTCCTGCACGGCACGAAGAATCCGGGGATCGATGCCGGATTCTTCATACCGGATCATCCCCGTATCTTCCCCCATACTTTGTGTATTTCCATTCGATAACATACTTCCAATTTTGCTCCCATCAACTTTTTTTCAATCCAAAAATCCCTTGATTGGACTGATCCCGGGGAAACATATAGTGATATTCATAGTCTCCCTTTTCATCGGGAAAGGCGTCTCTCCATACGGCATCCGTGACGCTTCCTCCATGGAAGATCTGCCATTCTCCTCTTTTACAGTTGCCGTACCAGTCTTTGGAGGAGTGGGGATCGGTAACCGTCATAATATACATTTCTCCGTGATAATAACCGTCCTTAAATCCGCCCACCACATTGGCAATAACAAAATTCTCCACCTTCAGAACGTCAAAGTCATATTCGAAATGCTCCTGGCCTTCTCCGTTGGGCAGATCCTTGCTCCATTCTCCGTTGTACATGTGCTCCGCCAGCCCCAGGTTCTTGGCCTTATTTGTCTCATCGTAAATCACTGCCTGGAGCCACATACCATCGCCTTCCCGCAGACCGTTGTTCCATTCTCCGCAGTAGTACGTATCATCGGCGTAGACCGCCAGACCGTGACCATCGGGACGACCCAGGCTGTCAAGATCTCCGTAATAATAGTATCCGTTGGTACCTGTCAGTTCATCGGAAATCTTCCGGATTCTATCCAGATGGATCAGATCCTCCACCGCCTCCAGATGGTAATCCTTCCAATATCCGTACAGCTCCTTCAGCTGACCGTCATTCACCTTTCTGTCCTTCATCACCGCAGGTGTATAGGTTTCTTTTCCCAAAATACTGTACAGTGTGATTCCCTCGGCTTCCTTCTCACCGATGGCCGCACTGTTGTCACCGGTGATCATTGTAGCTGCCTGTGTCTGGGGCTGTGTCTGCCCTTGGTCTATGACCTCCTCAACCGCAACGGGTTCCTGCGGCGCCTCTTCCTCTATCGTCTCCTCCTCAGGCAAAGCAGAAATGGACAGCTCCTCTTCCACTGTGGGCAGAGACTGTGCCTGCTCCAAAACCTCGGGCTTCCTCTCCCGACGTACGATCAGACCGATAGCGATCACTGCCAGTATAATAATAATAACGAGACCTATCACCACTTCTTTGTTTTTCAGTTCTTTCATCTTTGATCCTTTCCTCTCATCTGCGGAGTGATTCCGCAGACTTTTTTCCCTCCGGATATCAAATACATATAGGGAGCATAGCAAAGAATATCAAAGGATTTCTTGTGCAATTCTTAGTATTTTCTTAAATCGGGATTCCTCAAATCGTAATCAGCTCGTAGCTGTCGCTTCCCACGCCCATTTTGACCGCATGCTCAATGGCCACACGCCAATTGGTACCGGGTGCACTGTCAGAGAAATGGTCGTGATGCACATGTGGCATCTCATCCAGCTGGCTGCCGCAGACCACCGGCTGCCGATTGACAGCATCGGCACAGGCCACATCCAGAGCCACCGGATCAAAAGAGGCAAACATTCCTACATTGGGTACGATGGGAATGTCGTTTTCCGCATGACAGTCACAGTTGGGAGACACATCCACCACCAGGCTGATGTGAAAATGCGGACGTCCCTGCAGCACTGCCTTCGTATATTCCGCGATCTTACAATTCAGACTGTCATTGCTGGTATCGAAGGCCGGTTCCACGGCATCCGTGGGGCACACACCCACACAGCGGCCGCAGCCGACGCATTTGTCATGATCAATGGAGGCCTTTCTGTCCGCAATGGTAATGGCATCATGAGCACACACCCGACGACAGCGGCCGCAGCCGATACACAGCTCACTCTCCACACAGGGCTTACCGTCGCTGTGCATTTCCATCTTTCCAGCTCTGCTGCCGCAGCCCATCCCCAGATTCTTCAGGGCGCCGCCAAAGCCGGTAGCCTCATGTCCTTTAAAATGATTCAGGGAGATTACCACATCCGCATCCATGACGGCCCGCCCGATCTTGGCCTCTCTGACATATTCTCCTTCCACCGGAACCGCTATTTCATCCGTTCCCTTCAGACCGTCTGCAATGATGACATGACACCCTGTGGAAAAAGGCGAAAACCCATTCTTATAAGCAGCATCCAAATGATCCAAAGCATTCTTTCTGCCCCCCACATACAGGGTATTACAGTCTGTCAGAAACGCCTTGCCCCCCAGCTGCCCTACCACATCCACCACCACCGCGGCATAATTGGGACGCAAAAATGCCAGATTGCCCGGCTCTCCGAAATGAATCTTGACAGCCGCAAACTTGTGCTTAAAATCAATCTCTCCGATACCTGCCGTGCGTATTAGCCGTTCCAGCTTCTGGGGCAGATTTTCCTCAAAGGTGGTTTTCATACTTGTAAAATAAACTTTTGATGGTTTCATTCGTTCTTTCTTCCTTTCTCTTAAAAAAAGCTCCCTTGTCCGGCAGCTGCTGCCGAAAAAGGAGCTTCTACAGTCAATATCCGATGAGCCAGTCATACATCTCCTGATACTTGCCGGCAGACACATGCCATGAAAAATCTGCTGCCATGGCCCGATCTACTATTTTATTCCATTCCCGTTTCTTTTCATAGTAAATCTTTTCCGCATACCGGATCGTGGCCAGCATCTCATGGGCGTTGTAATTGGCAAAGGAAAATCCCGTTCCCGTTCCTTCATATTCATTGTAAGGAATCACCGTATCCTTCAGCCCTCCCGTCTCCCGAACAATGGGCAGGGTTCCGTACCGAAGTGCCATCAACTGGCTGAGACCGCAGGGTTCAAACAAAGACGGCATCAGGAAAGCATCGCAGGAAGCATAGATCCTGTGAGATCTCTCTTCCGAATAATAGATGCTGGCACTCACCTTGTTGCCGTACTTCCAGTCAAAATGGCGGAACATATTCTCGTACTGTTCTTCCCCCGTTCCCAACACAGCCAGCTGGATATTGTCCTGGCACAGCTCGTCCATCATGTAAGCGATCAGGTCAAAGCCTTTCTGGTCGGTGAGTCGTGATACGATGCCGATCATAAAAACCTTATCATTCCGATCCAGTCCCAGCTCCTCCTGCAGCGCTCTCTTATTCTTTATCTTCTCTTTGCGGAAATTATCGGCGCTGTAACGATGGACAATGTAGGGATCCGTCTGTGGATTAAACTCCTCATAATCAATGCCGTTGATAATCCCACGCAGATCATTGCTTCTGGAATATAAAAGACCGTCCAGCCCTTCCCCGTAAAACTCCGTCTTAATCTCCTCCGCATAGGTGTTGCTGACGGTTGTCACCGCATCCGCAAATACGATGCCGCCCTTTAACAGATTGGCGTCGTTGTAGCATTCCAGTCTGTCAGAGGTAAAATACTCTTCCGGCAGTCCCGTGATATACTTCACATCCTTCATAATCCATCTTCCCTGGAATTTCAGGTTATGTATCGTCATCACTGTTTTGATGCCGCGATAAAAATCACCGCTCTGGAAGCGTTCCTTTAAGTAGACGGGAATCAGCGCCGTCTGCCAGTCATGACAATGGATCAGATCCGGCCGAAAGCCCAGCAACGGCAGACAGGATAGAGCCGCTTTGGAAAAAAAGGCAAACTTTTCCACTTCGTAAGCCACATCATCTCCGTAAGGCCGAAAGCCTCCGAAATATCCTTCGTTATCGATAAAGTAAAAGGTGATTCCCTCATACTCGGCTTCCAGTATCCCTACGTATACATTGCGCCAGTTGAAATCCATGTAGAAGTGACTTCGATAGACCAGCTGATCCTTGATCTCCTGCTTCATACATGTGTATTTCGGCAACATCACACGGACATCGTAATAGGTTTTGTCGATGCATTTGGGAAGTGAACCCACTACATCTGCCAGACCTCCCGTTTTGATAAAAGGTACACCCTCCGACGCAACAAACAAAATATTCTTCATTCCGCACCTCCATGCTTTATCCTGTCTCAATTGCCTGTCTTTTCTTCGCTACCTTTTCAGTATACACCTTTCCGGCAGTGAAGAAAAGACCCAATTCTTTGTTAATTTCTGTACTGCAGGCGAATCCTGTCCGCAATCAGTGCAATGAATTCCGAATTGGTGGGTTTACCCTTGCCGGTGTTCACGGTATAGCCGAACAGTGCATCCAGTGTCTCCATTCTGCCTCTGCTCCAGGCTACCTCGATGGCATGACGGATGGCACGCTCCACCCGGCTGGGTGTGGTCTGATATTTTTTTGCGATGGAAGGATACAGCACCTTGGTAATGGAACCCAGCATTTCATTGTCCTCCACAGCCATCATGATGGCTTCTCTCAAATACTGATAGCCCTTGATATGTGCCGGCACTCCGATCTCGTGGATCATGTTGGTCACATCCTGCTCCAGATCATGCTCCTGTCTGCCGCCGGACTTGATCATAATGGGGGGCTCTGTCAAAAATCTTCCCTCCGCCGCCGATGCGGCGGAGCCTCCCATTCCTCCCCGTTCCTCCTTTGTCTGCTTCCCGGGAATTGTAATGTGAATCTGAAACTCCTGATTTGTATTCATCAGATCTGTCAGTATTTTAAACATTCTTTCATTATCATTGGCAGCCGTTACCGTTAAATGCTCCATAATTATCTCCCTTATGCTTTTTTTCAACGAAATTTCTCTAATTCTTACGGTAGCCATTATAATAATATTTCGTTTTTTCTGGCAATACCCAGCCATCGCATAATCCGCTATTCTCTGCCGGGTTTTCTCCCCATCACCCGCAAAGGGCTGACTTTCATTCGGGAAAAATCAGGATTTTGTCGATACCGGATGGCGTATCAGCTCCTTACATCTGCAGCCACAGATGCTTAAGCATAGACTCTGCCACAATATGCAGCACCAATAAATGCAGGGGATAAAATGCATAAAAGAAATATTTCATCCCAAATCCCCGCTTTCCGTTGTACAGCAGCACGGGAAGAAATCCCAGCGGCGCCGGCAGCTCCCAGGCAAAGGAAAGAGCTCCTGCCGCAGCCTGCAGAACCCTTTGACTCCGGAAGGTATAGAGAATCAGAATGCTGAGAACCCCGTAAGCACCGTAATCCGTATGTAAGACTTCTGCCAGAAGCATGGCTCCAAGACCGATCAGTATCTGCAGAGAAAAGCAGAAAATCCTGTTCCTGCTCAGTCTTGTGTTAAGCCTATCAAACAGATACATGGCAAACAGTCCGATACACAGCGTAAAAAATACATTCTGATACTGTAGATCCACAAGACTGCTCCGGAAGGCCAGATCAAAGGGAATTTCCGATATCAATACGAAAGCTCCCATACGCATCAGATATTTGCGGACATCTCCCGTTCTTTGAAACCCTTCCACCAGAAGGAAGCAAAATATCGGAAAGGACACCCTTCCGATATTCCTGAGCAGCCAGTAAAACTCCCATCCGTCCATACCCGCCACTACAGCGCCTCTGAAGGACACCAGCGGAAGCACAACAACCGCCCCGATATGGTCGATCAGCATGGTGATAATGGCAATCAGCTTCAGAGTGCTGCCGCTGATTCCGAATCCCGATCTTTCCAAGTTCTTTTTCTCCTTTATCATGTTTATAACGACTGCATATTTTTGTTGTAAATGATCTGTAATCCCTTCAGCATCAGCTCCTCATCCAGAAGGATCCTGTGACGGCAATAAGGCACTACCTTACCCGCCAGTCCCCCTGTGGCAATTACCGTGGCCTCCTCTCCCAGCTCCTCCTGGATCCGGTCAATGATGCCGTCCAGCGCTCCCGTACTGCCGTAGAGAATCCCGCTTTTCATACACTCCACCGTGTTTTTTCCAATGACCCTTCGAGGTTCCTCGATGCTGATCCCTCCCAGCTGTGAAGCCCGTTCCGTGAGAGCATCCAAAGAAATGCGAACCCCCGGAAGGATCATGCCGCCAATGTAATTCTTGCCTGCATCTATAACAGAAACAGTGGTGGCCGTTCCCAGATCGAAAATAATCAAAGGGACGGGATAACAGGCAATGCCTGCCACCGCATCCGCCACCAGATCGGCTCCCAGCTGTCCCGGCTGATCAATGAGAATGTTCAGCCCCGTTTTCACACCGGGTCCCAGAACCAGCACCTGCTTTCCCAGAATCTTTTCCGCCGCTCTTCTGGCGGTATTGGTAATCTGAGGTACTACGGAGGATATGATTCCTCCCCTGATGTCCTTCTTGTCAATACCGTAAATATCCAGTACGGTCTTGATATCCACCGCATATTCCAATTCTGTCTTGGTGCGGACCGTGGATATCCTCTCAATAAAATACGTCTTATCTTCCCGGATACAGCCGATTACAATGTTGGTATTGCCGATATCTATGGCTAAAATCATAGACTTCTCCTTTCTTCCCGGACGCTGCCCCGATACACCATCAGGAGCACCTTGCCGATGGCCGTTACCAAAACGGCAGCTGCAATGGCTTCGGGAATTCCCGAAGCCGTTACCGTTCCGAGAATCAGGCCGAAGACAGCGTCTGCCGCCACCTCCCTGGCTTTTGCATACTCTCCCGCCAGTAACCCGTAAATACTTCCCATAACAAGGATGGTATGCAGGATGGAGGAAAGAAATCCGCAGATGATCAGAGCCAGATTCTGATTGCATTTGATTTTCTTAAGAAGGATCCAGATCCAGCCTGCCAAAACTCCCAAAAGCACCCGGCAGCCCACCGCAATCCATACAGCCTTCAAGGCTCCCGGAAGTCCCGTGGTGCTTAAAAACGGGGAGAAGGCAAAGGAAAGCAGTGTGGGGGTCATGGTATTGCTGATGAGTGAGCAGATGCCAAAGGCAGTCCCCAGTATGGCGCCGGCCAAGGGTCCCAGTACGATGGCTCCTATGATAACGGGAATATGTACCGTGGTGGCCTTGATAATGGGCAGCTGGATCAGTCCCAGCGGTGTATTGGCCAGCACGATAACCACTGCGATCATCAGTGCCACGGTAACGCTCCAACGGGTGTCTCTTTTTCTCTGATTCATGTTTCATTCCTCCTTGTTATCGCTCCTTTACGGATACAATACGGTGATGGACAGCGCTCCCTGCGCCTCCTCTCTTATCGTTTCAGTCTGGTTTTTACTGTCTCTTCAATGATATCATAATCTGATCCAGAATCCGGCCCGCTGCCTCCTCCTTGCTCATCAGGTCAAGGGGAAGCTCTTCTTCCCGTGTGATCAATGTGATAACATTGGTATCTGTTCCAAAGCCGGCTCCGGCTTCCTTTACATTATTGGCGGCGATCATATCCAGATGCTTCCTTACCAGCTTCTGTCCGGCATTCAGCAGCAGGTCCGAGGTTTCCATGGAAAAGCCGCAGAGAAACTGTCCCTCTCTCTTATGCTCTCCCAGCCAGGCCAGAATGTCTTTTGTCCGGGTCAGTGCAATGGCCATCTCACCTTCCGCCTTTTTGATCTTTTCCGTACTTACGCAAGCGGGCCTGTAATCCGCCACGGCAGCGGCCTTGATAATGATATCCTGCTCATGACTGATGCCTGTAACGGCGTCAAACATCTCCTCTGCCGACCGGACCCGGATTACCGTCACAAAAGGAGGCGGCGTCAGAGCCGTTTCTCCCGTCACCAGGGTCACATCCGCCCCCCGCAGCATGGCCATCTTTGCCAGTGCATAGCCCATTTTCCCGGAGGAATGGTTGGTCAGGAAGCGTACCGGATCAATGGCCTCCTTGGTAGGTCCGGCAGTGACCAGCACCCGTTTTCCCGCCATATCCTTTTCAAAGGCAATTTCCCGCATGAGATAGGAAAGCAGGGTTTCCGGCTCCGGCATCTTTCCGGCCCCTCTGTCACCGCAGGCCAGATACCCCGTATCCGGCGGTATGATCTGATAACCAAAGTCTGAAAGAAGCTTTAGATTGTGCTGCAGTATGGGATTTTCATACATATTTGTATTCATGGCGGGGGCCAGATATACGGGACATTTGCATGCCATCACCGTGGTGGTCAGCATATCATCGGCGATGCCGTGAGCAATTTTACCGATGACATTGGCACCGGCCGGTGCGATCATCACCACATGCGCCTGTTTGGCCAGCGCCACATGCTCCACCTGAAAAGGGAAATTACGATCAAAGGTGTCCACGATACATTTGTTTCCTGTAAGACTCTCAAAGGTAATGGGATTGATAAAATTTGTGGCATTTTGCGTCATCAACACATGAACATTTGCGTGTAATTTTACAAGCGCACTGGCCAGGCCTGCCGTTTTATAGGCTGCCACGCTGCCCGAAACTCCCAGCAGTACCGTCTTATTTTTTAACACGTTCTTCCTCCTTTGTCATAATCCTCATCGGCGGTATAAAACAAAATTCCCAGAGTCCCCGGTCCGCAGTGACTGGAAACCACACCGCCGGCTCTGGTGATCAGAATCTCTTCAAAATGCTCCAATGCCTTCAGCTCCTCATAAGTCTGACGAATCAGCTCCTCATCACAGCCGGAATGTGTTATAAATACTCTTCTCCTGTCTGCCGAAAGCAGCGCCTCCTTCAGATCCTCCCGGTATCTGCGAAGCGCCGTTCCCAAGCCGCCTCTGTATTTCTTCTCTACCTGCATCACGCCATCCTTCACCGCGATCAGCGGATGAAGCTTTAAGGTGTTGGCCAACAGCGCCGTCGCTGAGCCGCATCTTCCCCCTCTGGCCAGATAGGTAAGGGTATCCACCACAAAGCTGGCACAAACCTTTTTTCTGTCTGCTTCTATGGCACCCACGATCTCTTCCGCACTGCACCCTGCCGCCGCCATCTCTGCCGCCCGCAGCACCTGCAGTCCGATTCCGGTGGAAAGATTTCGGGAATCCACCACATGCAGTCCCGGGTACTGCTCCTCTTCCCGAATCAGCCGCACCACGTTGCAGGTGGTGCTCATTTCGGAGGAAATACCAAAAAACACAATCTCCTCTCCCGCCTCCATAAAAGGGCGAAGGATTTCCAACGTTTTCTCCGGATTTACAGCCGCTGTTTTAGGCGTGGTCCGGTTCGCCTCCGCCCAGGCGTAGATCTGATCGGGGGTTACCTCTTCTCCGTCGTAGAAGCTCTCCTCCCCCATTATAATGCACAGCGGGATCCTGCATATATCATATTGCTTTAACAGATCTTCCGTCAGATCACAGGTACTGTCCGCTGCAATTCTTACCTTACTTCCCATCCTGTTTCTCCTGTGACAATATAATTATAAATATATGAGTACGATTCATCTTACCAGAATTTTCCCCCTTTTCCTATGGTAAATTTCTTAAATTTTTCTTCATTTTTCATTTTCGCTTTATCAACAGTCACAAAATCCGCAAAAAATAAAAAAGGGCAATTGTCACTCCCGAAAAAGTGTGATAAAGTAACTGTCGTAAAGCACACGACGAATAAGGTAAAGGAGAGTAGGACCATGAATAAGATCTATGAAGGTAAGACCAAAGATGTATTTCGTCTTGACAACGGCAACGTGATGCTCAAGTTCAAAGATGACTGTACCGGCAAGGACGGCGTATTTGATCCCGGCGAAAACACTGTGGGTCTGACCATTGAAGGCATCGGCAAGGCAAATCTGAAAACTTCCGTTCACTACTTTGAATTGCTGAAAAAAGCGGGAATCAAGACACACTATGTGCGTGCGGACGTGGACAATGCTACCATGGAAGTACTTCCTGCCACTGTCTTCGGTCACGGTCTGGAAGTGATCTGCCGCCTTGTGGCTACCGGCAGCTTTATCCGCAGATACGGAGAATACATAAAGCACGGCACGGTTCTGGAATGCGGATATCTGGAGTGTACCTTCAAAAACGACGCTCTGGGCGATCCCCTTGTCACTGCGGAGGGACTGGCCGCTCTGGGCATTATGTCTCATGACATGTTTGAAAGTATGAAGGAACAGACCCTAAAGATTACCAAGATCGTGGCAGACGACTTAAACTCCATCGGCCTCACTCTCTGGGACATCAAATTTGAATTTGGTTACAATAACGGGGAAGTGATCCTGATCGATGAGATTGCCTCCGGCAATATGCGTGTCTATAAGGATGGGAATATCGTAGAACCGGTAGCCCTGACGGAAATGATCCTGAACAGATAATCTTTCGCAACTATCCCGCAACGGGCGTACCGCAAAGGCGGTGCGCCCGTTGTTGATACTACGTTAATCCTTCCTTTCTGTCCGGCAAAGCGTTCAGAAACCTCAGCAGCTCTTCTGCGCTTCCCGTCTTTCCCTCCCACGGATAACGCTTATCCCGAATGACCCAATCCGTCACCAGAAAGCAATCCATGCCAAGGCCGGATGCCGGATGCATATCCTCTCTCTCATCGTTGCCGATCATCAGGCACTCCTCCGGCTTTACACCGATCCGCCTGCAGACGCAGCGGTAATACTCCGGATTGGGCTTGCAATAGGAATCTGTTTCAAAGGAAGTGATCAGGTCAAAGTCCTCTCTCGAAAGACCGATCCAACTCAGTCTGGATTCCTGCGCCGTCCCGGGAAACAGCGGATTGGTTGCAAGAACCACCAGATCTGCCTTTTTCCTGGCCAGTCTGACTGTCTGAGCCGCTAAGGGATTGTCCTGTGTGGCTGCCTTTACCTGATGAAACTCACCGGAATAAAAAGCATCCGAAATCTCCCGAAATCTTCCCGTATCCTCCTTCACCAGGCTGTGAAAGGTGTTCCAGAAAACCTCTTCATTGCTCCTCTTTCCGTCGTTATTTATCATAGCAGAGGTGCTTTTCCACACGCTTTTTGCCAATCCCTCAGGTGCAAAGCCCAGAGAGCACAGCTTTCTCACAAGCACCTGCATATAAGCCTCTATGAACTCCTCCTGCACCATAGGAAGCAGGGTTCCGTCCAGATCAAATAAAATTGCCTTCATCGTATTTCCCTTCCTTGCAGTTTCTCCCTCTTTCGTCTTTATTGCAGCGCCCTTTTGATATTGCATCTTCTCTTTTCCCGAAGCATTTCATACTGCTCCAGCTCTTCCTGTGTAAACCCCGCAAACATGGTCCGACGATAGTTATCTCCGGCAATCTCCAGCTCCCGCAGGATCTCCTGCGCAAAATCGGTCAGCTCCAGCTCCACCCGGCTGTCAAACTGCCTGCTGTGCAGCTGTCTTTTTCCTTCCATATGGGAAAGCTCCTGAGATACCAGGATCTCCCGGGACAAAAGCCTTTGGATCACCAGCCACAGTCTTGCTTTGCTCAGATGCAGTGCCTGGGCAATCTCCTTCAGACTGCATCCCTCCTCTGCCTGACTGATGTGAAGCAGCAGCTTGATCTCTTCCAGAGACATATCCTGTTTCAGAGCCACTGTCTCAAGAAACCGTTCCAGCAGCTTCCTCTCCCGATACAGATCCATCTGTATCCCGGTGCTTTCAACGGCACCCACGCTGATAGAGATCCGCTCATCTCCCAGCTTCATGGCCCCCGGAAGAAAAGCGGGAGCAACGGTTCCGTCACCCGCCACATCCACCAAAAAGCGATACATTTGAAGGCGATTCTTTTCATAGTCCTCTTCTTCAAAAATATCCTTGTAAAAATCGTGATAGCTCTGAAATACGCTGCGCTTCATTTTTACCATATTGGAAAGACTGACGGCTTGACTGACCAGAGAGCCCTTGGTTTTGACATAATAGTAAATGGGCACCTTCAGCACATACACCTGTCTGATATGGCGGATATATTCCATATTAAAGAGAAAGTCCTCACACCAATGAAGCTCCGGATCCATCTGCAGACCCAGACTGCGTATGATATCGCTTCGATAGAGCTTGTTCCAGAGAACACCGTAGTAAAAATCGGCGGGATTCTCCATCATATAAGCGGCCAACTCTTTTCTCGACAGGACTCCCTGTTCCTGAATGTCTCCCTTGGGAGCCAGGCGTTCCTCTATCACTCTGTAAAAATCAGAGATCACAAGCTCACAGTCATTTTCCTCCGCCATACGATACAGTAAGCCTGTGGCGTCCGGCGTGATCCAATCATCACTGTCAAGAAACTGCAGATAGGTGCCCCTTGCCTGTCCCATGGCTGCATTTCTGGCAGCGGAAACACCGCTGTTTTTCTGATGGATCACCCGAATCCTGGGATCCTGCTTTGCATAGGTATCGCAGATCATCCCGGAAGCATCGGTGCTTCCGTCATCAACGAGAAGCAGCTCGAATTTCTCAAAGTCCTGCTTTAATACGCTGTCAATACAGCGTTTCAGATTGGTTTCCGCATTGTATACGGGAACAATGATACTTACATAAGGTGAATTCATCTCTTTGCTCCTTCAAAGGCTTTCGTCCTTTGAGTATTGTACCACAGTCCCGCTTTGTTGACACGCTTTTTACCCAATTTGTACAAATCTTCTTCTTTCCCTCCGATTTCAAGAAATCTCTTGACACAGCTTTATCATTGTGATATTATTTTGATATCACATAAATATCTTATTTTGCTTTGTTTCATACAGGAGGAAGGTTATGACAGAAAAACATTTGACACGCAACAAAAACGGAATGGCCATGCTGTTTTTCATTCTGCTTCTCATCATCCTTGGAATCGGTCTTTTTATCGCTACAAATGCCGCCACCGGGCCCAAGCCTGCAGCCCCCCTTTTCATTACTGTCAGTATTCTTATGGTGCTGATCGCCTGTCTTTTGCTTCCCGGTCTGAAGGTACTTGCGCCCCAGGAGGCTCTGGTGCTGACACTGTTCGGACAATACAAGGGCACATTGAAGGGGGAGGGCTTCTACTTTGTGAATCCCTTTTGCATTGCCATCAATCCGGCAGCCAGAACGAAACTGAATCAAAGCGGAGACGTAAGCGACGCCTCCATTTCCGCAGGCACCTCCCGAAGCAGCGGCAGCGTTTCCTTTGAAATGCCGACCAAAAAAATCTCTCTGAAGGTAATGACCTTAAACAATGCCAGACAGAAGATCAACGATTGTCTGGGCAATCCCGTAGAGATCGGTATTGCAGTAACCTGGCGCATCACGGATACGGCCAGGGCAGTATTCCATGTGGATAATTACAAGGAATTTCTTTCCCTCCAATGTGACAGCGCACTTCGCGACATTGTCCGGATCTATCCCTATGACACCGCTCCCGATATTGATACCACGGGAGACGGGATGGCAGACGACGGAAGCCTGCGCGGTTCCAGTGAAGTTGTGGCAGGACGCATCCGGGAAGAGATCCAAAGCAGAGTCAGCCAGGCCGGTATTGAGATCCTGGAGGCCCGGATTACACATCTTGCTTATGCACCGGAAATTGCCGCAGTCATGTTGCAGCGTCAGCAAGCTTCTGCTATTATTGATGCAAGAAAAATGATCGTAGACGGGGCGGTTGGTATGGTAGAAATGGCATTGGAACGGTTAAATGATAATCAAGTGGTGACTCTGGACGAAGAACGAAAGGCTGCCATGGTTTCCAATCTTCTGGTGGTACTCTGCGGAAACCGTGACGCACAGCCCATCGTGAACTCCGGAAGTCTGTACTGAGCATGAGTGACTCCGGTAAAAAACAGATTCCTCTGCGGCTGTCCCCTCAACTGTACAATGCCATTGCCGCCTGGGCAGAGGATGATTTTCGCTCCGTTAACGGTCAGATCGAATATCTGCTGACAGAATGTGTCCGTCAGCGGAAAAAGGACGGCAAATACGTTCCCCGGGAATTGGACGTACCGCCGAAGCTGGATATTTCCTAAAATCAAAAGAAGAGGTACAAAAAGATCATGTCACGATCCCCGTACCTCTTCTTTTTTCTTATATTTTCATCCCTTTCCACTTATCCGATATCGGCCGCACTTATTCCGCCGATAGCTCAAGTACCTCTTCCACCCTTTCTCTGCCGGCTTCCAAAGATCCCTGTATCATGGTCCTGCTGCCGCCGCATTTGGCTCCCAACCCGGTGCGCAGTACCGCAGCAATCTCACGGCAGTCTTTGTGAAGACTGCCAAGGATGAAATGGCAGCCTCCGGTCTCTTGTTCCATGAAGATCGCACAGATGCCGGAATGCTTCCCCATCCATGTATTCACACAGTCACGTGCCACCTCCGTTTCCACATCCCGGACAAACAAAAGCAACGATTCCTGATCCTCGGGAAGTCTTAAGATCGTAGCCTCCAGCCTCTTTTTTGCGGCTTCTGCCAAACGTCCCTTCAATCCGTAGATGGTATCCTTCAGCCTTTCCACCTGCCGGGGCAGATCCTCCTGCTGCGTACTCAGCATGGACACAAGCTGAGATACAATCCTGTTTTTTTCACGAAAGGACTGCAGCGCCCGGAATCCGCACAGCATATTAACCCTGACGCCTCCCTTGTGGCTTGTCACACCCATGATCTTCAAAAGACCGATCTCTCCTGTCCGCCTTACATGAGGGGCACAGCAGGCACAAACGTCATATCCCGGTATCGTCACAATCCTTACCTGTCCGTCGATGGCAATCTTGCTTCGATACTCCAGGGCGTTCAGCTCCTCCTGCGTGGGATAGCTTACCTTTGTTTCGATGTTTTGCACGATGGCTCTGTTTGCCTCCGTTTCCACGGCTTCCAGCTCCTCCTGTGTCAAAGGAGCGTCAAAATCCATGGTCACATTCTGGTCACTGAGATGGAACCCAACATTGCGACATCCGTACAACCTGTACACAAGTCCGGAAAAAATATGCTCCCCCGAATGCTGCTGCATATTGGAAAAGCGATGCTCCCAGCAGATTCTTCCGGTCACTCTCGCTCCCGGTTCCAAAATCTCTTTTACCATATGCGTGATGACGCCTTTTTTTATCTGTACATCCACCACAGGGCAGCCCTCCAGGGTTCCCTTGTCCGGACTCTGGCCGCCTTCCTCCGGAAAAAACAATGTCTCCTCCAATATCACCGCGAAGCTTCCGCCCTCCCGACTTTCACAGGAAATCACCGTGGATTCAAATTCCGTGGCGTATGCATCCTTGTCAAACAACCGAATCGTCTCTTTCATGACTCCTCCGCCTCTGATGTACAGTTATGCCGCTTCTACAGCTCCAGAAGCTCAGCTTCCAGCGCCTCCTCAGGAATCGTAATGCTGTCGATGGTGTCATATTCATCATAGCTCATGATGAGCTCCACCTTCTCAAAGCCTACGGTCACGCCGTCCAGGCTCATTCCCTCTCCGGTGGTGGACATACTTACCACAGAAGCTGCCGGCAGCCTGCTGTCCTTGTAAATCTTCATGGTCACATCCATGGTCAGCTGAGACAGATCAAACCCTTCCATGGAGTCCATCAATTCCTGCATCATGTCCATACTGTCCATGACCTCCTGCATGGTATCTCCGCTGACGGTATAGGTCAGTACGTAGACCTCCCGATCCCCCAGCATCTCCGTCTCTTCAGCCAGCGTCATATCCATCCCCTCCATCAGGGACAGGGTCATATCCTGCATGCCTTCCTCACTGTAGGGTTCTTCCGTCTTCGTCCACGTACCGGCGGTATTGGTGTAGCTGATCAGCTTATCTCCCTCCACGGCACTGTAGCTTTCCAGATCCATGGAGAGTCCCATGAGATCCATTCCCAGGGTACCCTTCATGTGTACGATCTCGGGATCCGTGGTTCCCGAATACTCGGCATCCATGACAAGCCCCAGCTCCATATTCATACCAAGGCTCTCCTCCTTCATGGTCATCACCATATCCATATCCATGCTGCCCCGATAGGACTTGACATTTTCAAATTTTTCCTGCGCTTCCTCCATCAGGCTTTCTGCAGTTACCTTCTCACCACAGCCTGTGAGAGACGCCGTAAGCAGCATGGCTGCCGCCAGCAATACAGCAATTCTTCTTTTCATCTGTTTCTCCTCCTTACGTGTTGTAATACCTTTCAAATTCCGCGGGATGAGGGATGGCCGCCAGTTCCCTGCATTCTGCCCTCTTGCCCGCAATAAAGTTTTTGATCAGCTCCTCCGGGAACACGCCGCCTGCCGTCAGATAATCGTGATCCTGCTCCAACGCGTCAAGGGCCTCCTCCAGTGAGGTTGGAAGACTCTTTAATTTCTTTTTCTCTTCCTCCGGCAAATGATACAGGTTCATATCGTAGGGTCCCCATCCGTTTGCATGGGGATCGATCCTGTTCTTCACTCCGTCCAGACCTGCCATCAGGATGGCTGCGTAGCAGAAGTAGGGATTGCAGGTGGCGTCCGGATTGCGCAGCTCAAATCTGCGCATCTTCGGAGACTTGGCATAGGCCGGAATCCGGATCACCGCGCTTCTGTTGGAGGTGGCATATCCTACCGTAACCGGTGCTTCAAAGCCCGGCACCAGACGCTTGAAGGAATTGGTGCTGGGATTGGTCAAGGCACACAGAGAAGCGATGTGCTTCAACAGACCACCCATAAAATAATGTGCCGTTTCACTCAGATGGGAATACCCGTTATCATCGGAAAAAACCGGCTCACCGTCCTTCAAAAGCAGCATATGTACGTGCATACCGTTGCCCGCTTCCCCGTAAACAGGCTTAGGCATAAAGGTAGCCGTCTTGCCGTATTTCATTGCTGTGTTGCGGATAATGTATTTGATCATCATGGTAGCATCTGCCATTTTGGACATCTCCCCCAGCTGGGGCTCGATCTCAAACTGACCGGCCGCTCCCACCTCGGGATGGTGGTATTTGATGGCGATGCCTGCCTCTTCCATCCGAAGACACATCTCACTGCGGCATTCGTAGGAGGCATCAAAGGGCTTGGCCACATGGTACGCCTTCTGCTTGGGGACCACACAGCCCGTATCTGCCACATCACTGTTCCAGTACGCCTGATTGACGTCTATACTCATACCCACACAGTTGGGACGTACCTCCCAGCCAACCTGATCGAACAAATAGAATTCAAACTCCGGCAAAATCAGCATGGTATCTGCGATTCCCGTCTCTTTCATATAGTTCTCCGCTGCCCTTACGATATTTCTGGGATACTGTGCAAGGGGCCGATTCCGGGGATGATCGATGATCATGGCATCTCCCGTCATGGACAGGGTGGGAATGCTGCAAAAGGGATCGATACAGGCAGTGTCCGGATCCGGAATAAATACCATATCACTTTTCTCCACTACCGCATACCCGTAATTGGAAGCATCAAAGCCCACGCCGCTTTCCATCATTTCCTCTGTAAAATTCTGTGCGGGAATGGTCACATGACGATACTGTCCGTGGATATCCACCATCTTAAAATCCACCATTTTAATGTCATTTGCGGAGATCATCTCCATAACGTCCTGTACTGTTTTTTTCATATACCCTATCTCCTGCGTTCTTTATTCTGCCTGAAGGTTTCAGGCCCACGTTTGCTGCATTCAGTTTAGCTTATTTGACATCCTTTGTCAATTTTTTCGATGGTGTATGGGAGGGCTTCCCAGAGGAATACAAGGTAAGAAACCGTTTCTCAAAGAAAGAAATATCCGTAAGTGCATCTACATAGCTTTTCCGGGCGTCCGGATACATTGCCTGTTTGCGGGGAAAATGCTCGGGTCTGCAGGACATTGACGGATACAGGAATGCAACTATCTGAATTGTGACGTGACCGGAGCCCACATACATCCTTGTAT
>JAFQLB010000038.1 GCA_017396675.1 Lachnospiraceae bacterium
CATATCCGTACCCGAAAACTTCACCTGTTCCGCCGTCAGACCGGCCGCTTCCAAAGCATAGGCTTTGGCCGTGTCGGCTCCGATGTACTTCAGTGTACTCTGCTGACCCGAAGCACACCCCGAAAGTAAAACCAGCATTCCTGCAGTTAAAATCACTAATTGTTTTCTCATTTGGTTGATCTCCTCTCTGTATCGATCAGGGCCTTTCCCTGTCGTTTTCTTTTTTGATTTGATCATAGCTTACCCGGCTTACATGAAATCTACATGAAATAAAAATAAAAAATAACTTTTAATCGGCGGCGAGATAAGAACTCCTGAAACTGAGAGAAGTGCCGCAGGGATGACCACCTTCTGTTTGGGCGGAATCCAACTTTGACTTTCGGGATTTATCAGACTCCTGCTTTTCAAATGCCCGTTAGCGACCCTGCACGTGAACTCACCCTTAGGAGCCCGTAAAGATAATACTCGCAGTAGAATACAAACAGCTATCATAAGAACGCCTTGAAAAAAGCCCGGTCATTTGAGCTTGGGAGGCACAGGCGCACAGGAGCCAGCGCCTCCCAAGCCAATACGACCGGCTTTTTTCTTGAAGTTTGGTGATGGCTGTTTGTATCCTACTGTGGTTTATCATCTTCTATGGGCTCCTAAGGGCTCAGACAACGTTTCGGGTCGCAGCATCATTGAAAAGCAGGAGTCTGATAAATCCAACGAAAGTCTGCAGAACGGATTCCGCCAAAACAGAAGGCGGTCATCCCTCCGGCACTTTTTCAGCTTACGATTTCTTATCTCACCACCGATTATACTTCTTTCGATTCTGCCAAGGGTAAATGAAGGGTAAATTCACTGCCTGTATCCGGTATGCTTTCCAGTGTCATATAGCCGCCGTGCAGGCGGGCGATCTGTCTCACCATGGCCAGTCCCAGCCCTGTTCCCGCATCCTCATCGCTTCGGGAAGCATCCACCTGGTAAAACCGTTTCCATATTTTTTCCTGTTCTTCTTTCGGAATTCCGATCCCGTTATCTTTCACCTGCAGCAGAACCTCTGTTTCCCTTCGCTGTACATAGACCCATACATGTCCCTTTTCCTTGCCATATTTAAAAGCATTGTCGATCAGATTGGATGTCAGCCTGGAAAGCAGTACGGGATCTCCCTTCACCCATGCATCTTTGTCCAATGCCACGGTCAGTCGTTCCCTTTCATATTCCCGCTCCTCACAAAGCTCTCCCACAAAGCTTCCCAGCTCCAGCGGCCGAAAAGCGATTGCCTCCGTCCCCTGGTCCAGTCGTGTCATGCTCAGAAGCTGGGCAATCAGCTCTGACATCCGCACAGACTGCCTATGGATCATCCGAAGCGTTTCTCCCCGTTCTTCCGGTGTTTCATCAAATTTCATCCCATATTCGCAGGCTCCTTTGATAATGGATACGGGCGTTCGCAGCTCATGGGAAGCATCTGCGGTAAACTGCTTCACCGTCTCAAAGGAAGTCTCCAAGCGCTCAAATAAGGCGTCAAAATTGGCGGCCAATCGGGAAAACTCATCCTTCCCGGGCTGCAGACCGATACGCCTCGACAGATCTCCCACTTCATTGATAGAAGCGGCCGTGGCATTGATTCTATCCAACGGACGAAACGCCCTTCGTAGGATCAGATAGCCGCCCAAGGCGGCCAGAAGCACGAAGGAAGGCAGTGTTACTCCGCTGAGGATCAACAGATATTCCGTAGTCTGCCGGTTTCCGGGCGCCTCCAGAATCCCTCTGATCCATATCCCCTCTTCCCAGTTACTGGGTCTCCACAGATCAAGCAGCAGATATTCCCCGTGCTCCGCTGTCACCACACGGATCTCTCCGTTTTCAAAGGCTTCCGGTGCAGAAAACGCAACCGGCAGCTGACCTGCCAACAGCGCTTGATTCTTGCTGTAGATCAGGATACTGACACCATTTTCATGAAAGCCGAATGCGGGATCAATGTGCAGCTTCCCTTGGCTCATATAGACTTTGGCAACCTTATCCCTTACCGTTTCCGACAGCTGTGTAACGGCAGCCTGACGGACTACCCTATTGCTGACGGACAGCATAAACAGTAACAGCAGCAGAGAAAGTACCGCCATCAAAAGCAACAGCCATATGGTGATTTTTACCTTCACGGAATACTTCTTCATCCTGCTTCTTACGTCCTTTCTTCCCGCAGCACCCACCCCACGCCGCGAATGGTATGAATCAGCCTGACAGGATTGTCACCGTCGATTTTTTTTCGAAGGCGACTCATGTAGCCGTCCATATTATTGGAGCTTCCGGAATACTCATAGTTCCAGATCCTGTCCTCCAGCTGCTCTCTGGAAAGTACGATGCCCTGATTACGGATCATGTATTCCAGAATGGAAAATTCCTTTGGCAGCAAGGGGATCTCTGTTCCGCCCCTGACTGCCCTTCTTTGCAGGATATCCACTGTCAGGTCGGCGCATTGAAACCGGTTGCTGTGTTTGCCTGCGGATTTCCTCGTCATCGCTCTGATACGGGCCAGTAATTCTTCAAAATCAAAGGGCTTGATCAGATAGTCATCGGCGCCAAGATCCAGACCCTTTACCCTGTCCGCCACGGCATCCTTCGCAGTCAAAAAAAGGACAGGAAGCTCCTCTCCTCTTTCCCGCAGTTTCTGCAGCAGTGTATAACCATCCATTTTGGGCATCATAATATCCAAAATCATGGCATCGTATTCGGCGCCGGCCAGATATTCCAATGCCTCTTCTCCATGAAAACAGCCGTCCACGTTGTATCCGGCTTTTGTCAGCGTTTTTACGATGAGACGGTTCATGTCTTTTGTGTCTTCCACCACCAAAATCCTCAAATGCCGGTTCCTCCTCTTTACTTCTTTCTCACAGAATACCCGAAGCCTCCCAGTCTGTCTCCCAGACCAAAATAATTACCATGGCAGTATACTATGGGACGGGCATCATCCAGATGAAATTTACCCTTTTCATCCATATACTGATCCGACACCTGCACGGCCACCACCCGGGCGATAAACATATCGTGGGTTCCCAGATGCTTCACCTCCGTCACCCGACATTCCAGATTGACGGGGCTTTCTTTTACCGCAGGTGCGGATACCTCCGCCGAGGGAACGGGAGTCAGCTTTGTTGCCTTCCATTTGTCCACATTTCTGCCACTGACAACTCCGCAGTAATCTGTGGCAAAAGCCATCTCCTCCGTAGTCAGATTGATCACAAATTCTTTTGTTTCCAGGATCATGCCAAAGGAATGTCTCTCAGGTCTGATGGATACCGACACCATGGGCGGATCACTGCAAACGGTTCCTGCCCAGGCCAGGGTGATCAGGTTCGTATTCCCTGCCAGATCCCTGCAGCTCACCAGCACCGCCGGCAGCGGATATAACATATTCCCCGGCTTCCATCGGATCCTGCCTCCTTCTTCCGCTTTGCTCATAGCATCACCTCACCCTACAGTCCCAACACACCATACAGCTGCAGCAGCCACAGTGCCAGATGTCCGACAGACGTAAGAAGCGTCAGCACCAGCAGCGTAATGGCTGCCTTGCCGTATCTGGACGCAATTTTCTTCTGCGAATCCGTGATGGCATCCGTCTTCATACTCAGCTGATCCACTACCACTGCCTGCACATTGCGATAGACCTTCACGTTTTCTTTGTGGAGGTAATCGTCTGCCCGACGGAACAGTTCTTCGTTCTTCTTCTGATTCTCATCTATCTGTCTCTGCAGCTCTTCCAGCCGCCCGTACAGATCCTCTCCCTCTTTTTCCGACACTTCCTCTTTTGCCTGCGCTGCCTGAGAAAGCCGATTCAGACTTTCTTTCGTGACAGACTGCAGATTCTGCCTCATTTCCCCTATCAGCCTGCGCAGCTCCTCCGCTGTCTGCGTATTTTTCAAATGAAGCTTCTGCATCTCGGCCAGGCAGCTTTCGTACACTTCCGTCTGCTGGCGCAGGCGCTTTAAATCTCTGGCTTCCCCTGCGGAATTGCTCCGTGTCATTTCTCCGGCCGTGAATTTCTGAGCCAGTCTATCCATAAAATGCTCCATCCTTATACCCCCTTGTATCTTTCGTTCCTCCGGTATGTAAGCGTATTCTACCATATTCTTCTCAATTTTACAATTTCTCCGAAGCTCTCTGCTTTTGCACCTTCAGCAGATTATATCCCACAACTCCGGCAAACACAATGATTGCCCCCAGGAGAGAAAAGCCGGAGATCATCTCTTTATAAAATACGGCTACCAGAATGGGATTCAGTACGGGTTCAATGGCGGACGTAAGGGCAGCGGTAACGGCAGATACGTGCTGCAGTCCCCAAATCATAAAAATATAAGCCAGCCCCAGCTGAAAAACTCCCAGCAGTACCGTGGCTCCCACCACAGGCAGGGTAAATTCCGTCTCCGCCAAGACAAAGGGCATCTGCGTAACCGCACACAAGAGCTGTCCCAGCAATGCCGAAGACAGGGGATCTCCTCCCGGAAACGTATTCATCATGAACACCCCTGCATAACTGATGCCGGAAAGCACTGCCAGCATATTTCCCATCATGTTTCCGGCAGAAATCGAATCTATAAAGAAAAACACCACACCCATAAATACAACGAAGCAGGAAATGATATCCAGACGCCTGGGACGCTCCCGAAAAAACAGCCACATAAACAGAATGACAAAGGCAGGTGCCGTAAACTGTAAAATAATGGTATTGGCGGCAGTGGTCATTTTATTGGCAACGGAAAACAGCGTGCTGGTGCCTGCCATGCATACGGCGCCCAGCCACACACCTTTATTCACGATGATCTTGTGTCCCGTGACCTTCAGATACGCTCCAAGGAGCAGTACGGAAATCAGATTGCGTACTCCGTTGATGGCAAATCCCGACCAGGGAATCATCTTTACTCCCAATCCTCCGGTACTGAAAAGGATTGCCGATATCAATATGCAGATCGTGGCCGTCTTCTCTTTTTTCATCTGTATTTCTCTCCATGTCTTAAAAAAGTTCCGATTCTTTTACTAACCCTTCATATACAGTTCATAGTTTATTCATAATTATGCGCTATACTTCTAACTAACAAGCGAGTATCAGTTTTTTCTTTTTTTAAATTTAGATGAATTTTTTCATAATAGCCCGGGCGCCGCAAGGTGTCTGGGCACTCCTCATTTCAGGGGATAAAAATCGGAGAGTCATCCCGTAGTCCTCTCCGATTCTCTATAGCTTCCTATATCCCGAATCACATCACCCGACAATTCTTCCTAAGGAACTGCCGATTAAATCAGTGTCTCCCTAATACTCCTTATCCACCGGCAGGCTGTGTATCTCCTCATTCAACGCCATCATCCTGGCATCCAAATCCGATACCATACCGGCACATCTGATCAATTCCTCTTTGATATGCAAAGGCGCCTTCCCTTCAAACTTATACCGGATCTTATGCTCCAGGCTGGCCCAGAAATCCATGGCCACCGTCCGTATCTGCAGCTCCACCTTGGCATGCACCAGACGATCCGACAGAAAAATAGGCACATTGATCAGCATATGATAGCTTTTATAGCCACTTTCCTTGGGATGCTCAATATAGTCCTTAATGGACAATATCTCTATGTCGTCCTGATGGCTGATCATCTCTGCAATCCTGTAGATATCCGAAGTAAAAGAACAAATGATCCGTATACCGGCAATATCATTGACATACTTTACCATATTCTCTATGGTGGATTCGTATCCGTATCTCTTTAGCTTCTTAACGATGCTCTCCGAGGTCTTGATCCTGGACTTGATATGTTCGATGGGGTTGTAGCGGTGTATATGCTGAAACTCGTCATTCAGGATCTCCAGCTTGGTTCCGACCTCCTTCAGAGCGGAATTATACACCAGGATCACCTCTGTCCATGTTTCTACCTGAGATGCTTCCCGGTTATATGTTCTGTTCATCATGTATCTACCTCAACCATAATCACGCATTTTGCTTTTGCTTATATGACATTATACCATATCTGAAACAGAAAAGTAGCACAATCCTTATTTTTTATAAAACTTTAATATCACCCATGCTCCCGGCAAGATACACAGTTGAAAGTTGTACGGGAATAATGGTATACTCAGGCTATCATTTACTGTCTGCGGAAAGGATCCTGTCGTTTTACAATGAAAATCTGGTTTAAGCTTATGAAGGACAATCGTCTGCTCCGGGATATGACCGTATCGGACGATTCCCAAGACACCCGTACCCATAAAATCTTTCGGGCTCTGGAACAATGCTGTCTCAAATGCGATCTTCCCCGACCACTCTGGCTGGATGCCACCGTCAGGGAATTTCAACGCTATGCAAAGGCCCGCTTTCGGCAGGACAGCTTTATGGAAGAGATTCCCTTTGACTATCTTGAAATCCACGTAATTGAAGAAGATTAGAATCAGGAGTAATTTATGAATAAATCATTTAAAATCGGCAGTACCCCTGTGGGAGAAGGTGCCCCCTGCTTCATCGTGGCAGAGATTTCCGCCAATCACAATCAGGAATACAGCCGTGCAGTGGAAATCCTTCATGCTGCCAAAGAAGCCGGCGCCAACGCAGTGAAGCTACAGACATACACGGCCGATACCATCACCATAGACTGTGACGATCCCTGCTTTCAGATCAATGAAGGCACTATATGGGACGGTCTTACTCTGTATCAATTGTACAGAGAGGCCTACACTCCCTGGGATTGGCAGCCCCGCCTGATGGAGGAGGCAGCAAAGCTGGGACTGGAATTCTTCTCCTCTCCCTTTGATTTTACCTCCGTGGATTTTCTGGAGGCGATGCAGGTTCCTGCCTACAAAATCGCTTCCTATGAGATCAATGATATCCCACTGATCCGAAAAATCGCCCGGCTGCATAAACCCATGATTTTTGCTACCGGCATTGCTTATCCGGAGGATATTACGCTGGCACTTGAGACCTGTCGGGAGGAAGGCAATGAAGATATTCTTCTGCTCAAATGCGTTTCTTCCTATCCCACCCCTTATGAGGCCGTTCATCTGCGGGTGATCCCTACCCTGGCTGCGGCATACGACTGTCTGGCAGGGCTCTCCGACCATACCATGGGAACCGTTGTGGCGGTAGGTTCCGTCCCTTTGGGCGCCAAAATGATTGAAAAGCACCTGACTCTTCAAAGAAGCGACGGCGGACCCGACAGTGCGTTTTCCATGGAGCCTGAGGAATTCCGGAGGATGGTGGAAGAAATCCGGATACTGGAAAAAGCTTTGGGCAGCGATCAATACGTTCTGACGGACACACAAAAGCTGGAGCATAACGGTTCCCGTTCACTGTTTGTGGTCCGGGATATTCAGCCGGGAGAACGGTTGACTCCCGAGAATATCCGATCCATCCGTCCGGGCTGCGGTCTTCACACCAAGCATTATGAAGAAGTACTGGGAAAAACCGCCCGCCGTTTTCTGAAGAAAGGAACTCCTCTGTCATGGGATCTGATCCTGTAATCTTTATTCGTACCGACAGCAATGAAAAAATTGCAGCCGGCCATATGGTTCGATGCTTCTCTGTTGCGGAAGCTCTCCTGCCCCATCGGAAGGTATGCTTCCTGGTATCCTGTGAACAAAGTCTCCGCCTTCTGGAACGGCTTTTCACACCGGAGACCTCCTGTCCGGTTCGTCTCCTTCAGACAGGAACCCCGGAGGAACCGGAAAAGGAATTGGAGGAGCTTTGCCTCATTCTGCAGGAGGCCGGAGACTGTGTACTTCTGGTGGACAGCTATTTTGTAACAGAACACTATCTGCGTTCTCTCCGTCGCCTGGCACCCATCGCTTATATCGATGATCTGCAGTTGTTTTCTTATCCCGTGGATCTGGTCTGTAATTATGATATCCTTCCCAAGGAGGAGCTGTCCCGCTGCCTGACATTCTATGACCAGGCAGAAAAGGTTTTGTTGGGAGGCGACTATGCACCGCTTCGCAGACAGTTTGTCCGAGGTCTGCCTACCCTTCGTCCGCAGGTAGGGCATCTCCTGCTCACCACCGGCGGCAGTGATCCCTTTTTCTTTTCGGAAGAGCTTCTTGAAACCTTGCCCTCCCACCTTCCCCAAAGCCTCCACTATCATGTGGTGGCAGGCCGCTATTATACAAATAAAAATACGCTCCGTCACTTGTGTGAGCGAAGCGAATCCTTTCACTATTATGAAGACCTCCGGGATATGGCCGCTGTGATGTCACAGTGTGATCTGGCCGTATGTGCCGCAGGTACCACCCTGTACGAGCTGTGTGCTCTGGGAATACCTGCCGTCTGCTTTACCATGGCGGACAATCAGCTGTCTGCGGCAAAAGCCTTTGCCCGGTCCGGTGCGGTTGTTTATGCCGGCGATTTACGGGAGCGGGGTTCCGGAAACCGGGATGAAGGCTCCCAAGATACCCTCATGGCAGCTATCCTTCAGTTTCTCCGGGATATGTGCCGGCAGTTCCGGCTGCGTGAAGAAGCTGCAATGTGCATGCACCGACTGGTAGACGGAGGCGGTGCCGGGCGGATCGCCCGGGCGCTTATCCGACTTGCAGACAAAACAGATCCATGACCCTTTCCGACATGGTCCAAAGCTCTTTGGAAGGTTGCTCTTCCAGGATAAAGCAGCCTCTCCCCATCAGAGAATGGCCGTCTGTAACATCTCCCAGCAAATCCCCCTCCTTTAACCGGCAATCCCACACCGCAAGGCTTTCGCCCGTCAAAAGCCATACCTCCTCTTCGGAGGGTACCCGGACAACCTTTCCCTTCCTGTCAAAATAGCGGATCATCATCCGCTTTGTTTTTTCCGGTACAAATCCTGCAGACAGACCCAGTCTGTGCCGGATCATCTGCTCTGCCATATCTATTCCGGTACAAAGGGGTGTGAACAGATTATGCAGATTATGTCCGGAGGGTCTTGCGGATACCTCTATTCCAAAGGGCTTTCCCTCTTCATTCTCTATCAGATCCGCATGAAGCAGGCATTCCTCCAATCCCAGTACCGCAACCACCTTTTCCATATATGCTTTGGCTTCTTTCCAAAAAGGAGCCTCAGGCAAAACGGAGGCATAAGCCACTGCCTGACAGACCGGGGGCGGTGTCAGGATCTTACTGCGCAGCAATACCATGGTAAACTTCCCGTCGATGACTGCACCGTCCACTCCGTACTCTCTGCCGGTCACACATTCCTCCAGAACATAGTCCTCTTCCTCGTCCGGCCATTTCGCCAGGATCTCCTCCAATGCTTCTTTATTTTTCAAAACGAACACACTGCGGCTTCCGGAGCCGAACCGGGGCTTTAAGATGGCCGGAAAGGACAGTCCCTCCGCCACAGCCTTTTCCGCTCTCTTCCTCACCTTAGGATCCTTCTCTGACAGCAAACAGCACCGGCAGGAGCGCAGCCCTTCCTTTTGCAGACGCAGGTGAAAGGCCCACTTATCGGTGCAAAGCTCTGCCGCCTCTCTTCCCACTCCCGGCAGCTGCAGCGCGTCATTGACCGCTCCCATGGTGGTCAGCCATCTTCCCACAGGTCCCGTCAGAAGCATATGAGGACGACGCTCCCGCAACACCTCCAATACTCTGTCTTCCCTGGAGATATCTATGACCATGGGCTGATGGGCCTCCTTCAGACCCTCTGCCTGATCGTTCCCGTCCAGAGCGATCACCGTGATCCCATATTCTTCTGCCTTGCGTATGGTATGCAGAGCCTCTCCTCCGGCTCCGATAATGGCTGCTCTGATCTCTTTGTCTTCCCTTGTCCGTGTGACTGCTTCCATTTCCGGCATAGAGCGTTTCCTTTCTATCCTTTGCGGAGTGCCTTGCAAATCCCCCGATACGTCCATAACAGCTTATAATACAGCATAAAATACAGGGTGGACTTCATATGCAGCTCAATCAGTCTCCGCTCTTCCTCATGAACTCTTTCGGTGTAATATCTGTTCTTTCTGAAATGAGGAAAGGTCTCTCTCATTTCCTTTCCCATGGCCTTTACAAATCCATACGACCTGGGGCCTTTTCCCACCATATAGGAAAACAGTGTGTTTACGTAGAACAGTGTGGTGAAGCTGCTTTCAATCTCCTCACGATACTCCTCAAAAAAACCGAACTCCTTGGCTTCCCGCACCATGATCCGGGCCGCCTCCATACGATCCTCACAGCGCTGCCTGGTAATGGTGTGCACGGTGGAATCCCGGTGCTGATAGTAATAGTAGAGAGGTTCCTGCAAATAGGCAAAGCTTCTTGCTCTCAGCATCCAGGAATTGCTGATGGCGTTATCCTCATAAAAAATCCCTTCCGGAAAACGGTTGGGATATTCCATAATGATCCTGCGTCTGTATATTTTTACTACAAGGCTTCCTCCGTCCAGAATCAGCGATGCATATTTGTCATGATCCAGTATGCCGGCCTGCTCCGGCCTGTTGTTTGGTACCACCTGACCAATCTTCATGGAATGCTCATGGGTCAGGTGATAATCGCAGCCTGCCATATCGGCATCCGCTTCCTCTGCTGCCTTCAGCAGCTTTTCGTAATAGTCGGGAGTCACCCAGTCATCACTGTCGATGAAACCGATCCACTCTCCCTTGGATGCGGCAAGTCCCAGATTCTTGGCTCCGCCCTGACGGCGGTTGACCGGGGATGCGATAACACGCATCTTTTCCGGATAACGTGCCTCATATGCCCGCAGAATTTCCAGAGAGCGATCCGTGGAACAGTCATCCACGGCGATGATTTCGTACTCCTCTATGGTCTGTCCTATCAGGGAATCCAGGCAATATTCCAGCTTTCCGTCTGCTGCCATATTGTATACCGGTACGATCACACTCAATTTCATCTGTAATACTCCACAATCCTTTTTACAGCGCGAATCACATCTTCCACATCTTCATCGCTCATTCCGTAATACAGCGGCAGTGTCACCATTTCCTCATACAGCTTCTCTGCTCTTTTGCACAGTCCGCGGGAATATCCCAGCTCCTTGTAATGAGGAAAATAATACACGGGAATATAATGCACGTTGCAGATAATGTTTTCCGCTGCCATGGCATCAAAGAATTCCCTCCTGCCAAGGGACAGCTTTTCCGGATTCAGACGCAGAATATACAGATGTCTTGTGGTATCCGATTCCGGGATCTCCTCCTGTACGATGAGCTCCGGTATCCGTGAAAAGGCTTCGTTGTATCTGGCCACAATGGCCTTTCTTCTCAGAGAAAACCGCTCCAGCTTCTCCAGCTGACTGATCAGCAGGGCTGCCTGAATATCCGTCATTCTGTAATTATATCCCAGTGCAATCTGCTCATAATACCAGTCTCCCTCCGGCTCCTTTTCCATCTGCCGGGGATCTCTTGTGATTCCGTGAGCTCTGGCCAGTAACAGCTTGTGGTAATAATCCTCACTGTTGGTCAGTACCGCACCGCCTTCTCCTGCAGTGGCTGTTTTGGCGGGGTGAAAGCTGAAAGTGGTCATGTCTGCAATGGAACCGTTGGGAATTCCCTTATATCTGGTGCCCAGGACATGGGCACCATCCTCGATCAATACCAGTCCCTTCTGTCTGCAGTGAGCCAATAACGGCTCCAGCTCCACCGATTGCCCGGTAAAATCCACCGCCACCACTGCCTTCGTTTTCTCCGTGGTGACTCTCACCACTTCTGCCGGGTCAATATTGTAGGTTGTTTCCCTGATGTCCGCAAACACCGGTTTGGCACCGCAGTACAGTGCACAGTTGGCACTGGCCGCAAAGGTGATGGGAGTGGTGATCACTTCATCCCCCGGTCCCACACCGGCGGCCATACAGGCCATGTGGAGAGCCGCCGTACCGTTGCTGCAGGCCACCGCATATTTAGCTCCGGTGATCTCGCAGAGCCGCTTCTCCAACGCTCCGATCTTGGGTCCGCAGGTAATGAAATCACTTCGCAGCACATCCGTTACCGCCTGAATATCCGCCTCATCAATATAATGGTGGGTATAAAATATTTTTGTTTCCCGAACGGGCCTTCCTCCGCAAATCGCAGGTCTGTCCATGTCTGCCTCCCTTATTTTTCCAGCTCCACCCTATGAAGGAGCTCTCTGATCTCTTCCACCGACAGCCACTCCCCATTGTTTTCCGAACTGTAGGAAAATCCCTCTTTTACTTTTTTACCCGATAAATCAGGCTTCTGCTTATTGTTCCATACCATCTGGGGATAGACGATAAAATGCTTGTCATATTCATAGGTGGTCATGGAATCCTCTACCGTGACCATAATCTCATGCAGCTTCTCCCCTTCCCGGATGCCCACCTCAGGTTTGGCACAGCCGGGAAGCATAGCCTCTGCCAGATCCTTCACGTAAAAGGATGGGATCTTGCTGATGAAGGTCTCTCCCCCGGTGGCTTCCTTTAACGCCTTGATGACCAGCTCCACCCCCTGGGTCAGACTGATCCAGAACCGTGTCATGCGGTAATCCGTAATGGGAAGCTCCCTTCCCCCATTTTGAATAATACTGTTGAAAAAAGGAATGACAGAGCCTCTGCTGCCTGCCACATTGCCGTAACGCACAATGGAGAAGTTGATATCCTTTGTTCCCGCGTAAGCATTGGCTGCGATAAACAGCTTGTCCGATACCAGCTTCGTTCCTCCGTACAGATTCACGGGATTCACCGCCTTGTCGGTGGACAGAGCCACTACCTTACGCACACTGTCACTGTCCAGCGCCGCCTCTATCACATTCTGAGCTCCGGTGATATTCGTCTTAATGGCCTCGTTGGGATTGTATTCGCAGGCAGGCACCTGCTTCATGGCCGCGGCATGGATCACATAGTCCACACCCACAAGAGCCCGCTTCATACGTTCCAGATCCCGTACATCACCGATGAAGAAACGCAGCCTGTCTTCATACTGCTTAAATTCCGTAGCCATCATCCACTGCTTGAATTCATCTCTGGAATAGATAATGATCTTCCTCGGCTGATAATGCTCCAGTACATATTTCGTAAAACATTTTCCGAAGGATCCCGTGCCTCCGGTTACCAAAATCGTCTTATTATTTAACATAGTTTTTTCTCACAGCTCCTGTTTTCTGATATCCCGTAGATTATAGCACAGGGGAGGAAGCCTTGGCAACAATCACCATTTTCCTTTCGTCTGAAACGTGATCCACTTTACTTCCGTATATTCGTCCATGGAATATCTTCCGCCTTCCCGTCCTGTTCCGCTCTCTTTGACACCGCCGGAGGGAGCAGTCGTTGCACTTAAATACGTCATATCGTTTATGTGTACCATTCCTGCCTGAATCCGCATGCCAAGCTCCATGGCCAGATCCAGATCGTGGGTCAGCACTGCCGCAGACAGACCATACAGGTTATCATTGCACAGCTGCAGTGCCTCTGCGGCATCCTTTACCGGAATCACACTTGTTACCGGTGCAAAGCTCTCTTCGTAGAAGATGTCCATCTGAGGGGTCACATCCCGCAGCACCGTAGGTCGGTAAAAAGGTCCGTCATAGCTTCCACCCGCAATCACCTTGGCTCCCAGCTCCACTGCCCGATCCACCTGTCCCTGCACAAAAACACATTGCTGTGGATGAATCAAAGGTCCAATCTTCACTTCCGAATCCATAGGATTGCCAACCTTCAACCCCTTTGCATAGGATGCCAGCTTGTCACAGAATTCTTCATACAAAGGTGCCTCCACCAGAATCCGGGAGGTTGCCATGCACAGTTGCCCCTGATTGCTGAAGGCTCCGTTTCCGGCAATTTCCACTGCCTCCTCCACATCAAAATCCTTTAAAAGAATGAGAGGATTCTTTCCCCCCAGCTCCATGGCGGTTCGCTTGAAGGTACGGGCAGCTTCCAGAGCAACCTTGTGGCCTGTTTTGGCAGAGCCGGTAAAAGAAACCATGCGTATTCTGGGATCTCCTGCAATTTGGGAGCTTAATCCTTCTTCCGAAACGGGAAGTACGTTTAATACGCCTGCCGGCAAGCCGGCTTGGCTGAGCACTTCACCTAACAGCAAGCAGGTTACCGGCGTATAAGGTGAAGGCTTCAACAGAAAACTGTTCCCCGCAGCAATGGCATAGGTCAATTTTTTCACCGACAGAATCAGCGGATAATTAAAGGGAGCGATTCCCAGAATCACACCCAAAGGATGACGCACCACCATAGACATCTGGCCCGGCTTCGTGGGTGGCAAATACTCCGTATTGTGTCGTCGGCATTCTCCCGCTGCCACCCGAAAGATTCCTACGGCTCCGGCAAATTCCCCTCTTGCAATATGCTGAGGCTTTCCGGACTCCCTCACCAGAATTTCCATAAACTCCTCTTCTCTGGATTCCAGAATATCTGCCGCCCGAAGCAGAATACGCTCTCTCCTGTCAGCCATCACGCAGGACCATTCCGTAAAGGCTCTCAGAGAAGACTGCAGTGCTGCCTCTACGTCCTCCGGTCCCGCCCGATGTACCATACACAGCGGTTTCCCCGTGGCAGGTTCCATGTCTTCCCGAATACAGCCGTCGGTCTGAGGCTTCCATTCTCCGTCAATGAATAGTTGATATTCGTTTTTCATTTCACATCCTCCTCATTCCCCGCAGCCTTTCATGCACCCTCCGCACCGTCTTCGGCGCCAGTGTCAGAAGCAGCAGATACACCTTCTTCTTTCCAGTCAGGTAAGGATTGATTACCGTATCCCACAGGTGCTTTCGCAGATAGCTCTTCACCCCGAGATAAAAATCATTTTTCCCTGTCATCATAGGCACCGGTATATGCAGCATATAGTCCAGCCGCTGGTA
>JAFQLB010000039.1 GCA_017396675.1 Lachnospiraceae bacterium
CATCAGAGCCATGGTGGACTCAATGTTCTTCTCGATGTCATCCAGCTCCTTGGCAAAGCTGGCCATCTCCGCGTCCGTCTTAGATGTCAGATGCCCGTACTGCTTCATACGGTACTCCGATGTGTAGAGATCCAGATCCTTGGCATAGGTAAGACAGGGAACCCATATCTTGGTGATGTTATTTGTCTCATTGTTCATAAGTGTGGCCAAAATCGCGGAAATGATACCCAGTAAAATGGCAATGGCGATGGAAATGCCGCCGAAGGTATACAGCTTCGTGCTGATCTTGGCATCCTGCAGCCTGCTCTTTCTATTCATCTTTCGTAGCCTCCTGTGACTCTATAGATTCGTTCTTCTACATTTTATCACAATTTGAAATAAAAACAAGTAAAATCCCAGGAAAATCCGCTTAATTTCCGAAAAAATGAAAAAAAATCATATAGTTCTCTGATTCATCCGAAAGATCGACAAAAAATCAGTGACACTGCATGCAATGTGTCACCGCAAGTCCGCACCTTATGCTTCCGTGTGCCTGCGCCGCAGCTGTCCGCAGGCTCCCTCGATGTCTCCTCCCATCTGTCTTCGCACCGTCACCTGCAGCCCCGCCGCCTCCAGACCCGCCTTGAACTCTGCCACGGTCTGTCCGCAGGAGGGACCAAAGTCCCGTTCCCGCACCGGATTGATGGGAATCAGATTGATGTGGCAGTTGAGTCCCTTAAGAAGCGACTTCAATTCCCGGATCTCTTCTTTTCCGTCGTTGACTCCTGCCGCCAGCGCATATTCAAAGGTAATCCTTCTTCCCGTTCTGTCAAAGTAATACCGACAGGCCTCCATCAATGCCTTCAGATCATAGCGATTGGCCACAGGCATCAGTGCTCTTCGCTTCTCCTCCGTAGAGCCGTGAAGAGATACTGCCAGCGTGATCTGCAGCCTTTCCTCTGCCAGCCGTTTCATGGCCGGCACCAAACCGCAGGTGGATACGGTGATCCCTCTCTGACTGATGTTCTGCCCCTTCTCACAGGTGATCAGAGACAGGAAGCGCAGCAGATGATCATAATTATCCAGAGGCTCTCCCATCCCCATGACCACTACGTTGGACACTCGCTCTCCCGTATCCCGAATGATCCCGTAGATCTGAGCCAGCATTTCATAGGGGCGAAGGTTCCGCTCCAGCCCATCCAGTGTGGAAGCACAGAACCGGCACCCCATGCGGCATCCCACCTGAGAGGAAATACAAACGCTGTTTCCGTGATGATACCGCATCCAGACACTTTCCACCAAATGTCCGTCGGACAGCCGATATAAATATTTTCTGGTGCTCTTGTCGGCAGACTCCTGCCGATCTTCTATCCGTAAGTTATGCAAAGGTGCTTCCTTTGCCAGTCTGGTGCGCAGTGCTCCCGGCAGATTGGTCATTTCCCCATAGTCAACGGCCAGTCTGCGATGCAGCCATTCAAAGATCTGGGCTCCGCGAAAACGCTTTTCTCCCATGGCCTCCATTGTAGTTGACAGTTCCTCCGGGGACATATCCTCTATGAAGATATTCTCCATGATCTTTCCCTCCTTACACCGGACGCCTCAGCACGGCAATAAAAAAACCGTCGTTAGAAGCGGTAGGCACAAGCTGAAGCCCCCACTTCTCCAAAATTTTCCCCTTGTCCGATGCTTCTCTCAAAAAAGGCAGTTCTTCTTCCTTCCGCAGGTACAGCTTCTCTTTCAGTAGTTTCCCCACAGGCTCTCCCCGAAATCCGTAGCTATCCATCAGCCACCGAACCGTCTCCTGATTCTCCGTCCGGTTCACGGTACAGGTGGAATACAGCAGCAGTCCCCCCGGCTTCACATACCGATGAACCGTACGCAGGATCTTTTTTTGCAGCTCTTCCAGTGACCTTATGTCCTCTTCCCGAATACGGAATTTAATATCCTTCTTTTTTCCTATGACACCAAGTCCCGAGCAGGGCAGATCGCAGATCACCACATCTGCCCATCCCTCCATGGACGGATCAAAGCAGGCAGCATCAAAGACCTCCGCACGGAGATTGGACAGACCCTGACGCAGCCCGCTTTCCCGCACCAGAGCGATCTTTTTTTCCGAAATATCCCTTGCCACTACAAGACCCGAGCCCTTCAAAAGCTGTGCCGCATGGGTGGCCTTTCCTCCCGGTGCGCTGCATACATCCAATATCTTCATTCCCGGCAGGATTCCTGCCGCCTCTGCCACCAGCATACTGCTGACGTCCTGCACCACCACCTTCCCCTCTGCAAACCCCGCCATATCTGCCGGGTTTATCCCTCCGTACCGGATCTCGCCGGTGGGCGCAGCGGACAGTCTTTCCACAATCCCTCCATAGGACAGCAAAGGATGAGGCCGCAGACGGATCCCCTGTGTCTTCCATTGTTCTTTCAGCACTTCTCTCTCTTCCCCGGAAAGCGTAGGACTGATCCTTACGGTAACACCTCTTTCCTGCTGCAGACCCTCAAGGATCCGCAGTGTCTCTTCTTCTCCGTATTGATCAAGAAACCGTTCCACCAGCCACAGTGGCATCGCATATGTAAAGGACAGAGTCTCCTCCCTCGTTGCTCCCCGGGGAGGAAGCAGGAGTTCCTCCTTCCGGCGCACCATCTGCCGCAGCACGCCGTTGACAAACCCCTGCAGCCCTCCGAAGCTATGCTTCTTTGCCAGCTTCACAGCCTCATTGCAGACTGCATGGTGGGGCACCCCATCCATAAACAGAATCTGATAGGCACTCATCCTAAGAAGCGTACGGATGAAGGGCTTCATCTTACGCACCGGCAGGCTGGAAACACGATCGATACAGTAATCCAGACGGATACACTGCTCCAATGTCCCTTCCGTCAGCCGTTTTAGAAAGGCCTTCTCCCCGGACTGCAGATAATCGTGCTTATCCAATACACCCCGGATCAGTCTGTGACTGAATTCTTTTCCGGCGAACACTTCACTTAACACCGACAGTGCCAATTCTCTCACATCGATACTGCCGTACCCTGTCTCCTTAATCATCGTTCCTTCTTCCGAACAGCAGCACCAGACGAAGCAGCTGCAGAACGGAAGCAGCTGCCGCCGCCACATAGGTCATGGCTGCTGCAGACAGTACCTTTTTCGCCTTTGCATTCTCCTGCTCTCCCAGCACACCGTAGTCCTCCAGCATCACAAGCGCTCTCCTGGAAGCATTGAATTCCACCGGCAGCGTGATAATCTGAAACAGAACTGCCAATGAAAAAACCCAGATACCCACATTCACCAGAAAGCTGCCGCCGCCCAGCAGAAGTCCCAGCAAAAGAATGGGGATGCCCATCCTGGAGCCGATGTTTGCCGCAGGTACAATGGCATTGCGAATCTGAAGGGGCCGATAGGCCTCCTTATGCTGCAGGGCGTGACCGCACTCATGGGCAGCCACTCCAATTGCGGCCACCGATGGAGAATGATAGGTGGAATCCGACAGCCGCAGTACTCTGCGGCCGGGATCATAGTGATCCGACAGTGTGCCCGACACATGCTCCACAGGAATGTTGGACAGTCCGTTCCTGTCCAATATCCTCCTTGCCACCTCTGCCGCCGTCATCCCCGACATGCTTCTGACACGAGCGTATTTTTGAAAGGTGGAATTCACTCGGGCAGAGGCGATCAGAGAGAGGATCGCTCCCGCCAACACCAGCAAATAGGTCCAGTCCATATAATAACCGTAATATCCGTAATATCCGTATCCCATACCATGTTTCCTTTCCGATGACCCTTTTATCCCAGTCGTTCTCCGGGAACTATCTTATAGCCTGCCAAAAAGTCCCTTGCCATCATTCGTTTTTTTCCTTCCAGCTGCACTTCCAGAAGCTCCAGACATCCTTCTTTTGTCTGTACCAGAATGCTGTCTCTGTAAACCTCCCTCACCGTACCGGGCACATCCGATGCCCCTTCCGGATCCGGTGCCAGACGCGCTTTCCAGATTTTGAGCACTTTTCCGCAAAGCATAGTATATGCACTGGGCCAGGGATTTAATCCTCTCACCCTGCGTTCCAAAACCTCTGCCGGCTGCTGCCAGTCAATCCTTCCCATTTCCTTGCCGATCATACCCGCATACGTACTCTTGTCATGCTCCTGAGGCTCTCCGATCATCTCTCCCGACTCCAGCCGAGGCAACGTCTCTGTCAATAGCTGTGCCCCCGCTGCCGCCAGCTTTTCAAACAAAGAACCTCCGGTCTCCTCCTTATCAATGGGAACCACTGTTTTGGCCAGCATATCTCCAGTATCCAGTCCCTCATCCATCCGCATCAGGGTGACACCGGTTTCCCTCTCTCCGTTTAAAATGGCCCACTGGATGGGTGCCGCTCCTCTGTATTTTGGCAGAAGGGAGGCATGAATGTTGATACAGCCAAGCGGCGGCATCTCAAGTATTTCTTTGGACAGAATCTGTCCGAAGGCAGCCACCACAAAAAGCTGTGCAGGATACTTTCGCAATTCCTCCACAGCCTCCGGTGCTTTGATCCTAACGGGCTGAAGTACTGGAATACCGTGCTCCAGTGCATATTCCTTCACAGGAGACATCTGCAGTCTGCCGCTTCTGCCTTTGGGTCTGTCAGGCTGTGTGACCACCGCTACCACATCGTGGCCCGCCTCAAGGAGCGCCCTGAGGGCACCAAGGGCAAAATCCGGGGTTCCCATAAATACGATCTTCACTCTTCTTCCTCCCAATCCTCATTCACATCCCGAAGCCGGCCTTCCACCTTTTCCACATACAGGTGTCCTTCCAGATGATCCGCTTCATGACAGATGGCGCGAGCCAGAAGCTCCGTTCCCTCCAGCTCAAACAGCTCCATATCCTCATTATAGGCGGCCACCTTGACATAGGCAGGTCTTGTCACGGTACCGCTTTTGCCGGGTACACTTAAGCATCCCTCGTTTCCTGTCTGTTCTCCGCCGGTTTCCAGGATCTTCGGGTTGATCAGCACAATGGGATCCTCTCCCGTTACGTCGATCACCACAATCCTTTTTAATACCCCTACCTGAGGCGCCGCCAGTCCCACGCCGGAAGCCTCGTACATGGTATCCAGCATATCCCGAATCAATTCCCTGGTCCTGGGTGTGATCTCTTTTACTTCCTTGCAGACCTTCCCCAGTACCGGATCTCCTATCTCTCTGATCTTACGAATCGCCATTTTCTTCCCGTCTCCTTTTTCTAATGTGTACCGCCCCTGCAACAGGGACGGTGTCTTTACTGATGATCAAAATGTGTGCATGGGATTGAAATCAAATTGTACTGCTTTTTCCGGTTTTGCGCAAGAGGAAAGCCATTCTTCGATTTCATCCTTACATGCGATCAAGGGTTCTTTATTTTCATGCTTTAAGGTCAGGGAAAAACGAAATACATCGTTGATCTTTCCTATGTGACCGCCGGCGGGTCCGATCACGGTCACACCCAGTTCTTTGGCCACAGGTGCGATCTTCTCTCCGATCTGCGCCGCCAGCTCTCTCCCCCTGCTTTCGGCACTGTCAAAAATCTGTACGGTCAGCATATGGGCGGCAGGGGGATACCCCGCCATCCTGCGATAGAGCATTTCCTCCCGGTAAAACTCCCCGTAATCCTGGGCGGCTGCCCATCGGATGCTGTAATGCTCCGGCTGATAGCTTTGGATCACCACCTCCCCCGGACGGCTGCCGCGGCCGGCACGTCCGGCTGCCTGCGTGAGCAGCTGAAAGGTTCTCTCCGCAGCCCTGTAGTCATTGACGGCCAATGAAAGATCCGCAGCCAAGATACCCACCAGAGTCACATTGGGAAAGTCATGTCCCTTGACGATCATCTGTGTACCGATCAGCACTCTGGCTTTTTCTTCCCCAAACTCCGCCAGTATTCTTTCATGGCTGTGCTTTGTTTTTGTAGTATCCGCATCCATTCTCAGAATGGGAATCCTTCCAAACTCCGGTTCAAACTCCCGCAGGAACTGCTCTTCTATCTTTTCCGTACCGGCCTTAAATCCCATCAGATATTTGGATCCGCAGTCCGGACACAGGGTCGGCTTTGGCATCCCATAGCCGCAGTAATGACACTCCATTCGATCTCTTCCGTGTAAAGACAGGGAAACGTCGCAGTGGGGACATTTCAATACAAGACCGCAGCTGCGGCAGGAAACGAAACCGGAGTATCCCCGCCGATTTAAAAACAACAGGATCTGTTCTTCCTTCTTCAGACGATCTGCAATCAGTTCCCGGAGTCTGTGGCTGAATATGGAGCGATTTCCCTTCTGCAGCTCTCGCCGCATATCTTCTATATATACATGGGGCAGACTCCCACCCGTCAGACGCTCCGTCAGGGTAAACAGCCCATACCTTCCCGTTACCGCTGCCTGATAGCTTTCCAGAGAGGGAGTGGCACTGCCCAAAACCAGACCGGCACCGTGGAGGCGTGCCAGCTCACCGGCTGTTTCCACCGCATGGTACTTGGGCATGGTCTCACTTTTGTAGGCTCCTTCATGTTCTTCATCTATGATGATCATTCCCAGCTTCCGAAAGGGGGTAAACAAAGCGGACCTCGGTCCGATGATCACATCAATTTTCCCCTCCTTGGCTCGTTGGCACTGTTCATACCGCTCACCCATGGAGAGGCCGGAATGCAAAAAGGATACACGATCACCGAACCTGCGCCGACATCGCATCACCGTCTGAAAGGTGAGGGCAATTTCCGGGATCAGAAAAATCACCGCTTTTCCGGAGGCAACCACCTTTTCCATCAAAGCAAGATAAACCTCCGTCTTTCCGCTCCCCGTAATTCCGTGAATCAAATAGGTGCCTCCCACACCGTCTTCATATTCCCGGCCGATTTCTTCCACGATCTGCCGCTGCCGATGGCTCAGCACGGGAGGCTGATAGGTTTCGCGGGTCCTTTCCTTCAACCGTTCCTTATAAGCTCCGGCTCCTTCAACACCAATCAGTCCCTGCTCCTGAAGACTGCGCAGGGTAGAAGCTGCCACATGAAGCTTCCCAGTGACCAGCTCGCAGGGAAGGGTATCATCTTCCAGCAGCGCCGCCAAAAGACGTGCTCTGGCCGTATAATGCTTCCTTTCACAAATCACCAGTGCCTCCCTCAGCTCTTCTGCGGAAGCCTTGCGGCAGATGACCTTCTTCTCCCTTACCGCCACCTTTTTTTTCACCGGAAGTACAGTCTGCAGTGCCGTGATCATGGTGGAGCCGTACTGATGCTTCATCCAGGCTGCCAGACGGATTAAATGACTCTCCACCTGAACCCCCTCTATCAACCCTGCGATGGGTCGGATCTTTTCCTCCGGATAGTCGGGGACAGAGCAAAGCTCTGTAACAAACCCCTTTCTGAGCCTGCTGCCTCTTCCGAAGGGCACCTCCACACAGCTGCCCTGTACCACCAATCCCGAAAGCTGCTCCGGTATGGCATAGCAAAAGGGGCGGTCCACCTTTTCATGGGAAATATCTATAATCACATTGGCATATGCTGTTCCCATATAATTTCCTCGGTCAGGACCCTTTCATCCATCGGGTATTTCACGCCTTCGATTTCCTGATAGTCCTCATGTCCCTTGCCCGCCAGTACGATAATATCTCCTTCCTCACCATGAGAAATGGCATAAGCAATGGCTTCCTTTCTGTCCGTAATGGTGATATATTCCCCTTCCGTCTTCTCCATTCCCGTTACGATATCGGCTATGATATCCTCCGGTTTTTCAAATCTGGGATTGTCGGAAGTGATGATCGTAACATCCGCCAACCGTCCGCTGACCTCCCCCATCTCATATCGCCGAAGCCTGGAGCGGTTACCGCCGCATCCAAACACACAGACCAGACGCCCGGGATTGTATTCCCTCAACGTACTCAACAGGCTTTCCAATGCCATGGCATTGTGGGCATAATCAATGATCAGTGTAAACTTGTCGGACACAAAAACCGGCTCCACCCTGCCCTTCACGCCGGCTTCCTGCAGTGCTTTTTTCATATTTTCCTCATTCACTGAGAAATGGCGGCAGATGGCCAGCGCTGCCAATCCGTTATACACACTGAATTTACCGGGGGTAGCCATTTTTACCTTCATTGCAAGAAGCCCGGCTGTGGTGAATCCCACACCGACACGACCTTTTTCCCGGATCAGCTCCATCCTCTCTGCCCGAAGATCATTCTCTTCTCCAAAGCCGTAGGTTTCCAATGTGCAGGTGTGTCCCTTTGTCACCTCCTGCCAATGGCTGTCATCGCCGTTTACGATTCCGTGACGGCACTGACGAAACAGCAGTCCCTTACAGGCCTTATATTCTTCAAAGTCTGCATGCTCACCGGGGCCGATATGATCCGGTTCCATGTTGGTAAAAATACCGTAATCAAATACAAACCCCTGTGTTCTGTGCATCATCAGTCCCTGAGAGGATACCTCCATGACCACCGTACTGCAGCCCTCCCGTACCATATCCGCAAAATAAGACTGCAGAAGATAGGACTCCGGCGTAGTATTCCCGGCAGGAATATGCCGATCCCCCGTGATCACTTCTATGGTACCCACAAGTCCCACTTTAAATCCTGCATTTTCCAGCATGGATTTGACAAGATAGGTGGTGGTGGTCTTTCCTTTTGTACCCGTGACACCGATGGTGGTCAGGTGCTCTGCGGGATATCCGAACCAGGCCGCGGACGCAAACGCCATCCCGTACCGCGTATCCTCCATACGCACTACGGTAACGTCCTCACGCACCTTTACGGGTTTAGAAACCACAAGCACAGCGGCGCCTTTCTCTGCTGCTTCCCACGCAAAATCATGCCCGTCAAAGTTAGCTCCCGGAAGACAGAAAAAAATACAGCCCTCGCTTACCTTTCGGGAATCGTAAACGATACTGCATACTTCTCTGTCAAGACTTCCCTGCTCCACTGTATACACTGTAGAAGATAATCGTTCAAAAAGGGATACGGCATTCATTCAATAACCTCTTTCCATAAAATCTGTATTCCCCGCTAGCGTACCACAAATACATCTTCTTTTCAATCTCCATTGCGGCCTTTGGCAGAAACAACAAAAGCCTCGCTATGCGAGGCCTTTGCTTCTTATGAGGGGGGAGATAGTGAGTGATCAACTATCATGGTATTACTATACCAGTAAATTGTGTTCAAAATATGTCTATTTTCTAAAAACTTTCATAAATATCTAAACACAAAATAAAGACTTTCATAAGTCCCGTCCCTTACTTCCAATCCAGCATCACAAACTGCAGCTCGCTCCTGCCCATATATTCGTTCAGAGACGGATAATAGGAGACGTCCATTACAATGGGCTCTTCTGTTCCGGTCTCTTGCCCCTTCATCCAGCGTTCCAGACGATGGCTGCCGTAGATATTTCCCGCATCTTCCTTCCATTTTTCAAACTTCCGGAAAAGCACGAGGCAGAAACGGTTTCCCCCGCTGTCTGCTACCGTAAATCGTGCCATGTCCCCATGTCTGCCCATCACTCTGCAGGAAAGAAATGTCATCCCCTTCTGGGCAAATACAGGCTTTGGATTCCCCATCCCAAAGGGCTCCAACAGTTCCAGCTGCCGGATCAGCTCCCGGGTCACGTAGGAGAAAGGCATCGGCACATCAATCAGCAGTTTTTCTTCCATATCCTCCGGCTGCAGGGTGCACAGTGCATTGATCCTTTCCCGGAAGGTGTCGATTTTTTCCTCCTCCATGGAAAAGCCCGCCGCCTGTCTGTGACCGCCGTATTTGGTAAACAGCTCTTTGCATTTGGTCATTTCTTCGTACAGAGAGTAACTCTCTATGGATCTGGCAGAGCCTTTGACGCCTTCCCTGGAGCCGGTGATGACAAAGACAGGTCTGTAATAAATCTCCCGCAACCGTCCCGCAATAATACCTGCCAGACTTTCGTGGCAGTCCGGCAGAAAGACCACCATCACTCTGTCTTTGTCCCAGCCGTTGCGGCAGATCTGCTCTATGCCTTCCTGCACCCCCCGTTCCGTCATTTCCTTACGGCTTTCATTCAGTTCTTTCAGCTGTGCCGCCAGAAATATTGCTTCCCTTTCCTTCCTACATTGCAGCAGTTCCAAGGCGCGAAGCGCTGTGTCCAGCCGTCCCGCAGCATTCAGGCAGGGTCCCAGGAGGAACCCGATATGGTAAGCAGACAGACGCTCTCCGTCGATCTCATACACCTTCATCAGGGCTCTTAGTCCCGGATTTCCGGAGTGTCTCATCCGACGAAGGGCTTCCTTCACCAGAATCCTGTTTTCCCCCAACAGCTCCATCACATCGCAGACAGTGGCAAATCCTGCCAGCTCCAGCAGCTCCTCCCGTTCCGCCGTAACAACCCCCATGATCTCCCAAAGCTTTATCATCAGTTTCCATGCCACGGCAGCTCCGCAGATCTGTTTGTTGGGATAGGAACAACCGGGCTGCTTGGGGTCAATGATAATATCTGCCACGGGCAGCCGATAGCTTCGTCCCTCTTCGGTTTCCTCATAAACGGGTTCGTGATGATCCGTGATGATGCAGGTCAGTCCCAATCCCGCTGCGTAGTCAAACTCTTCGATAGCGGCAATGCCGTTGTCACAGGTGAGAATGGTATCCACTCCCTCCTCATGGGCCTGCAAGAGCAGCTGACAGTTGATTCCGTAGCCATCCTTGATCCGATGGGGAATCACGATATCCGCCCCGGTATCTCCGCACAGCGTCAGTCCTCTTTTTAAAATATAAGATGCACAGATACCGTCCGCATCATAATCCCCGATGATACGAAGCTTCTTCTTTTTCCTGATTTTCTCCGCCAGCAGTGCCGCCGCCTCCGGCACGCCTTTTAACAGATCCCCGGAAGGCAGATCTGTGATCTCTCCGTACAGATACTCCCGAATCTCCTCCGGTGTGATCCTGTCTCTGTTTCTTATAATCCTGGCAATCACCGGGTCGATCCCATGCTCTCTTCCAATGGCTTCAAAATCCGCTTTTTTAGCCGCTATTCTCCACTTTGCCATGTATCTTCTCCTATCACCAGTGAACGAAAGCAGCCCGGTGCTTCTTCCTCTACCCGGATCACGAAAGGAAATCTGTCATAGTCCACACAAAACGCGAAATCCTCTCTGGGAAAGATTTCCTGCATATCCTCCTTGAAAAAATGCTCTCCTCCGGCTCTTTTCAGGCTGTCGATCTCAGCCTTAAGGTTGATTTCCTCCCCCGTTAGCAGACTCCTGATATAGCGGGCGCACAGCACATCCTCATTGGCTCTCCACTTTCCCCCGTTACCCATACAGACCAGTGAAACTCTTTCGGGATTGCGTCTTTGAATATAATGAGACACCGCCTTGGCATTCACCAGACTTCCCGTAAGAATCTCATCGGCATGACGGGCATTTACAATTCCCTGAGTTCCGGCAGAGGTGGTATGAATGATGGTTTTTCCCAAAACATTTACATCCTTTGTCTGAAAAGGAGAATTGCCGTAATCACATCCCGGATATTTGGCGCCTCCCCTCTCTCCGATTAAAAGATATTCCGGATGCCTCTTTTTCAGATCCAATGCCAATTCTATACTTCCCACAGGATAAATGGCACCGGCACCTTTGGCAAACAGGAAACATTCCAGAGAAAATGCCCGAAACACATCAATGATGACAGTCAGACCCCCGGCCTGCCTTGCTCCTTCGATAAACTCCAAAATCTCAATCTTCATAAATGCTCCTCATCCTGCTTACAGATCTGCCTCTGCCGCCTTTATCATAATGGCACATTCCACACGTTTTCTCTGCAGCTCACATCCCAGATCATACACATCGTTGATATGCCCGTGAACCTGTTGGGAATTGGCGGCACAGCCTCCGCTGCAGTAAAATTTGGCAAAGCAGTTTCGGCATTTTTCCTTGGAATACACACTGCAGGATTTGAATTCCTTCACCAGATCCTTCCGAAGAACCCCCTCTGTCACATTTCCCATCCAATAGTCTTCCCTCCCCACAAACTGATGGCAGGGATACAGATCTCCCCAGGGAGTCACTGCCAGATACTCCGTTCCGGCACCGCAGCCGGAAAGCCGTTTTGCCACACAGGGGCCTCCTTTAAGGTCAATCATGAAATGGAAAAAATTCACTCCTCTGCCTGCCTTCCGTCTGGCAAGCAGTTCTTTGGCCAGCCGGTCATATTCCTCCAGAATTGCGGGAATATCTTCCTCTCTGATGGCATAGTCCTCCTTCGGATCTGCCACCACCGGCTCCACCGATATCTGCTCAAATCCCTGATCTGCCAGATGCAGTACATCCTGTGTAAAATCCAGATTGTTTCTGGTAAATGTTCCCCTTACGTAATACTCCTTCTGCTGTCGGCTTTCTGCTGCCCTGCGGAAGGTTTCCGCCACCTTATCGTAGCTCCCCTGACCGCCCCGAAAGGGCCGCATACGATCATGTACCTCTCTGCGTCCGTCAATGCTTAACACCAGATTGCTCATCTCCCGATTGACAAACTCCATGATTTCATCATTCAGCAATACACCGTTGGTGGTCAGTGTAAAGCGGAATTTCTTGTTGTGAGGCTCCTCCAGGCTTCTTCCGTAGGCCACCAGCTGCTTCACCACATCCCAGTTCATCAGTGGCTCTCCGCCGAAAAAGTCTACCTCCAGATTGATCCGGCTGCCGGAATTGGCTACCAGAAAATCCAATGCCTTCCTGCCCACCTCATAGCTCATCAAAGCTCTTCTGCCGTGATACTCTCCCTCTTCTGCAAAGCAATATCGGCAGGCCAGATTACAGTCGTGGGCAATATGCAGGCACAATGCTTTTACCACTGTCTCCCGTTGCTGAAATTCTTCGATGTAGGATGCATACTCATCCGGTGTGTACAGCTGTCCTGCCTCTGCCAGAGTCAGAATCTCTTCCACGATCTCCCGCTTCTCATCCTCCCCTATCTCCAAAGAGGAAATTGCTGCTACCCCCTGTTCTATCTTCTTCTCCCTGTTCTCCTCGCATAAGGCGATGGCTTCCAGCTTGGGGATGGCCGCATAAACCGGCTCGTCCACCACATGCACACAGCCACTGTTGACATCCAGAACAATATGATATCCGTTATTTTGATACTGATGGATCACGTTTCCTTCACCTTTCTTCCAGAATTTAATAGTTCACCTGAAACAGACCCGGATTCCTGCATCCTTAATCCTTGCAGGCTTCCGAGTCTGTCCTGAGAGCATTCTTCATAAAAGCTGTATTTATTTTGCCTTCTCACAGCTCTGATTTCCCACGGTGCAGGAAGTCTTACAGGCAGACTGGCAAGAAGTCTGGCATTCACCGCAGCCGCCCTTCCTGACAGATTCTTTGTAATCTCTCGTAGATAACGTCTTGATATGCTTCATACTATCAGCCTCCTATCACGGTAACCCGCCCTCGCGAATTACTCGCTTCTTGTATTTGTTTCACAGTATATCACAAATCTCATCGTTGGAAAAGACCTTTTATGTTTTCCGGAGTTCTACATTTTCTTCCGCAGCAGACAATGTGAGGATAGGGCACCCAACATACCTGCCGCAGTACAGATCACAAAGAGGGTAAGCAAGGACGCCGCCCCTTTTGCCAAGGTCTTGCGAAGCAGTAACGATCCCGTCAAAAGCAGCACATAGTACATTCCTCCCGCCAAAAAGCCGGGACCGTATCCTGCCGGGAACATCTGTCTTCCCGCTACGGCACCCGCTGTCAGCGCTCCCAAGGTATAGATTATCAGAATCCCTCCCTCCACCGCATGCACCGACAGCTCCTGCCAAAACAGCAGCCCGGAAAGAATCAGCAATGCCGCCGCCGTTATACCCCAGGCTGCTGCCATTGCAGCCAGGACAGCTTTTGCGGCAAATCCTCTGTTTCCCTTCAACTCAGTCCGTTTATCCATGTTCATCCGTTCCTTTTCTCCGCTCTACGTTTTTAGTATATTCCCCTTTATCTAAAAACTTGACAAACAATAGGTTTTCCGATACGATACCACCATATTATTATGAATAAAGGAGTGATTTTTCTTGGATACCACCGGTGTCATACAGGTTGTTATTCTTTTCATCCTGCTTCTTCTTTCCGCCTTTTTCTCATCCGCAGAAACGGCAATGACTACCGTAAATCGTGTAAAGATACGAAGTCTGATAGAAGACGGAAATAAAAGAGCCGTCACGTTGCAAAAAATACTGGATAACCACGGCAAGATGCTGAGTTCTCTGCTGGTTGGCAACAATATTGTCAATATTTCCGCCTCTTCTCTGGCTACTACCATGGCGATCAGAATCTGGGGCAACTATGCCGTAGGTATCGCTACCGGTATATTGACGCTTCTCGTTCTCCTGTTCGGGGAGATTATTCCCAAAACATTGGCCATGTATCACTGTGAAAAGATGGCTTTGTCCTATGCACCCGCAGTCTATTTGTTGATCCACATATTAACACCGGTGGTTTTTCTCATTGACCTTCTGTCCGGTTCTCTGCTGAAGCTGTTCCGTCTGGATCTGTCTCAAAAGGCCACAATTACGGAAACGGAGTTGAAAACCTATGTGGATGTCAGCCATGAAGACGGGGTCATCGAATCGGAAGAGCGGGAAATCATCTACAATGTTTTTGATTTCAGCGATGCCGTTGCAAAGGATATTATGATCCCCCGAATCGATATGATATCCATAGATGAAAACGCCTGTTATCAGGATCTCTACGCTCTGTTTCGGGAATATATGTACACCCGGATCCCCGTCTACAAAGAGGATAAAGACAATATCATCGGCCTGGTCAATATCAAAGACTTTATTCTGGTGGAGGACAAAGACACCTTCCGTGTGGCTGATATTATCCGAGATGCCTACTTTACCTATGAATATAAGAAAACTTCGGATCTGATGCTGGAGATGCGCCAGAAAATGCACAATGTATCCTTCGTGTTAAACGAGTACGGGGCCTGTGTGGGCATGATCACACTGGAGGACCTGCTGGAAGAAATCGTGGGTGAGATCCGGGATGAATACGACGCTGAGGAAGAAGAATATATTAAGGAAATCTCCCCCCACGTATATTCCGTGGAGGGCTCCATGAAACTGGATGATGTGAATGATGCTCTGGGAACTGACTTAGACAGTGAGGATTATGATTCCATCGCCGGAATCGTCATTGAAATCCTGGATCGTATGCCGGAAACAGGGGATGAGGTAACCACCCATGACGGCATCCATATCAAGGTGGAAACGGTAGTCCAGAATCGTATCACAAGAGTTCTGATGACGCTGCCGGAACCTTCCCAAGAAGATACCTCCTCTCTCACAGAGGATCCCTCATCCGTGGCGCCATAACAAAAATCTTTTCAAAAGAAAAAACCATCGGCAGTGTCCGCCCGCAATATCTCCCCCTTTTGGGGGAACCGCAGGCAGACGCTGCCGATGTTGTCACTTGCCCTTTAACTGTAATTTTCCGGAAAAAAGCTCATGGCCACACCGTCGGCAATGGCATAGGCTGTCTCCGTAAAAATACTGTCCAACAACAGGTTATCCACATCGGAATTGATAAACCCCACCTCCACCAAAACGGCCGGCATAACGGTGGAATTTAAAACCACCAAATTCTTTCTCTCCTCGATCCCTGCATTGCGAAATCCGATCCGCTCCAGTTGACCGTTGATATTCTCCGCCACCAGCTGGGAAAAGCCTCCTCCGGAATAAATCAAAGATTCCACACCGTTATACTGATTGGGAAAGGGACTTGCATTGCGGTGGATGCTCAGAAACAGCTCCCCTCCCCGCGCATTACCCTCCACCGCTTTTTGATAGGGAGATTCATATACATCCTCCGTTCTTGTATAATATACCTGAAATCCGTACAGCGTGAGAATATTCCCCACTGCCAGAGCAATATTTAAGTTATCATCCTTTTCCCGACGGCCCTGATACTGAGCCCCGTTGTCCCAACCGCCGTGTCCCGGATCAATGATTACTTTTGCCATACTCTCCAAACCCGTTTTTTATTACCCTATGTCAGATTTGGAAAAAAGGTTCCTTATAATCGGCGGTGAGATAAGAAATTGTAAGCTGAAAGTAGTGCCGCCGGGACGACCACCTTCTGTTTGGGAGGAATCCGTTCTGCAGACTTTCGTTGGATTTATCGCCTGCTGCTTTTCAATCATGCTGCGACCCGAAACGTTGTCTGAGCCCTTAGGAGC
>JAFQLB010000040.1 GCA_017396675.1 Lachnospiraceae bacterium
CAGCGCGAATCGGACAAGGATGTCCGATTCAGCTTCTGTTGGAATGGACTCCAATCAGAAGCGGCGCGTCACAAATCATAATCTGTGCGCGCCTGTGCCTCCCAAGCCAATACGACCGGCTTTTTTCTTGAAGTTTGGTGATAGCTGTTTGTATCCTACTGTGTTTTATCATCTTCTATGGGCTCCTAAGGTCTCAGACAACGTTTCGGGTCGCAGCATGATTGAAAAGCAGGAGTCTGATAAATCCAACGAAAGTCTGCAGAACGGATTCCTACGGGACGGAAGGTGGTCATCCCTCCAACAATCGTAGGAAAATCATTCCTGCCCTTTACAAAACAGAACGTATGTACTATGATAAAACAGAACATACATTCGAATACAGCGTGCGGCAGGAGGGATGAAGCAATGAAGGGATACGAAACTGCCGATGGAGCATCGGTACCGTTTTTGAACAGTGCACCCGTGCGTTCTTCCATGGATATTTACAGGAATACTTCCGGGAATACTTCCGTGAATACTTCCGGGAATACATCCGGGAATACTTCCGTGAATACATCCGTGAATACTTCCATGGATATTTCCGAAAAGCTTGAGATATTGACGGATGCAGCCAAATATGATGTGGCCTGCACCTCCAGCGGGGCAGACCGGAAGGGAAGCGGTGGGGGGATGGGCAATGCGCTGCCCTCCGGAATCTGTCACAGCTTTTCCGCCGACGGCAGGTGTATCAGTCTGTTAAAGATTCTGATGACCAATGACTGTATCTATGACTGTCGCTACTGTGCCAACCGGGCTTCCAATGATCACAGAAGAACGGCCTTTACTCCGGAAGAGATCTGTACCCTGACAGTGGAATTCTATCGAAGAAATTACATTGAGGGGCTGTTTTTAAGTTCCGGCATTCTGCATAGTCCGGATACCACCATGGAGCTGATGTACCGGGCCATTTTTAAGCTGCGGAAGGAGTATGGATTTCGCGGATATATCCATGTGAAGGCCATTCCCGGGGCATCGGAAGGTCTGATCCTAAAGCTGGGATATCTGGTGGATCGGATGAGCATCAATCTGGAGCTGCCTACGGCACAGTCTTTGCAGCAGCTTGCGCCCAACAAACACCGTAAGACGATCCTGACGCCCATGCGTCAGATACAGAAGGGGATTACGGAAAACAAGCAGGAACTGACGCTGTACCGCCATGCACAGGGATTTGTAACTGCAGGGCAGTCCACCCAGATGATTATCGGTGCCACACCTGAGAGTGATTATCAGATTCTTTCGGTGGCGGAAAGTCTGTATCAGAAGTTTCAGCTGAAACGAGTCTTTTACTCTGCCTTTGTAAATGTAAACGAAGATAAGGCGCTGCCGGCTCTTCCGGGAGGTCCGCCGCTGCTTCGGGAGCATCGCTTGTATCAGGCGGATTTTCTGCTGCGTTTCTACGGTTTTCGAACAGAGGAGCTGCTCAGTGAGAGTCATCCCAATTTCAATGCCTTTCTGGATCCCAAGGCAGACTGGGCACTGCGGCATTTGGAACTGTTTCCAATAGAGATCAATCATGCGCCCTATGAACTGCTGCTTCGGATTCCCGGTTTGGGAGTGCGCAGTGCCGGGCGCATCGTGGCGGCCAGACGTAACGGAAGTCTTACCTTTGAACATCTCAAAAAAATGGGTGTGGTATTAAAGCGTGCGCTGTATTTTATTACCTGCTCGGGAAAGATGATGTATCCGGTAAGAATAGAAGAGGATTACATTACCCGTAACCTGTTAAACACCGGGGAACGCCTGCCTTTTGACAGGGAGGGAGTTACCTATCGACAGCTGTCATTGTTTGATGATCGGGATGTCACGTGGGGGAATAGCGGTGCTTGACAGGGAAGGACAGCAATGGAGGAAGAAGGGAATATAAAAAATGGAAGAGTATATTCTGATCTGTGACGGAAGTCCGGCCGGCATTTTTACCGCCGTCTATACTGCTTATGAGAAGAAATATCCGCTGTCCCTCACTTATATACGAACGGAAGAGGAGGAGACCCTGCGGCTGTTTGCAAGCTACCTGTCGGTACCCACCGAAGAGGAGAAGGCGGTAAAGGTGGGACGAAGCCTGCGAAGGAGATTGGGAGAGAGGGTGACAAGGGCGCTGTGGCACGTAATGGCCAGTCCGCATCCCGACCGAGGAACAGCGGTGCTTCGCACCGCTGCAAGAGGACTGTCGGGAGAGTGCAAAGGATATCTGCTGGATAACCTGCAGGATCCCTACATAGCATTGGCCGCCTCTCTGGATAAGACCATCCGGAACGAGATCCACCATTATTACGGCTTTCTGCGCTTTTCTGAGCTGCGAGGGGGGATCTTGTATGCAGAGATAGAGCCCAAGGGACAGTTGCTGGAGTTTTTGGGAGAACATTTCTCCGATCGTTTCCCGGAAGAAAATTTTGTGATCCGGGACGTAGGAAGAGAGGAGTATCTGGTACATCCTGCGGGCAAGGGCTGGTTTCTTGCAGGAAATATAAAAGGAGATTTTCAGGTGACTTCGGGCAGAGAATCGGGAGAAGGATCAGAGGAAGGGGATGGACTCATATATTCTCACAGAGAGGAAGAGATACGGAAGCTGTTTCGAGGGTTTGTCCATGCGATTTCCATTGAGGCAAGAGAGAATAAAAACCTGCAGCGTCAGCTGCTTCCCTTGCGTTTTCGCCCGTATATGGTAGACTTTCGATAAGGCGGAGGTGAACCATGGAAGGTGAGAGGAAACATTCGAAACATTCGACACAATCAATACGGATCTCCGTGCGGAATCTGGTGGAGTTCCTGTTCAGAAGCGGGGATATTGATCATAGGGGAAGGCTGCGTACAGAAAACGCCATGCTGGAGGGCGGCAGGATTCACCGACTGCTGCAAAGCAGAATGAAGTCTGATTATCAGGCAGAGGTGGCACTTCGCTTTGTACATTACGGGGAGGAGTATGAGCTGGTGATAGAAGGAAGAGCCGATGGTATCTTTCCCAAAAGAAGGAAGGAGCCTTCCGTTACGGTCATTGACTCCCTGCAGGAGGTTGTCTCCCTCAGAGATCCGGAAGAGATCATGGTGGTGGATGAGATCAAAGGCACGTATCGGGAGACCGGGGGGATAGAGGAGCCGGAGCCGGTGCATCTGGCACAGGCCAAATGCTATGCATTTATGTATGCTGCCGGTCATTCCGCCATGTTGTTGACCAGATCAGTCACACCCTCTGTGGGTGTGCGAATGACGTATTGTAATATGGATACGCTGGAAATCCGCTATTTTGAGTATGTATATGAGGTGTCAGAACTGGAAGAATGGTTTATGACACTGCTTGCGTCGTATGATAAGTGGGCAAAAATGGAGATTGCATGGAAGAAGCTGCGGCAGTCTTCCATCCGACAGCTTAAGTTTCCCTATCCCTACCGGGAGGGACAGAAGGAGCTGGCCGCCGCTGTGTATCGCACTGTCTATCATAAGAGAAAGCTGTTTCTGGAGGCACCCACCGGGGTAGGTAAGACGCTTTCCGTCCTCTTTCCCGCCATTAAGGCACTGGGAGAGGGGCTGTCTGACAGGGTGTTTTATCTGACCGCCAGAACGATGACAGGGAAGGTGGCGGAGGAGACCTTCTCTCTGCTGCGGGAAAGGGGGCTGCACTTTAAACCCATAACATTGACCGCAAAGGACAAAATCTGCTTTTTGGGAGAGCCGGACTGTGATCCTAATGCTTGCCCTTATGCCAGAGGGCATATGGACAGGATCAACGACGCCGTGTTTGATATCCTTACCCATGAGGAAGTCTTTGATCGGGAGACGATCCTGAAATATGCCGCCGCACATACCGTGTGCCCCTTTGAATTCGGTTTGGATATCAGCCTGTTTGCGGATGGTATTATCGGAGATTATAACTATCTGTTTGATCCCCACGTATATCTGAAGCGGTTTTTCGGAGGCGGAAGCGGGGATGCGGGCATTTTCCTGGTGGATGAGGCCCATAATCTGGTGGATCGGGGCAGGGAAATGTACAGTGCCGTTCTGAATAAGAAGGCGCTTCTTACCTTGAAGGGCTTGGTCAAGGCCTATAACGGCAGGATGGTAAAACAGCTGGAAAAGTGCAATCGCCGGATGCTGGCGTTAAAGCGGATGGAAAAGAAAGTTCTGACCGGGGAGGATGTGGAGCCGTTGATCCTCGCTCTAAATCGCTTATCCTCCATTATCTCGGAATATCTTCAAGAGAAAGAGGAAAGCCCTGTGAGGAAAGAGATCCTGGCATTTTATTTCATTCTGTCCCATTTTTTGTTGATGTATGACGGGATGGGAGAAGAGTATTTGATCTATTCCTCATTGGAGGAGGAAGGGGATTTTCTGATAAAGCTGTTTTGTGTGGATCCTGCGGACAAGCTGAAAGTCAGGATGCAAAGAGGGAGAAGCAGCATTCTTTTTTCTGCCACCATGATCCCGGTACAGTATTACAAAAAGCTGTTGGGAGGCCGGGGGGAGGATTATGAGATCTATGCGAAGTCCCCCTTCCGAAAGGAGAACAGAGGGGTTTTTGTAGCGCGCGATGTAACCAGCAGATATACACGGCGCACGGAAGAGGAATTTGAAAAAATTGCCTCTTATATCCATCGTGTCATTTCTGTCAGGCAGGGCAATTATATGGTGTTTGCTCCATCCTATGCGATGATGAGACGCATCTATCAGATCTATGAAATGAGATACGGATCTGAAGAGGGAGTTGAATGCATCATGCAGAAGGAGTCCATGGATGAGAGGGAGAGGGAAGCCTTTTTGGAGAGGTATGAGTATTGTCGTGATACTACGCTGGTAGGGTTTTGTGTGATGGGAGGTATCTTTTCGGAGGGGATCGACTTAAAGCGGGACAGGCTCATCGGTACCCTTCTAATCGGAACGGGGCTGCCGGGAATCTGTGAGGAACGAAGACTCCTGCAGGAGTATTTTGATCACCGGCGGGAAAACGGCTTTGACCATGCCTATCGGTTCCCCGGAATGAATAAGGTCCTGCAGGCTGCGGGACGGGTCATCCGTACGGAAGAAGACAGGGGAGTGGTGGTGCTGCTGGATGAGAGATTTCTGCAGAGAGAGTATGTAAGGATGTTTCCCGCAGAGTGGGCAAATTACAAGGTGACAGATCTGGAGAAGGTGGAGGAAGAGCTGCGGAAATTCTGGGGAGAATAAGGAAGGTTACATAATATTTTTTTGAAAAACGTAATATAGAGTGATAAAATGTCAAAAAAAGAGAATATGACATTTGTGTTTGGTGGATTGACAGGGGACTTATGCACTATGAACAGGTGAAAAAATGTGGATAACTATGTGGAAACCGTGGATTTCTTTTGAATTTTCCAAAGAAGGGTTATCCACAGCATACTTTCCTGTGGATTACTGTTTTTTGGGTATAAGAGCAAAAAACTGCAACGGTCAAAAATATTATGTCAACAATTCTTGGGAAGTATTGGCAGCTAAGCCACCGGATCACTGTGTGTCATATACGAAAAACGACAGGAAAGGCGTGTATCAGGTGTAAATCCGTTGCAATCACAACAGTTATATGATATAAACAAGATATGGTGCAAGGCCGTAAGGAACCACCATATTTTGTTACAAAAAGGATACAAATTGTAAAGAAAATATTACAATAAAAACAGGATAGGACTTGAAACTTTTTGCACGGGAAATGCGTCTATATCATTGCAGGACATTTGAGACATTTAGGGTGTTGATGAGATACTATGAAATCGGGAGAGACAGATAAGGGCTGTGAAATATGTGAAATGGGTGAAAACTGAGAAAACCGAAAAACCTGTGAAAAAGAAAGCGGGAAGAGAAGAGCGCAGGCGAAAGAAAATGAGCGCTTTTTTTCTGGCTCCCAGCGTTCTCGGCGTGGCACTCTTTTTTGTACTGCCCTTTCTGGTGGTGATCTTTTACTCCGTAGTCAACAATCCCATACAGAAGAGGTTCGTATTTCTGGAGAACTTTGTCCGTGTCTTTGAGAATACCGCCTTCCGGCTGGCTGCCGCCAATACGCTGAAGTTTTCCTTTGTGGCCGTACCCCTGGCAGTGGTGCTGGCACTGACACTGGCTTTTGTGTTGGAACGGCAGATCCCCTTTAAGAGTCAATTCCGTACCTTTATCCTGTCTCCCATGATGGTGCCCATTGCATCCGTGGTGTTGATCTGGCAGGTACTCTTTCATTATAACGGCGTGGTCAATGAGTTTATGGTGTCTTTGGGAGGAGACAAGATCGACTGGTTCAAGTCGGAGCATGCACAGGTGGTTCTTGTGATCCTCTTTATATGGAAGAATCTTGGGTACAATATGATCCTGTTTATGGCGGCCATCAGCAGTATACCCAGAGATATTCTGGAGGTGGCAATGCTGGAGAGCGCAACCCCAAGGCAGCTCTTTTTCCATATCAAGATGCGCTATCTGTCACCTACGATTTTGTTTGTGACAATATTGTCATTAATCAATTCCTTTAAGGTATTTCGGGAGGTTTACCTGTTGACGGGAGACTATCCTTTTGATTCACTGTATATGCTGCAGCATTTTATGAACAATACCTTCCAGTCATTGGATTATCAAAAGCTGTCAGCTGCAGCGATCCTGATGTCACTTGTTATGATCGTGATCATCGGAGGACTCTTCTTAATTGAGAATTATGTAGGGAAGGATGTAGAAGGCTAGCGGATACGGAATGAGACGAAAAGCAAAACGACGCACGACAGATCTGGTATTGACCTGCGTCCTGGCAGGTATCACTATATTGTTTCTGATTCCCATTGTGTTTACCATTTGCAATTCCTTTATGGCGGCATCGGAGATTACTGCAAATTACGGAGTGATTTTTGAAACAGGAGAATCAGGCGGTAAAAAGTTCATATTGGAGACGGTGAATCTGAAGTTTATTCCGGACATGGTCTCCTTTCAGCAGTATATCACGGTACTGTTTAAAAGCCCCGAGTATCTGCTGAAGTTCTGGAACTCCGTGATCCTGGTGGGTCCTATTGTAGTGTTTCAGCTTGTGGTGGCATGTTTGGCGGCCTACGGATTTACAAGATACAGGGGAAGACTGAGAGAGATCATTTTCTTCGTATACATCATTTTGATGCTGATGCCCTATCAGGTCACACTGGTGCCAAATTTTCTGGTATCGCAGTGGCTGAACCTGCTGGATACCAACTGGGCTGTCTGGCTGCCGGGGATTTTTTCTCCCTATGCGGTGTTTCTGCTCACCAAATACATGAGGCGGATTCCTGCCGGTATTCTGGAGGCGGCGAGGATCGACGGGGCGGGAGAGTGGCAGATCTTTAAGAATGTCTGTATGCCTCTCTGCAAGGGGGCCATGGGCAGCGTTGCGATCCTGATCTTTATCGATTACTGGAATATGGTGGAGCAGCCCCTGATCCTTCTGTCGGATCCGGAGAAGCATCCCTTGTCGGTGTTTCTCTCAAGGATCAATGCGGGGGAGATCGGACTGGCCTTCGCCGTGGCGACGATTTATATGATACCTGCACTTTTGGTATTTTTATACGGGGAAGAATATCTGGTAGAGGGAATTACCTATCAGGGAGGAATCAAGGCATAGCGGGAGGAAAGAATGGGTACAGAGCTGAGTACACTGGGTACAAAGGGTACAGATGAAAAGAAGACGGTAAGCAGGAAGGATATGATCAAAAACCTGGCCATTATATTTTTGGGCCTGATGCTGGTCTTAACCTTTTTTTCCAATACCATCATGAATTATTCACTCCCGGAGGTGGCCACCGACACGGTGCAGCCGGGAAGTATCACGGCCAAGATCAGAGGAACGGGAACCATCGCCTCCGACGATCCTTATCAGGTGAGTGTTCAGGAGAGCAGGGTGATCTCCGGAGTGGCCGTCAAGCAGGGTGATACGGTGGAAAAGGATCAGGTACTCTTTTATTTGGAGGATAAGGAGAGTGCGGAGCTGGAGGCGGCAAAAAAGGAGCTGGATGCTCTGATCCTTGCATATACCACAGAGCTGCTGAAAGGGCAGGTATCCGATCAGACCTATGACAATATCCAGAGCGGCAATGTGTCCAGCACCAACGCCTACCAGGCCAGGATTGAGGCTGCCAAGCAGAAGGTGGATGCGGCCCAGGCTACGGTGGACAGCCTGACCAACCAGATCGCCGCTGCGGGGGTGACGGATACGGCGAAGATCGATAAGCAGACCCAGCTGGCGCAGGCACAGGCGAATGCGGAGGCGGCGGGAAGACGGGTAGAGGCAGCGGAAGGAGCGGTAGGTACGGCACAGGCTGCAGTGGAGAATGCCAAAGCGGCCTACGCTGCTGCTGCAGGAGCCTGGGGAAACTATGTGCAGTCTCAGGAGGCAGACGGGCATACGAAGGATATAGAATTTTTAAAAGGCTTTTTAGACAAATTGTTTGATGATGTGAATACCGATAACGCAGTACAAGATCCGGATGAGAAGATAACTCTGGCTCCCTGCACAGAGGGAGAGGATATCAATACATACAAAGCA
>JAFQLB010000041.1 GCA_017396675.1 Lachnospiraceae bacterium
AAGTGAGGTTACGGGTTATGTGAGATTATGAATGAAGTTACGAAGTTATAAAATTTTCCTTGCAGATTCGTCCAAATTATGGTATGATATCAATCCGTGATATATTGATTCCTTGCTCCGTATATCGGGGCCAGAGACCACAAGGAGGTAACTAGCATGAACAAGTATGAATTAGCAGTTGTTGTCAGTGCTAAAATCGAAGATGAAGAAAGAGCTGCTGCCATCGACAAAGTAAAGGCCACCATTGAGAGATTTGGCGGTCAGATCACGAATGTCGATGACTGGGGCAAGAAGAGATTGGCCTATGAAGTTCAGAAGATGAACGAAGGCTTCTATTATTTCATCCAGTTCGATGCGGAAAGCACAGCACCGTACGAAATCGAAAACAGAGTTCGTATTATGGACAACGTCATCAGATATTTATGTGTAAAACAGGACGCATAAGATAAGGCATACCTTCCGGTATGCCGGAAAGGAAACAGGTATGAACAAAGTTATTCTTATGGGACGATTGACCAGAGACCCGGAGGTAAGATATTCTCAATCAGGGGAAGCACCCATGGCCATCGCCAGATTTTCTCTGGCAGTGGACAGACGGGGAAGCCGCAATAATTCCGACGGACAGACGGCCGATTTTATCAATTGTGTGGCCTTCGGAAGATTGGGGGAATTTGCGGAGAAATATCTCCGTAAAGGAACCAAGGTGGCCATGAGCGGCCGTATTCAGACGGGAAGTTATACCAACAGAGACGGCATCCGGGTGTACACCACCGATGTCATTGCTGATGATATCGAGTTTGCAGAGAGCAAAAGCAGTTCGGCTAACAACGGGGGATTTTCCGAAGGATTTCATGATAACAGACCGGAGCCTGCACCGGCAGCAGACGGGTTTATGAACATTCCGGACGGGATCGACGAAGAGCTGCCCTTTAACTAAACCAACGAACCAATATGACAGGAGGCATTGATTATGGCTTTTAATAAAACCGACAAAGCTGACGCCCCGATGAAGAGACGCAGCAATATCCGCAGAAGAAAAAAAGTATGTGTTTTCTGTGGAAAAGATAACGTGATTGATTATAAGGACACCAATAAATTAAAAAGATACGTATCCGAAAGAGGAAAGATCCTTCCCAGAAGGATTACCGGCAACTGTGCCAAGCATCAGAGAGCTCTTACAGTGGCAATTAAGCGTGCGCGTCACGTTGCCCTGATGCCGTATTCCTGTGATTAAGTATTTTTAAGAGGGTGTTCCCAAGGTCATACATGACCCGGGGGACGCCCTCTTCTTTTTGCATTTGCCTATGCCGGGGATTCGTGGTATAATGTCGGCGTGCGAGGAGGAGAATGAGAGGAACCATGAAGAACAAAATCAAAATCAAAGGCATGCTGAAGGCATATATGCATGCGTCCTTGTATCTGGGCATTCTGCTGGCGGTTATCAACGTGGCATTTTACATGCTGGATTACAGAAGCGGAATCCTCCTGACTTGCTTTGTTCTGCTGTATTTCGGCGTCATTCTATATCTGCTTTTCAATAACAGACCCGTCATCTTAAATGAGCTGGTCAGCTTTGCCACGGAATACGGACAGATCCAGAGGAAGCTGCTGCGGGAGCTGGAGCTGCCCTACGCCCTGTTGGATGACAGCAGTAAGGTGATCTGGACCAATAAGGCTTTTGAAGAAGTGCTCCACGTACCAAAGGGCTTTCGGAGATCCATCACTTCCATTTTTCCGGAAATTACAAAGGACAAAATGCCGGGGCAGGAAGAGGAGGAGACGGATGCGGCGCTGACCCATGAGGGCTGCGAATACACCGTCAAGATGAAGAGGATTTCTCTGAAGGATATGGCCAGAAACAGCGATATCATCAGTCCGGAGGGATATGACGGATATCTCATCGCGCTGTATCTGTTTGATGAAACGGCTTTGAAAATCGCCTTGAGAGAGAATGATAACCAGTCTCTGTCAGTGGGAATGATCTACCTTGATAATTATGAGGAAGCTCTGGAGAGTGTGGAAGAAGTCAGACGATCCCTGCTGATCGCTCTGATCGATCGTAAGGTCAACAAGTACATTGCGGCTCTGGACGGCATTGTAAAGAAGCTGGAAAAGGACAAATATTTTGTGATTCTGCGCAAACAGTCCGTAACACAGCTTATGAACAACCGATTTGATTTGCTGGAAGAAGTGAAAACCGTAAATATCGGCAATGAAATGGCAGTGACGGTGAGTATCGGTATCGGTCTGGACGGACTTACATACTCACAGAATTATGAGTTTGCCAGAACCTCCGTGGATCTTGCCCTGGGTCGGGGAGGAGATCAGGCTGTGGTAAAGACACCGGAGCGCATCAGCTACTACGGCGGCAAGAGTCAGCAGGTAGAGAAGAATACGCGGGTAAAGGCCCGAGTGAAGGCGCATGCTTTGCGTGAGATTATTACAAGTAAGGATTCTGTGATCATTATGGGACACAGAATGGCAGATGTGGACAGCTTCGGCGCGGCGGTGGGTATTTGGAGAATTGCCAAGTCTCTGGACAGAAAGGCACATATTGTAATCAATGAGATTACAACCTCGGTAAAGCCTCTGACGGATTTGTTTGTAACAAATGAGTATTACGAAGAGGACATGATCGTGGATGGGCAGCGGGCACTGGAGCTGGCGGAAAATAATACCGTTCTGGTGGTGGTGGACGTCAATAAGCCCAGTCTGACGGAATGTCCGGAATTGTTGAAGGAATGTAAATCCATTGTAGTGCTGGATCATCACAGGCAGGGAACGGAAACCATTGAAAATGCTACGCTTTCTTATGTGGAGGCCTATGCATCATCCACCTGTGAGATGGTTTCGGAAATTCTGCAATATATCAATGACGGAGTGAAGGTGCGGCCGGACGAAGCGGACTGCATGTATTCCGGTATTATGATTGACACCAATAATTTTATGACAAAGACAGGTGTGCGAACCTTTGAGGCTGCGGCATTCCTGAGAAGATGCGGTGCCGATGTGACCAGGGTGCGTAAGCTGTTTCGGGAAGATGCCATTGAATATAAGACGAGAGCGGATGCTGTCAGCCAGGCAGAGATCTACAGACAGTACTATGCCATTTCCACCTGCAGCAGCGAAGGGCTTCAGAGTCCCACCATCGTGGGGGCACAGGCGGCCAATGAGCTGCTGAATATCAAGGGGATCAAGGCCAGCTTTGTTTTGACAAGATATCAGGATACCATTTATGTCAGTGCCCGTTCCATAGATGAAGTCAACGTACAGGTGATTATGGAGCGTATGGGCGGCGGCGGCCATTTGAGCACCGCAGGCTGTCAGATGGAAGGTTTGAGTGTCATAGAAGGGATTCGGAGAATTAAAGATACACTGGATGCCATGATTGAGGAAGGAGAACTGACGTAGAATGAAGGTCATTTTATTGCAGGATGTGAAATCCCTGGGCAAAAAGGGAGATATCATTGAAGCCAATGACGGCTATGCAAGAAATTACATTATTCCCAAAAAGCTGGGAGTAGAAGCCAATGCCAAGAATCTGAATGACTTAAAGCTTCAGAAAGCCAATCAGGATAAGATAGCAAAGGAGCAGCTGGAAGCGGCACAGGCTTTGGCAGCAGAATTGGAAGCGAAAGAGGTTGTGGTAAGGATCAAGGCGGGAGAAGGGGGCAAGGTCTTTGGCTCCGTATCCTCCAAGGAGATTGCAGCGGCCTGCAAGGAGCAGTGCGGTCTGGATGTGGATAAGAAAAAGATCCAGCTGGAGGAAGCGATCAAAAGCTGTGGGGTATATCAGGTAAAAATCAAACTCCACAGTCAGGTAACAGGGACTCTGACGGTGAAGGTGCAGGAGATGTAGGCCGGGATCCGGGGAGGAATGCCGGATGGGAGAGGAAGCATGGCAGCAATCGACGAAGCTATCGTAAAAAAAGTATTGCCTCACAGCATGGATGCGGAGGGCTCTGTACTGGGCTCCATGCTGCTGGATAGGGAAGCCATTATCATAGCTTCGGAGGTGATCACCGGCGATGATTTTTATAACAAACAGTATGGTGTGGTGTTTGATTCCATGATAGAATTAAACGATGAGGGTAAGCCGGTGGATCCCATCACACTGCAGGATCGCCTGAAGGAGAAGGAGGTACCGCCGGAGGTCAGCAGTCTGGAATTCCTGCGGGACATTCTGACGGGCTCCATTACATCCGCCCACATCCGCCACTATGCCAATATTGTGGCGGAGAAGTCCACACTTCGTAAAATGATACGACTCAATGAAGAGATCGCAAACCTGTGCTACAGCGGCAAGGAGAGCCTGGAGTATATCATGGAGGATGCGGAAAAGCGGATTTTTGAGCTGGTACAAAGGCGTAATGCCGGAGATTTTGTTCCCATCCGCAGGATCGTTATGAATGCCCTGGAAAAAATAGAGGCGGCCTCCCGCAACAGCGGAAGCATTACCGGAGTGGCAACGGGGTTTCTTGATATCGATTACCGAACGGCGGGATTGCAGCCGGCAGATCTGATTCTGATCGCCGCCCGTCCCTCCATGGGCAAGACGGCCTTTGTGTTGAACATTGCCCAGCATGTGGCGTTTCGATTGAACAGTACGGTGGCCATCTTCAGTCTGGAAATGAGTAAGGAGCAGCTGGTAAACCGTATGTTTGCTCTGGAGTCCAGTGTGGATGCGCAGAAGATCAGGACAGGCTCTCTCAGTGATCTGGAGTGGGAGAAGCTGATCGAAAGTGCAGGCGTCATCGGCAAGTCCAATCTGATCATTGATGATACGCCGGGTATTACCTTTGGAGAGCTGCGCAGCAAATGCCGTAAGTTTAAGCTGGAATATGATCTGAAGCTGATCATTATCGACTATCTGCAGCTGATGTCGGGCAGCGGAAGAACGGAGAGCAGGCAGCAGGAGATTTCAGAGATCTCCCGTTCCTTAAAGAAACTGGCAAGAGAGCTGAATGTGCCTGTTGTGGCCCTGTCACAGCTGAGCCGTGCAGTGGAGCAGCGACCCGACAGGAGACCCATGATGTCGGATTTAAGAGAGTCTGGTGCTATTGAGCAGGACGCAGACGTAGTGATGTTTATTTACAGGGATGAGTACTATCACAAGGATTCCGAGAAGAAAGGAATCGCAGAGATTATCATCGGCAAGCAGAGAAACGGTCCCACCGGTACGGTAGAACTGGTGTGGCTGCCGGAATATACAAGATTTGTAAACAAAGAGCATTAGCGATTACGAAAGAGAATGGAACAGGCGTCCGTTCTCTTTTTTTATGATTATTTATCTGTTAAGAAAGGAAACATATTGATGGAACAGGAACGTTATATGGTATTTGACAATCAAAAAGGAATTCTGGTGCCCTTAAGCGGTAAGACCACGCCTGCAGAGGCTGTGGAAAAGGCAGAAAAAGCCGCCCGGCTGAAGGCGCTGCTGCAGGGACTGATTAGGGAGACGGTGAAGGAATGCAGTGAGACCGTGCGCAAGGAGGTACAAAAGGAGATTGCCGCCCAGATGGAAAAGGGCAGGGAGGAAATGAAGGAGTTGGAGAGGAAGCGGCAGGAGGAATTAGAGAGGCATTTTAAAGAGCTGGATGAGGCCATCCGGCAGAAGCAGGGCGGCTCCGGCAGAAGAAAGGGGAGAGGGGCAGAGAAGTAAGTACAGAGAATCTTCGAAAATTGCCAAAACGGGGCAGAACAGGAGCAAATTAATTGAAAAAACGGGGCAGGACAGATCGGAAAGACCTGGCTGATTAGAGATGAGATACATAAGAGTTTTTAGTGAAATTGAAAATGATCATGCCGGAGCATTGCAAACCGCACAATGCTGTAGTATTTTTTGACGAGTTTCAGAAATACCCCGAAATAGTAACAATAATAAAGTTCCTGGTAGAGGAAGGAAGTTTTAAGTATATAATGAGAGGTTCCTTGTTGGGTGTAGAACTTAAAGGAATCGCATCCGCTCCGGTTGGATATTTGACCGTCTTTATGATATTATCCCGACTGAATAAAACAAGCAGAATAAAATGTTTGTCTTCACCATGCTGAACAAGGAATTATAGTTTGACAGGTATGAAAACAGTTTTTTATGGTTAAAAGATGCATCGGTGATCCCCCTGATGGTCAAACGGCGCACGGCTTCCGGATGTAGATTCTGTGCTTTCTCCATCAGCACCAAGGCACCGGTATATTCTTCGTGTGATCCTGGTGGTGTTCATTTTTCAGGATTTGTTTGACGTTCAGGTTGATATGGTGTTCCGGTATGCTCCATAGGATACACGGGTCACTGCTGCCGACGGCGCCAGCGCCTCTACCAGCTTACGGGATGCCTCCGTCACACAGGGAATCACCAACTCCGTCTCCGGACCATACCTGCGGCTTAAAAGCCTCTGTGCCTGCAGAAGCAACATTGGCATTTGCATGGACGCTTTTTTCCCGGAATAGGCAAAGGACAGCTCCACCGTGTGCTCGCCCAGTTCCCGAAAAATCACACAGGACGTGATGACCTCGTGCTCAACCTGGACAAGGCTGACTTCACCGACAGATCGCTCTTTAGAAATGGGACCATCCAGCAGATGGTTCTTTTCCGCCAGAGTGCGGTTTAGATCTGCAATCAGCTTTACCGGCGTCTCCTCCAGAGTCATGATCCCCGAGACGGGTTTTTGCTCCCGCAGGAAAAACGTCTCCTTGCCCAATGCTTCCATCGGGATGGAGTAGGCCTTCGCTTCCCGTGCTTCCAAGATAAAGCCATGCTTTTGGAAAAAACGATACACGGGGGCATCCTGTCCGGCCTCCGCTCCGGCGGAAAAAATACAGAGAAGCTGCATATTCATCTGCCCGGCAAGCTCCATAGCCAGCTCCAGCATCGCCCTCCCGGCACCCCGGCGCCGATATTCCGGTGCCGTCAGCAGCCATGGGATCAGCAAAGTTCTGTCGTTGGCGACCCTTAGCACCATGGTGCCGCAGGCACGGTTTTCGTCCGCAGCATCCGACTCTGCCGCACCCAGTAGTACAATGCTCTCATCCTGCTCCAATTTCCAAAATTCTTCCGGTAGAAGAGGAAAAAAAGCCTGTACGGTTTCTTTCGTCAAGACAAATGCTTCCATATTTGTGCGCCTCCTGCATTATAATTTATATAAAGCATTATATATAATTTTTATTTTGCAGGCAAGCACCGCTTTTTAAGGAATCACTAAAGCACAAAATGGAGATATTTTTCTTCCACTGCCGTAGAGCGGTTTCGTGAATATCCGGGAAAATAGAGCGGACGAAGGAGCAGAGTTCTACCGGGAGCAGGCAGGAAGGAGCATACCTCCTATTGCCGGCGGTTGTATATAAAAATGCTTGCATACTGCTGTAAAATTCATATAAAATGAAAAAGGAGGTGAATCCTTTATGAGAAGAGCTGCCGTTGTGATTCTGGTTCTTGGATCCGTCTTATCTCTCGTAGGGTGCGGTAAATGGAAGAAGGCAAAGGAATTGCCTGTCCATGAGTATCCGCTGACAAAAGAAACGGTGGAAGCTGCACTGGAAAAAGGAGGTCTGCCGGAGTACTTGACCGTAGAAGAAAATGACCTTGTTGCACAGGAGGGGATTGCATCCGCCTCCTATACTTTGCGTCATCCTGCAAGGGAAGTATTTGCAGGACACAGTATGGGTATTCTTTCTCACAAAGCAGAGGCATTTACGAGTCTGGGTTTGACAGTTTCTACGATAGACCAAAGGGAGGAATTTACAAAAGAAGAAATAGAACAGTCGATATGCTTTGCTGAATCTCTTTTTTGGCAGGAGGAAGCTGAAAACAGAATCCTTGAACTCTTTATGAAGGAGTATGCAGAGGGTCAGCCGTATCTTTTTGAGAAAGAGATAGACGGAATAGATTGTCAAATCGCATATACACCCAATCAGCGGCAGCCGAAGCTTAAAGTTGCCTTTTCCACGGACATGGATGCACAGATGGGAAATGAATAAATCATAATTTAACAAAAATAATTCAAAGCGAGGTTATCATATGCAATCATCGGAAGAACTGCGCAGGCGACTGCGCTCCATTGACCGCCGAAGCTACCCGGCTTATAAGGAGCTGAGAGGAAGGTATGATTTCGGGACCTACATCCTGTCCATCGATCATGTGCAGGGTGATCCTTTCGCCGCCCCCTCCCGGCTGTCTGTACTGGTGGATGGGAAGCGGGCACATTTTCCCCCGGAGTATTACAAAACGCGCCATACGCGTATCACGCTGCAGGATCATCTGACCAGATTATTTGGCGCGGCACTGGCCTCCCACAGCAAGCAGGCCGGAGGCTCCGGCAAGAGCGGTCTGCTGACAGTCTCCCGCTGCGGTCAGGAGGTGTTGGAGAGGACCGCCTGCCGCATCCATGAGGGCAGTGTGACGATGCGGTTTGAAGCCGGATTCCCCGCCAGGGGACGCACTATAGATGCGGGAGAGCTGGAAAAAATGCTCTTTGAGCTGCTGCCCGGCTGCGTCACCCACAGTCTGTTCTATGATCGGATCGACACTCGCCGTCTGAAGGCGGCCATCGAGCTTTGCGAGGATCAGCAGTCCCTCAGGGATCAGCTCTCCGAGCTGGGCTTATGCGCCTTTGTTGCCAATGGCTCCATCCTACCCAGACAGAGTGGTGTTTCTCACACACCCATGAAGGGAGCCGTTCCCTTTCAGTCCCCCGCCTCTCTGGAGGTGACGGTGGAGCTGCCTCACAGGGGAGCCGTTGCGGGGATGGGAATTCCGAAGGGTGTTACGCTGCTGGTAGGTGGCGGCTATCATGGCAAATCCACCGTCCTGCAGGCATTGCAGAATGCTGTTTATAACCACATCGGCGGAGACGGAAGAGAGCTTGTGATCACGGATGAAAGTGCGCTGAAGCTGCGCTCGGAGGATGGCAGGAGTGTTGTCTGTGTGGACATTTCTCCCTTTATCAGAGAGCTTCCGGGAGGAAAGGATACCCGTAGTTTTTCCACTCAGGATGCCAGCGGAAGCACCTCTCAGGCAGCCAATCTGATGGAAGGCATGGAAAGCGGATGTCGTCTTTTTCTCATCGATGAGGATACCTCCGCCACCAATTTTATGATCAGGGACAAGCTGATGCAGGAAGTGGTGTCTCCCAAAGAGGAGCCAATTGTTCCCTTTATCCGGCGGGTGCGCAGTCTCTATGAAGAGCATGGGATATCCACTGTCATTGTAGCCGGCAGCTCCGGTTCTTACTTTCATGTGGCAGATCGAATCATACAGATGAAGGAATACCTTCCTTACGAGATCACGGCAAGAGCCAAAGAGGCGGCGGCATCGTTTCCGGTTTTTTCCGCTCACCAGGAGGCATTTCCTCCCTATAATAAAAATCGTTGTCCCCGCCCGGAGCAGACGCTGAAAAAAGCAGACAGGTGCAAGCTGAAGGCGCTGGGAACACAGGAGCTGATGGTGGAGAGGGATATGGTAGAGCTTCGTTATCTGGAGCAGCTGAGAGATCCCGAGCAGACCATGGCACTGGCCTACTTGCTGAAGTATCTGGAGCAGCAGGTGATGGATGGACGCCGGAGTATGACGGAGCTGGCAGATCATCTGGAAGAGCTGTTGGATAAAAAAGGGCTGGAAAGTCTCTTTCCCGGGCAGGACATCCGATCCTCCCTGGCTCGCCCCAGACGGCAGGAGATCATGGCCTGTGTCAACAGATATCGTAAGCTGCACATTCAATAGAAGGCGCAAAAGCAACAGGACAACAAAAACAGCCTGTAAGAGAATATTCACTCTTTACAGGCTGTTTTCTCATCATGGCGCTCCGGAGGATGCGCCATACACTTCTATTCTTCTTCAGGTGACGGCAGAACCGATCAGCCTTCGGAAATAGCGCCTACAGGGCATCCGCCGGCACAGGAGCCGCAATCGATACAGGTATCGGCGTCGATCACGTACTGAGTATCTCCGGCAGAGATAGCGCCAACGGGGCACTGTCCTTCACAAGCGCCGCACATAACACAAGAATCATTAATCACATAAGCCATAACAAATCCTCCTTTTGTTTTCATTCCTATGGGTATAGTTTAATACAAAACGGGGAAGAAAACAATAGGGAGATTCAGTGAAAATCAGGGAACTTAAAAATTATAGTAAAACATTGCAAATTAAAGCGTATTGTGTTACGTTGTAATACAAGAAAGGAGTGAGGGTATGGCGCAGGCAACAATTTCAGCAAGAATTGACGCTAATGATAAAACAGAGTTCGATCTTTTTTGCAGCAATGTTGGTTTAAACTCCTCGGCGGCAATCAATTTATTTGTGAAGGCCGTTTTGAGGGAAAAGAGAATCCCGTTTGAGATTTCCATGTCGCAGGATCCCTTTTACAACGAGGCCAACCAGGCATATGTGTTAAAATCTGTCAGGGAACTCAGAGAAGGAAAGGGACAGCGGCATGAACTAATTGAGGAAGAAGGCGATGAGTGAGATAATTTGGTCTGACGATGCATGGGAAGACTATCTCTACTGGCAGACCCAGGATAAAAAGGCACTGAAAAGAATCAATCTCCTCATCAAGGACATTGAGCGTAACGGTTGTATGGAGGGAATAGGAGATCCGGAACCGCTGAAGGGGAACTTGCAGGGAGAATTCAGTCGAAGAATTAATGAAAAGGATCGTCTTGTATACCACATGGAGAATGGACGGATCTATATTGCCCATTGTAAAGGTCATTACGGGCAAAAGTAAATACAGAAATTGCCTCGACAAATTTGAGGTTTCTCATTTTCCAGGGGTAAAAGCCCCCAATAGGGAGATTCAAAAAGGTATCCCGTATTGCAGAAAATGAAAGAAAGTATTATACTTGATTAGGAAATCCAAAAACCCAAAAAGGAGGAAAATGTAATGGCTGAATTTACAAAGACAATGACCATCGGTGAGATTTTGAGAACAAATCCCAATGTTGCACCGATTTTGATGGAAGCGGGAATGCATTGTCTGGGATGTCCTTCCGCGCAGGGCGAGAGTCTGGAGGAAGCTGCCATGGTACATGGCATGGACGCAGACGAACTGCTGGCAAAAATGAATGCACTGTAAAAAATAACGGTTTACATGAGGCCTGTGCCCTGTGTAAACCGTTGTTTTAATTGGGGATTCTTATGTCTTATTTTCTGTTTGCCATTTCTCAGCCCTGTCCGGCCTGATTTACCTCTGTCAGGCACTGCAGCGCCCGATCAGGCAGCAAAGCACCGAAATGCTCTGCCATATATGCTTCTCCTGCGGCTCCGTAGCGCTCCATATGCCCGTATTCGGAAAGAATGTTGCACACCTTGTTGAAATCCTCCGGGGTATGACCGGATTTGGAAACCAACAGCATAAATTTGCCGGTACGAGCATTTTTGTACAGTGAATTGTTGCCGTGATAAAACAGGGTCAACTGAGGTGCAATCTGTATAATGCGTCGAAGAGAGTCGAAGGAAAACATCTTCGTAATGTCCCGTGTGTCTTCTTCCTGCCCGGCATCCGGCTCGTGGGAGGCCGCCTTGGGTACGGGGGGATGGGTCTCTCCGGAGGCGGTATCGTTTTCGGGAAGCGCCTGGCTGCCTCGGATCTTTTTGAACAGATCCAGTACATCGTCGGCAGTTTCCGCCAGATTTGCCAGCAAATCATCCGTGCCGTCTTCGCCGTCGTGCAAAGAGGGAGCAAATTTGGAAAAGCGGGTATCCAGCTCCTCCGGATCCTCCACTTTGGTAATGATCAGCACAATGCAGTCCCCGCTCAAGGGAATGGCTTCTATCATAAGGGGAATATCTTCTGCTTCAAATCCAAATTTAAGGGCGGCCTGCTGCATCATATCACGGAACAGATTCTTGGCTTTTTCCGTGCCGTAAGCAAGTTCGCTAAGCTTTAATTCTCGATCTGCCAGATCTGCCTTGGTCAAAGTGCAGCGGATCTGATGATCGTTCACCTTTTCAATTTTCATAAATAACACTCCATCTGTAAATAACTCAAATACAGGAACCGTAAAAATATTTTATACATGATATGCAGGGAAGTCAATACTGCCACTGCGAGAAAACATGAAAAACAGACAAAATTAATAAAAAAATAATAATTATCTTGCCAATTCGGCATATCTTGAGTATAATAGTCAAATGAAGATGCATCGGGCAGTCAGTACCGAAAGGAGGGCAGCCGATCATCCGATTCTATATCTAATTTCATAATCTTATGCTAATTTAATTATCCCCCAAAGGGATGATTTCTAGTCGTAATCCGGTCAAATTGGATTACGGTGTCTTACAGGCTTAAGTGCTTCAATCACATTATTTTATTTCCGAGATTAGAGATACGTTACAATTCAATTTTTAAAGCGCAGATTTATTTTAGGTACAGTTCGGTGCATTTTCTTGTGTTTATTCCCTCTTTATTTTATATGGACAAAGCCCGTTTCTCATTACACAATTTTTGTAGATAAATCAATCAGACAATATATCACGATGCAGTTACCCTGATGAAGGTTTGTTGTAAGGAAAGAGAGGATATCATGGAGAAACGCAGCCAAAAGCTATATCAAAAACTGGAAGAAGCTTCCAGAGAAGGAGTGCTCATTTACCGGGGAGAAAAACTGTCTTCTCCGGAAGAAATAGCAGCTACCCATTGGGTGCGTGAAGAAATGGCCTATGTGCCGGAGTTTATCGTACTGGATGAGAACGGAAAATTGAAGGAGGTCTGGTACGGTAACGATAGAAAATAAGGAAAGGAATGCCTTCTGTCATATGAAATCTGTAAAACAGGAATATCCCCGTATGCCGCTGTTTTGCAAAGGAGGCGGGTTTTTGTCAAATTTGGTAATGACGGAGAATAAATAGTCTGATATAATTGGGACGATCGGAGGTAGTTGTACATGAAAAAAATGATTCCAGCAGCCATTGCCGTCGTCCTGATTATATTTTTGGGACTTGGTATGATGGTTATGAAGGTATTTGAAAAATATTCTTATTCCGAAGAAACCATGAATCTTACGGAATATTATGAGATTACGCAGGAGGATCGGGTACCTGTCATTCTTCAGGATGAGCAGATCGAGATCACGGCAAAGCTGAAGGAGGGAACGTATTATCTGGATTTTGACTCCGTGCAGGAATTGCTCAATGACAGATTCTTTGAAGATCCAAACGAGGGATGGCTGTTGTATACAACACCAAACAGCATCATACGATCGCAGATCGGAAGCAACTCCTATCTGGAAGGAACGCAGGAGACAAAGGAAGCATATCGGATTTCCTTTTACGAAGGGGATACCCTGTATGTTGCTTTGGATTATATAAAAAAATATACGAATTTTTCATATGAGACGTTTACCGATCCACACAGGATGCAGCTGCGGACGCAGTGGGGCGAGGCGCAGATTGCTACGGTAAAGAAGAATACCCAGGTGCGGTATCAGGGAGGTGTCAAAAGCCCCATCTTAAGACAGGTAGAAAAGGGGGAGCAGGTAACGGTTCTGGAAGAGATGGAGAACTGGACCAAGGTCAAGACGCAGGATGCCATGATCGGCTACATTCCCAATAAGCATCTGAAGGATGTTACTACGGTGACGGAGACGCCCGTAACGGAGTATGAGGAACCGGAATATACGAGTCAGGTACGGGAGCATAAGATCAACCTTGGCTGGCATCAGGTGATGGTGGAAGGAGCCAATGCCACGCTGGCAGAGGTAGTGGCCAATACCAAGGATTTAAATGTGATTTCACCCACCTGGTTTTCTCTCAGCGATAATCAGGGAGGGATCCGGAGCATTGCCGGCAAAAGCTATGTGGAGCAGGCGCACAGCATGGGTCTGGAGGTATGGGCGCTGATCGATAACTTTGATGAGAATGTGAGCACCTATGAAGTTCTGTCCTACACCGGCAGACGTGAGACATTGATCAAAAACATCATGGATCAGGTGCTGCAGTACGGGATCGATGGTGTGAATGTGGATTTTGAAGAGCTGAGCTATGAGACGGGTGAGCCCTTTATCCAATTTATCAGAGAGCTTTCCGTTGCCTGCCGGGCCAACGGCATCGTACTGTCCGTTGACAACTACGTTCCCAGAGAGTCAACCGCCCATTACCACAGGAAGGAGCAGGGGGTGGTTGCCGACTATGTGATCATCATGGGCTACGATGAGCATTGGGGCGGAGGCGGTGTGGCCGGTTCGGTAGCGTCCATCGGTTTTGTGGAGGACGGTATCGTTCAGACGCTGGAGGAGGTGCCCTCCCACAAGGTGATCAATGCACTGCCCTTTTACACCAGAGTCTGGAAAACACAGGACAATCAGGTGACCAGTGAAGCGGTGGGTATGGAGGTGGCAGACAACTTTATCGCCAACAACAATGTACCTGTTCGCTGGGATGAAGCGGCCTGCCAGAATTACGGAGAGGCCCAGCTGGGAAATACGCTGTATCAGGTATGGCTGGAGGACGCCCAGTCCATTGAGACCAAGCTCACCATCATGCAGAAATATGATCTTGGCGGTGTGGCAGCCTGGAAGCTGGGCTTTGAAAAGCCGGAGATCTGGGATTTGATCTCCGCTTATGTAAACCTTCAATAATCCGAAACATCTGCTCCCGTCAGGAGGTCAGAGAGGGGAGTCCGAGAGAGAAGGGTGATTCAGATAGAGAAGGATTCCCATATGGATGGACCAGGCCATCTTTTCCTGATAAATGGGAGACAGCAGCAATTTGGTCTCCTCCGGATTGGATAGAAATCCACACTCCACAATGGTCGTTGGGGGTGTGGATTTTTGCAGTAGATAATAGCTTTCGTTGCCTTTGATGTCCCGGATCTTGGTCTGATCGGTTCCCTCGACGATCTGATCCTTCAGGATTTGTGAGAGAGCCTGGCTTTCTTTGTCCTTTCCGTGGTAGAAAACCTGGGCGCCGTAGACCTGGGGATCGGGGAAGCTGTTTTGATGGATGCTGACAACCAGATCCGGAGCGGTGTCGTTGATCAGGTCGATCCGATAATCCAGATCTGCCTGTTTTTTGTTGGATTCTACGTTTTGAGCCTCGATCACATCGTCTGTTCTTGTCATAACAACGGCAATATCCTGAGCTTCCAGCAGTCGCCTTAAACGGAGGGCGATGGCCAGATTGAGCTCCTTTTCTTCTACGCCGGAGGCGCTCACCTTACCGGGATCGATGCCGCCGTGCCCCGGATCTATGACCACCGTGTAATCAGCCTCCCGTCCCCGAATCCTTCCTCCGGCAGTGGGAAGAAGAGGGCTTTGGGAGAGCATGAAAAGGGCGGCAAGAAAGCAGAACAGAACAGCACAGGCGGGAATCAGGCGTTTGTTGTGTTTCAGATGTCTCATAAGAAGATCTCTCGAATAATAGGTTTGTGATACTGTATGCTGAGGGAAGGGAAAATATAACAGGGTTGTGTAAGGGGATAAGAGATAAGAAACCTTTTTCCCAAAAGTAAGATCTATAATGTGAAGCTGCTCAGTTTTCCAAACGTCCGAATACATTGCCTGTTTGCCGGGAAAATGCTCGGGTCTGCAGGTCATTGACGGATACAGGAATAGAAACATATAAGTTGCGACGTGACCGGAGCCGGCATACATCCATGTATGGCGGCTCCTGCCTGGTGCATCCATGCACCAGGCTCACTGCTCTTCTCCCTGTATCCGTCAATACCTCTGCAGACCGGGTCGCATTTTCATGCAACAGGCAATGCATCCGTACGCTTGGAAAACTGCTAATCCACATTACAGATATTCTTCTTTTGGGACAAGGGTTTCTTTTCTCAATACCCGTGTGCAGATAGCTTACCTTCTCTGCAGCGGAGAAACAGAAGATAAAAAAGATCAAAAAATGAATGCCTCTGTCAGTGATGTCAAGAATAAAAAGATTTACGTAGAACAAATCTGCCGTTGGTATGAGCTTGTATCGGATACAGGGGAAGTAACCCAGTTCTTGCCGTACATGGAGGTACGGCAAAGGCGCGTCAGACAGGGATGTCTGTACGTGCCGTGAGCGTGGAGGGATATGATAGGTTATCCCTGTATTCGATGGAAGCCATACCAACCAGATTTGTTCTTCGAAAATCTTTTTATTCTTGACATCTCCCACAGAGGCAGGGATTCTTTGATCTATTGTTTTTTATCGCAGCAGAGCTGCTTTCTTATCTCACATCCCCTTTTATATTGTAGAAAACAAAGGAAGATGCTATAATACAGGACGTGTATCGAGTAAAAGGGCATGCCGGAAGGGCAGCGGCGGGAAGGAGACCAGCTATGAAGTGGACAAAAATCCGGATAAAAACCACCACACAGGCCGAGGACATTATCATCAGCAGTCTGTATGATCTGGGATTGGAGGGTGCACAGATAGAGGACAAGGTTCCGTTGACGGCCTGGGAAAAGGAGCAGATGTTTGTAGACATTCTGCCGGAGACGGGAGAGGATGACGGTGTTGCCTATCTCAGTTTTTTTGTGGAGGAGGATGCCTCAGACGAGATTGATATAATCCTGGAGAATGTGAAAAGAGAGCTTGAGGAATTGAGCAGCTTTCTGGACATTGGAGAAGGGACCATAGAAGTCGGCGAGACAGAGGATCTGGATTGGATCAATAATTGGAAGCAATATTTTCATCAGTTTTATATTGATGATATTCTGGTGGTACCTTCGTGGGAAACGGTAAGCCCGGGGGAGACTGCCCGTCTGATCCTGCACATCGATCCGGGCACTGCTTTTGGAACGGGAATGCATGAGACTACACAGCTGTGCATTCGCGGACTCAGAAAGTATATCACACCCCATACCAGAATGTTGGATGTGGGTACGGGCAGCGGAATTCTGTCCGTTCTGGCTTTGATGATGGGGGCCAAATATGCGGTGGGTACGGATCTGGATCCCTGTGCGGTGGAGGCTGTAGCAGAGAACTGCTGTGCCAACGGAATCGACAGGAAGCGTTTTTTGCTGCACATCGGGAATATCATAACGGATGCAAAGCTGCAGGAAGAGGTGGGATATGGATGCTGGGATATTGTAACGGCCAATATTCTGGCAGACGTCCTGGTACCTCTGACTCCGGTCATCGCAAAATGCCTGGTGCCCGGCGGCGTGTATATCACTTCCGGAATCATTGAGGATAAAGAGGGGATTGTAACGGAAGCCATTCTGCAAGCGGGATTGGAAGTAACAGAGGTTGCATATCAGGGAGAATGGGTTGGAATCACGGCCAGAAAGCCGTAACAGAGGAAGCGGGACATGCATCAGTTTTTTGTGGAAGCCTCCCGGATACAGGGGAAACATATTACAATAGAGGGCAGGGATGTCAATCACATCAAAAATGTACTGCGGCTGAAGCCGGGGGAAGAGATTGCCGTCAGCAACGGAGAGGATGATAAGGAATACCGCTGTATTATCCGAAGTCTGGAGAATGATCGAATTGTGTGTGAGCTGGCATTTATGAAGGAAGCGGGCGTCGAACTGCCTGCCAGAATATTTTTATTTCAGGGACTTCCAAAAGCGGATAAAATGGAGATGATCATTCAAAAGGCAGTGGAGCTGGGGGTGTATGAGGTGATCCCCGTGGCCACGGCAAGGAGCGTGGTGCGTCTGGAAGGAAAAAAGGCACTGCAGAGGGTGGAACGGTGGCAGACAATTGCAGAGGCCGCAGCCAAGCAAAGCAAACGGAATATCATTCCCGGGATTCATGGAATCATGAACTGGAAGGAGGCTGTGGAACGGGCAGCGACGCTTCCAGTGAAGCTGATTCCCTATGAATTGGCAGAAGGAATGGAGACCACCAGACGGATCATAGAGGGATTGAAGCCGGGGGACGATATGGCAGTATTTATC
>JAFQLB010000042.1 GCA_017396675.1 Lachnospiraceae bacterium
GCTCTGGTAGGGAAGCTCTTACGGGAGGGAAACCGGAGGCTGAAGCTGGACTTTCAGCGACTTTTGGAGGGAGAGACCATCCAAAGCCCCATCGATGAGCAGATCGTATATGGACAGTTAAGGGACAATGAGAGTGGGGTGTGGAGCCTGCTGCTGGCCACGGGGTATCTGAAGGTACTGAGCACGGAGCGGCAGGAAGCGCTGACAGAGGCCAGAAAGCCCATCTATGAAATGGCCATCACCAACTTTGAGACGCTGCTGATGTTTTCTATGATGGTACAGGACTGGTTCGGCCCTGCGGAGGCTGATTACAACGACTTTATCAAGGCTATGCTGGAGGGTGACACAGAGGTCATGAATGCCTATATGAGTGAAGTGACCCTTCGGATGTTCAGCTACTTTGACACCGGAAGAGGACCCTCCCGGGATGCATCGGAGCGGTTCTACCACGGCTTTGTGCTGGGACTGATGGTGGAGCTTAAAGGGGAATACAGTATCACCTCCAACCGGGAGAGCGGCTTTGGCCGGTATGATGTGATGCTGGAGCCAAAGGATAAGGGGAAGGACGCCATTTTGATGGAGTTCAAGGTACACAACGAGAAAAAGGAGAAGGATCTGGAGGATACGGTGCGGGCGGCCTTGCGTCAGATCGAAGAGAAGCGCTATGAGGCAGAGCTGATCTCCCGAGGCTTTGCCCCTGAGAGGATCCGCAAGTACGGCTTTGCCTTCCGGGGGAAGGAAGTACTGATTGGGGAATGAAAACTAATGCTTTGAAAGTTTGTATCAGCTATTAAGTATTCTCTGTATTATGACGATAATTGATGTAATCGGGAAGAGATAGGATGCACGGAAGCGTAGAAATGGAAGGAGCCATTCTTGTTTTCGTGCATTTTGCAGGTTAGCCCTGCCGCTCTGCGCCGCGTCAGGTTAGCCCTGCCGCTCTGCGCAAGCTCGAATCCGCCGCAGCCCCTTGCCTGCGGCAGCGGTTCTGCGGCAGATTCTCGCTTGGGCAGAGCGCCCTATGGCAAAAAATACGAGAAAGCTTCCCTGTGAGCAAGCTCACCGTCAGCTTCCTCATATTTTTGCCGCATGGCTAACCTGTAGCAAAATCTTTCTTAACTTTTTGTGAAACCCCTTTTAAAATAAGGATACATCAGTTATAATAATTTAGTATGCTTGAATGACGAAAGAAGAATAAAATGATGATAGAATCCTAGAAAGGGGAAGCAATATGCAATACACAGACATCGGAATCGATTTGGGGACTGCCAGCATTTTGGTTTATATCAGAGGAAAAGGCGTTGTATTGAAGGAACCTTCTGTCGTTGCATTTGACAGAGATACCAATAAAATCAAAGCGATTGGAGAAGATGCGAGGCTGATGCTGGGAAGAACTCCGGGCAATATCGTTGCGGTAAGACCTCTGCGCCAGGGGGTTATTTCCGATTATACGGTAACCGAGAAGATGATGAAGTATTTTATTCAGAAGGCTTTGGGAAGAAGAACACTTCGCAAGCCGAGAATTGCAGTTTGTGTTCCCAGCGGTGTGACAGAGGTGGAGAAGAAGGCAGTGGAGGATGCTACCTATCAGGCGGGTGCCAGAGATGTTTCCATTATCGAAGAGCCCATAGCAGCTGCAATCGGAGCCGGTATTGATATCTCAAAGCCTTGTGGTAATATGATTGTGGATATCGGAGGCGGTACGTCGGATATTGCGGTAATCTCGCTGGGCGGTACGGTTGTCAGTGCTTCCATCAAGGTGGCGGGGGATGATTTTGACGAAGCGATCGTCCGTTATATGCGTAAGAAACATAATCTTCTGATCGGTGAGAGAACGGCAGAGGATATTAAGATTAAGATAGGGTCTGCCTTCAGGCGGGCAGAGCCGGACTACATGGATGTCAGGGGGCGTAATCTGGTCACCGGCCTTCCCAGAACAGTGAAGGTGTCTTCCGAGGAAACGGAAGAGGCATTGAAGGATATTACCTCTCAGATCGTGGAAGCCATTCACAGCGTACTGGAGAAAACGCCGCCGGAACTGGCTGCGGATATTGCAGACAGGGGAATTGTGCTTACCGGCGGAGGAAGTCTGCTGCGGGGATTGGAGGAGCTGATCAGCTCCAAGACGGGAATCAATACCATGACGGCAGAGGATCCCATGACGGCAGTGGCCATCGGGACCGGTAAATACGTAGAGTTTTTGGCAGGATATAAAGAAGAATAGGCTGTGAGAGGCTGCTGCTTCTGCAGGCAAATGAAAGGGATCAACCAAGGACAGGGGAGAAAGTATGGTAAAGGGACTATATACGGCGTACACAGGTTTGCTGAACGAACAGAGAAGGATGGATGTGATCACCAATAATCTGGCCAATTCCGCCACCACGGGATATAAGAAGGAGGGTGCCACCAGTCAGGCCTTTGATGAAGTACTGGCCTACAAGATTAAGGACAATCTGGATGCTCCTTTCGTATCCCGAAGATTGGGTGGCATCAGCATGGGTGTAAAGATGGGAGAGACATATACGGACTACAGTCAGGGTGCCATGAGAGATACCGGCAATACCTTCGACATTGCCATATCCGGCTCCGGATTCTTTACGGTTGATTTTACGAATAAGGCGGGTGTGGAGTCCACTAAGTATACAAGAGACGGCTCCTTTACCCTGACGAAGGAAGGATATCTGGTTACAAAGGACGGAGACTTTGTTCAGGGGACGCAGGGAGACATCAGAGTGGATCCGCTGGAAGAGACAAGCATTGATGATATGGGTAACATCTACCAGAACGGTCAGATCGTGGCAACCATTTTGATTACGGATTTTGAGGATTATAATTATCTGGAGCACTATGGGGAAAACTATTATCAGCCGGTGGAGGGTGCGCAGGAGAGAGAACCGGATGCATTGTTGCTGTCCGGATATCTGGAGGCATCCAATGTGCAGGTGGTATCCGAAATGGTAGATATGATTGCTATTTCAAGAGCATATGAAACGAATCAGAAGATCGTGCAAACCTATGACAGCAGTCTTCAGATAGCTGCCAACGATTTGGGAAAGGTATAACGCCATAAGATACAATAGGGGAAGGTATAGGAGGTACACATGGTAAGATCATTATGGACTGCGGCAACGGGTATGATTGCACAGCAGACGAACGTGGATACGATAGCCAACAATCTGGCCAATGTCAATTCGGTGGGATATAAAACAGAGGTTGCAGAGTTCAAATCGCTTTTGTATCAGACACTGCAGACGAGAACTACAACTGCCAACGGTGAGAATAAACCGATCAGTGCACAGGTTGGCCTGGGTGTGCGGAATTCCTCCATTACTTCGATTTTCACACAGGGAAGTATGCTGGCTTCGGAGAGTGATACGGCCTTTGGTATCCAGGGAGAAGGTTTTTTTGCGGTTCGGGGTCAGGACGGAGAGATTCATTATACGAGAAACGGTAATTTTCTGTTTACGACAAATGTAGGCGGAGGATTGGTGTTGGCGACCACCGATGGTCTGCCGGTGCTGAGCACTACAGGGCAGCCCATTACTTTGCAGCCGGATCAGATGGCAAGTAAGGTGACGGTTATGGCCGACGGTAGTCTGGCCTATCCCGACGCCAACAATACACCGCAGCCAATGGGAGTTGCCATCGGTCTCTATCAGTTTAACAATCCTTCCGGTTTACATAAGGAACAGGATACCTTATATACGGTGACAGATGCCAGCGGTCCCGCCATCAACGAGGCTACCAATGATAACGTAACGAAAAGTGCCGTGATGCAGGGCTATCTGGAAGGCTCCAATGTACAGGTGGCAGATGAGATGGTCAATCTGATCATCGCACAGAGAGCCTACGAATTGAACTCCAAGGCCATTACCACTTCGGATGAAATGATGCAGCAGGCCAATCAGTTGAAGCGTTAAGCAAAGGATAAAGGAAGGTTGAGTTAGAATGGATATTTCGGGAATTGGAAGTGTATATCAGGAGTATCTGGCCAATCAGGCGGAAAATGCCAATGCAGTGAAACTGCAGAATGCGGTAAACAAGGACTATCGGGCAGCCACAGACGATGAACTGATGGATGTCTGCAAACAATTCGAAGCGTATTTTCTGGAGCAGGTGTTCAAGCAGATGGAAAAGACCATACCGAAGAATGAGGAATCCTCCGATTCCACATCCAATTTGGTAGACTATTTCAAGGATATGACCATTCAGGAATTATCTGCACAGGCAACGGAGAAAGAAAGTCTTGGAATCGCACAGATGCTGTATGAGCAGATGAAGCGGAATTACGGATTGTAAATAAAGCAGGGGGGCTGGTGAGACAGCCCCCTTTTTACGGATAAGGCAGCAGCTGATGATGGTAGAACTAAAAGGCTATATAGACCATATTATTTTTCATAATGAAGAAAACGGGTATACGGTATTTGTATTTCGCAGTGAAGGTGAAGAATATACGTGTGTGGGGAATTTTCAGGGAATCGCACAGGGAGAGAATATGCTGCTCACGGGACAGGAGACGGAGCATTCCGTATATGGACAGCAGATTCGGGTGGAAACCTGGAAGATCGTGACGCCGGAGGATGCAGCGGGAATCGAACGATATTTGGGAAGCGGAGCCATCAAAGGGATAGGGCCTGCGCTGGCGGCCAGAATTGTGAAAAAGTTCGGAGAGGATACCTTCCGTATCATAGAGGAAGAACCGGAACGATTGGCAGAGGTCAAGGGGATCAGCATGCGCGGAGCCAGAGAAATCGGGCAGCAGATAGAAGAAAAGAAAGGCATGCGGGAGGCTATGATTTTTCTGCAGCAGTATGGAATCTCCAATACGCTGGCAGTCAAAATATACGATACCTACGGTATGCAGGTGTATCAGGTATTGCGGGAAAATCCGTATCGGCTGGTAGAGGATATTTTTGGAGTGGGATTTAAGCTGGCAGATGAAATTGCCTTCAGGACGGGGATACGTATGGATTCCGATTACCGCATTCGCAGCGGGATTCTCTATACGCTGCTGCTGGCCGGAAGCGAAGGTCATGTGTATCTGCCGCAGAGTATTTTGCTTAGAAACAGCAGCAATATGCTGGAGATACCACCGGAAACGATAGAAATTCAGATACGGAATCTGGCTATGGAGAAAAAGCTGGTAATCAGACAGGAGCAGGAGGAGATCCGGTGCTATGCAGCCTCTTGGTATTATATGGAGTTGGGGTGTGCCGGTAAGCTGGCAGAGCTGAATCTCTCCATGACGCCGCCGAAGGAAGAGGCGGAAGAGAAAGAGCGGGCGGAAACCATTCGCCAAAGAATAGAGGACCTGGAGCATCGTCTTGATATTTCTCTGGATGAGCTGCAGCGGGAAGCTGTTCTGCAGGCGGTATCGCAGGGGGTTTTCATACTCACGGGAGGGCCGGGAACGGGGAAAACCACCACCATAAATATGATCCTGCGCTATTTTGAACAGGAAGGAATGGATATTCTGCTGGCAGCTCCCACGGGACGGGCAGCCAAACGAATGTCGGAAGCCACGGGATTTGAAGCCAAAACGATACATCGGATGTTGGAGCTGGGGGGAGAGCTGCGGGAGGATGACCGACGTCTGCATTTTTTCAGAAATGAAGAAAATCCCCTGGAGGCGGATGTTGTAATTATCGACGAAATGTCAATGGTGGATCTTGCCTTATTTCAGGCACTGCTGCGGGCCGTCAGTGTGGGTACGCAGCTGATCCTTGTGGGTGATGTGAATCAGCTGCCCAGTGTGGGGCCGGGATGTGTGCTGCAGGATCTGATCGCAAGCGGGGTCTTTCCGGTAGTGATGCTTCGCAAGATTTTTCGGCAGGCAGAAGAAAGTGATATCGTCGTAAATGCACACAGAATATATGAGGGCAAGCCTGTCCGTCTGGATAATAAGAGTCGGGATTTCTTTTTTCTGGAGAGAAAAGACGTGCAGGTCATCTATAAACATATGATCCAGCTGATCAGCCAGAAGCTTCCGCCCTATCTGGGGGTAGAGCCTCAGGAGATTCAGGTGTTGACTCCTATGCGCAAAGGAGCCCTGGGAGTACAGACACTGAACCGGATTTTACAGCAGCATCTCAATCCGCCGGCTCCTCATAAGGAAGAACACAGCATGGGTGAGCGCGTGTTCCGGGTAGGAGACAAGGTGATGCAGATCCGCAATAACTATCAGCTGGAATGGGAGATTGTCAGCCGCTATCATATTCCCGTGGACAGGGGCATCGGTGTATTTAACGGAGATACGGGCATCATCAGAGAGATCCGGCAATTTGATCAGACCCTGTTGGTGGAATTCGACGATATGCGAAGAGTGGAGTATGCCTTTTCTATGCTGGAGGAGCTGGAGCTGGCATATGCGGTGACGATACACAAAGCGCAGGGAAGTGAGTATCCGGCGGTCATCCTTCCGCTGTTATCCGGTCCCGCCTTATTGTTAAACAGAAATCTTTTGTACACGGCAGTGACAAGAGCAAGGCAATGCGTGACAATTCTGGGAAGCTCGGAAACGCTGGGGAGTATGATTGAAAATAAAAGTGAACATTTAAGATATTCGGGATTGGGGCAGAGGATTCGGGAACAGTATCATATGCATGAGGAGGGAATGGGAGGTCATATTTGATACCATATAAGAACGACAGAGAAGATTTGCCGACCGTGATTGGCCGTGTTTTGCTGGATCTTGTATATCCCCGCAGATGCGCCTTGTGCGACGGGGTGCTGCCCCGGGGACAGGAAGGCTGTTGTGAGCAATGTGCGTTGGAGCTTCGTTATTTGAAAGAACCACTGTGCTTAAAATGCGGAAAACCCGTGGGAGACAGAGAAGAATACTGTCATGACTGCAGCCAAAGGGAGCATGAATTTCGGGAAGGAGCGGCTTTGTTTGAGTATGGCTGTATCAAAGCCTCCCTGTATCGGTATAAATACGGAGGAAGACAGGAGTATGCAGCGTTTTATGCCAGACATATGGCGGCAAGAATGAAAAAAAAGATAGAGCTTTGGAGGCCTCAGGCATTGGTGCCTGTCCCCATGTATCCGGGAAAGAAAAGACAGAGAGGATACAATCAGGCGGAACTGCTGGCAAAAGAACTGTCCCTGCTTTGGAAGATTCCCGTAGAGGGCGGGTTGGTGCTGCGATGTCGTAATACCCGGCCAATGAAAGAGATAGAAGGTAAAAACAGACAAAATAATTTGAAAAAGGCTTTCAAAATAGGCAGAAATGATGTAAAATTAAATACGATTGTTATCATCGATGATATTTATACGACCGGAAGTACGGCAGATGCTGTATCTCGGGTCTGTAAGGCTGCGGGTATCAGGCAGGTCTATGTATTGTCCCTGGCCATTGGGAAAGGGTTTTAATTACAGAAAATGGAGGAAATACGATGAACGTTAAAAATTGTAGAAACTGCAGAAGACTGTTTAACTATGTAATGGGTCCCATTCTTTGTCCTGCCTGCAGGGAAGAGATGGAAGAGAAGTTCCAGATTGTAAAGAAGTATGTACAGGAAAATGTACGAACCGGAATCCATGAAGTGGCAGAGGCCTGTGAGGTGGACACGGCACAGTTGCGCCAGTGGGTAAGAGAGGAGAGACTGATTTTTGCGGAACCTTCTCTGGCGGGAATCGGCTGTGAGAAATGCGGGAAGCTGATTCAGAGCGGCAAGTTTTGCGAAGCCTGTAAGAAAGAGATGACGGATGGATTCAGTCAGGTATTGAAGAGTGGCGCGGCTCCTGCTCCCGTAAAGAAAAAGACAGTGGATAGGGACAGTCCGAGAATGCGTTATCTGGATCGTCCGGACGGTGGAAGATAAGGAAAGGCACAGTTTTATGATCAATGAAGAAAGAGTCAGACTGATGACGAGAATGGCGTCCTATGAAAAACGGGACGGTAAGAAGCATCTGGGAGCGGTCAGCTATTTCAGAAGTGATTATATCAGTCTTCAGATTCTGAAAACAGTGATCGCAACGACGATTGCATTTGGAATTCTGTTTGGTTTATTTGTACTTTATGATTTCGAACTGTTTATGCATGAGATCTACAAGATGGATCTGCTTCAGTTCGGCAAAAGTGTGATTCTTTTGTACCTGATTATGCAGGGTGTTTTTATTCTGATCACCTACGTGGTATATCTGTACAGGTACAATCAGGCATTGCGCAGCTTGAAGAGATATCACGAAAATCTCAAAAAGCTGTACCGTTCCTATGACGGAAAAGAAGAGGCCCCGGAACCGGCAGGCGGAAGGAAAGATTCATGACAAGTGTATTGGAAGCAAAAGAGTATATCAAGAGTTTTTATTTTAAATATGAGATATATGTGAATCCTGTGATGAAGCTGCTGCTGGCTCTGCTCACGTTTCTGATGATCAACAGGAATATGGGATACATGGAAATGCTGAATTCATTTATGATCGTCCTGATGGCTGCCCTGGTATGCTCTTTGCTGCCCTGGAACTTTATTGTGGTTGCGGCTGCCGGCTTTATTTTGCTGCATTCCTACGCTTTGGCTGTGGAATGTGCATTGGTGGTTCTGGCTGTATTTGCCTTGATGTTCCTGCTGTATTTTCGATTTGTACCGGGAGGTACGCTGGTGGTTCTGTTGACCCCGCTGCTCTTTTCTTTTGGGATTCCCTTTGTAATTCCCGTTGCCGTCGGACTTCTTGGGACGCCTGTTTCAATCCTGGCAATCGTGTGCGGACTCATTACCGCATTTTTGATCGGACATATGGAAGACAACCTGGCGCTGCTTTCTGCCCAGGATGCGGAGAGCAGCTCGCAGAAGCTGCGGATCATGATTGACGGAGTTCTGGAAAATAAGTCTATGCTGGTGATCATGGTTGCCTTTGCGGTAACGGTGCTTTTGGTATATGTTATCAGAAGATTATCCATTCGTTATGCCTGGACGTTTGCCATAGTGGGAGGAATTCTTGCCAATGTGATACTGTTGCTGGTCTGTGAATTGCTGCTGGAATTGAACCTTTCCGTGGTGTGGATACTGGTAGGCAGTCTTGTCAGCGGTCTGATCTGCAAGCTGATCCAGTTGATGTGTTTTAACGTGGACTATGAGCGCACGGAAATGGTGCAGTTTGAGGATGATGAGTATTATTACTATGTGAAGGCAGTGCCCAAAAATCTTGTGGCAATACCCGAAAAACAGGTGAAGAAAATCAACACACAGCATAAGAAGACATCTGTAAAGCCGACCAAAAAAGTGAACACCATCAATACCTCCAACGGAGTCTCCAGAACTGCCCCTCGCAGTTCAAAGGAGAACCAGACTTCGAAATAATCCCCGTTAATTTTTATAGGAATGATATAACATGGAGCAGATCAGAGAATTCATAGAAAACAGCCAGACTACGCTGCATATTCCCAAACTGGAAAATATAGGTGTGATTGACATCCTGGAAATTACGATTATTTCCTGGATGGTGTATCATATTCTGGTCTGGATCCGGAATACGAGAGCATGGTTTTTGATGAGGGGTGTTGTTTCCATTATGGTAATGCTTGTCATTGCCGTGCTGCTGGAAATGAACACGATTCTTTGGATTGCTCAAAATGTGGTATATGTGGCTGTTTTTGCATTTATCGTGGTGCTTCAGCCGGAGCTTCGAAAGGCTTTGGAGACACTGGGTAAGAAGAGTTTTATTAAAACCTTCCTGCCTGTGGATTTCGGGCGTACGGAGGAGGGCCTGTTTTCCGATCACACCATCAGGGAGATTGCAAAGGCGGCCGTAGAGATGGGTAAGGTAAAAACAGGTGCTTTGATTGTTGTGGGTCAGGATGATAATCTGTCGGAGTTTGAAAGCACCGGAATTATTTTGGATGGAATCGTCAGCAGTCAGCTTTTGATCAATATATTTGAGCATAATACACCGCTTCATGACGGAGCTGTGATCGTACGCGGCAACAGGATCACAGCAGCTACCTGCTATCTTCCCCTGTCGGACAATCAGAGACTGAGTAAGGATTTGGGAACGAGACACCGGGCGGGTGTGGGCATTTCCGAGGTTACGGACGCTCTGACCATTATCGTCTCCGAGGAGACAGGTAAGATCAGCATTGCCTATCAGGGCACGCTGCACAGAGGACTGCGGGGAGAGGATATTGAACGTCATCTGTCCGGTATTCAGAACAAACCTGTAGAGGACACGAATAAGAGAAAGCTCTTTAAATCGAAAGGAAAACAGGTATCCGGGAAGAAACAGTCGTAGCACCCCGTTAGCACCCCGTGGAGTAAAAGGAAATATGAAGGAAAAATTGACCCATAATCTGAATCTGAAGATATTTGCAGTTCTGTTTGCCATAGGGATCTGGCTGATCGCCATCAATATCAACGATCCCTACCAGAGGAAGACATACACCGTCACGGTTCAGATGCTGAATATGAATACCATGACCGGCAGCGGTAAGTATGTCGAGGTATTGGATGACAGCGATGAGATTACGGTAACCGTACGTGACAGTCGTTCCCGTATGGATAATTTTTCGGCATCCAACATTGTGGCAACTGCGGACTTAAAAAATATGACAGAGGACAATCTTGTCCCGATCCATCTTACCAGTAATAAATCCATTGAGAATCTTTCTTCGGAGCAGACCCATGTGGCGGTAAAGGTGGAGAATATACGGAGAGTACAGAAAAAGATTGAGATACAGACGAAAAATGAGCCGGAGGAGGGTTATATTCTGGGAAAAACCTCCACAGAGCAGAATGCGCTGGGGATCACCGGCCCGGAGTCACTGATCGGCAATGTAGCAAAAGCCACCGTCACCTTTGATATCACCGGTGCCATGGATGATGTGAGCATGACATTGCCCATAGAATTGTATGATGCAGAAGGAAACCGTATCAATGACAGTCGTATTGCCACCAGTATTTCGCAGGTGAAGGGCACTGCCTCGATTTTAAAAACAAAGGAAATTCCCGTTGTTTTCATACCTTACGGAAGACCTTCTCAGGGATACATGCTGACGGGAGAAGTAGAGAGTACACCCTCTACCATTCGTATTGCCGGTAAAGCTTCTGCTATTGATGAGCTGCTGCAGCTGGAGATTGGAGATGCCGTAGATGTGTCCACGGCATCGGAGACAGTGGTGGTAGGTGTGGATCTTGAGAGATATCTGCCGCAGGATGTGAGTCTGGCGGATCCGGATTTTAACGGAAGGGTGTTGGTTACTGCTTACATCGAACCTCAGATAGAAAGAAATCTGAAGGTCAAAGGCGGCCGCATTCAGGTAGTCAACGTGCCGGAGGGCTTTACCGGTACCATCGCAGAGGAAGATATTGAAGTAACGATCCCCGTTCGGGGGCTGGAGAGTGTGGTTTCCGGCATGGAGGAAAGCAGTATCACGGTATACGCAGACATAGCGGATATGATGGCTAGAGAAGGGCTGGGAGAGCTTCGTCCGGGAAGCTATACCGCTCGGCTGCAGGCGGACCTGCCGGATCGAACCATCATCAGTGAAGAGGTTGAAATAGAGATTTCGGTCAGCAGAGCAGATTAAATCATCAGGAGGTATGATATGGGCAGATTATTTGGTACGGATGGTGTTAGGGGAATTGCAAACGAAGAACTGACGCCCTTAATGGCTATGCAGCTGGGGCAGGCGGGTGCCTACGTATTGACAAGACAGAATCAGCACAAGCCTACGATCATGGTGGGCTGTGATACGAGAATTTCCGGAGATATGCTGGCAAACGCGCTGATGGCGGGTGTTTGCAGCGTGGGTGCCAATGCGGTATATGTGGGTATTATTCCGACACCCGCTGTGGCTTATCTAACCAGAAAATATAAGGTGGATGCAGGCGTTGTGATCTCCGCTTCCCACAATCCCGTAGAATTTAACGGAATCAAGTTTTTTGATGGAGAAGGGTATAAGCTTCCCGATGAACTTGAGGATGAGATCGAAGGTCTGATCAGGAATAATATGGCGGGTGTGAAGTTTCCTACGGGAGCAAGTGTGGGAAAGATCAAATACCGCAACGATGCCAGAGAAGAATATATCAATCATGCCGTGCAGTCTGTGCCGGTGGATCTGACGGGAATGAAAATTGTAGTGGACTGTGCCGAAGGTGCTTCCTATTATACCTCCGTGGAGGCTTTGAAGGAATTGGGCGGACAGATCATTGCCATTCATAACAACCCCGACGGCACAAATATCAATGCAAACTGCGGCTCCACTCATATGGAAGAGCTGCAGGCCAGGGTGGTTTTTGAGAAAGCCAATCTGGGTCTGGCCTTTGACGGAGATGCGGATCGTCTTCTGGCAGTGGATGAGCAGGGACATATGGTGGACGGGGACCAGATTATGGCGATTGTAGGTCACCATATGCGCAGTCAGGGAAAATTGAAAAAGAATACCATTGTGGCTACCGTAATGAGCAATCTGGGCTTTTTCCTCATGGGAAAGAAAGAGGGATTGCATATCGAACAGACAAAGGTAGGAGACAGGTACGTTTTGGAGCGAATGAAGGAGATTGATGCAAGTCTCGGAGGTGAGCAGTCGGGACATGTCATTTTCCTGGAAGAAAATACCACGGGAGACGGACTCCTGAGTGCCCTGCATCTGCTTCAGGTGGTGGTGGAAACAGGGAAGCCGTTATCGGAGCTGGCAGGAATTATGACGGTGCTGCCACAGGCGTTGGTCAATGCGAGAGTACCCAATCATAAAAAGGAAAACTACATGGACTACCCGGAAATTGCCCGGGCGATTCGGGAATTGGAAGAGAAGTTTGCGGGTGAGGGCAGAGTACTCATCCGTCCTTCAGGAACGGAGCCCAAGGTTCGGGTCATGATTGAAGGGAAAGACCAGACAGAAATAGAGAAGGAAGCCAGAAAGCTGGCAGATCTGATTCAGAATACAATGCTGTAAATGATCCAAGTTGAAGGAGGTATAGGGAATGGTACACCAAAAGGTTGTAATTAAGAATCCTACGGGACTGCATTTGAGACCTGCGGGCATGCTGTGCAAGGAAGCAATGCAATTCAAATCGTTAATTACATTTACTTTTCGGGAGAATACGGCAAATGCTAAAAGTGTCCTGAGTGTGCTGGGCGCCTGTGTGAAGTGTGGCGATGAAATTGAATTAATCTGCGAAGGCGAAGATGAAGAAAGGGCTTTGGAGGCGCTGGTAGCAGCGGTGGAAAGTGGTCTGGGTGAATGATTCGGAAGGTCTACGCTCATAAATTCATAAATATAAAAGCGGATTCGTATTTTATAATATAGACCCACCTGAAAAGGTGGGTCTATTACAGGAGGAAAGAAATGTTAAATTATCAGAAATATCATAGAAACCCGGTACTGTATTATCCCGAAAGAAAGTGGGCGGATCGGGAAATTATGAAGGCTCCCGTTTGGTGCAGTGTAGATTTACGGGACGGAAATCAGGCGCTGATCGATCCCATGGTGGTACAGGAAAAAATTGAAATGTTCCAGTTTCTGGTAAAGCTGGGATTTAAGGAAATTGAAATCGGATTTCCGGCAGCCAGCCAGATTGAATTTGATTTTCTGCGGCAGCTCATTGACCGCAGAATGATTCCCGATGATGTTCGGGTGCAGGTTCTGACGCAGTGTCGGGAAGAACTGATTGATCGGACCTTCCAGGCCATTCAGGGCTGTAAGCAGGCCATCGTACATATTTACAATTCTACGTCTGTGCTGCAGAGAGACGTGGTATTCCATATGGATAAAGAACAGATCATTGATATTGCGGTTAAGGGAACCAAACTGGTAAAGAAGCATGCGGAAGAATTTGACGGCAGGATTTATCTGGAGTATTCTCCCGAAAGCTTTACGGGAACGGAGATGGAATTTGCCCTGGAGATTTGTACGGCGGTACAAAAAACCTGGGGTGCTACCAAAGATAATCCCATTATTTTCAATCTTCCTTCTACAGTGGAGATGACAACTCCCAACGTATATGCGGATCAGATCGAATGGATGAATACGCATTTTGAAGACAGGGAGAGCATTATTCTCAGCATTCATCCCCACAATGACAGAGGTACCGGCGTTGCCTCCGCAGAATTGGCGTTGCTGGCAGGTGCCGAAAGGGTGGAGGGAACGCTGTTTGGAAACGGGGAGAGAACAGGCAATGTGGATGTTCTGACCATAGCATATAATATGTTTTCTCAGGGGATTAATCCGGAACTGGAAATCGAGCATATCAATGAGATCATAGAGATTTATGAAAGATGCTGCAAAATCCCCGTACATCCCAGACATCCGTATGCCGGGAAGTTGGTGTTCACGGCCTTTTCCGGTTCTCACCAGGATGCCATCAACAAGGGTGTCAAAGCCATGAAGGAGAGAGAAAACCAATATTGGCAGGTGCCTTATCTGCCCATTGATCCGGCAGATATCGGTCGTGAATATGAGCCCATTGTGCGGATCAATTCCCAGTCCGGCAAGGGCGGTGTAGCCTTCATTATGGATACCTATTTTGGTTTCAAGCTGCCAAAGGCCATGCATAAGGAATTTGCCGATATCATTCAGAAAATATCGGAAGAACAGGGAGAAGTTTCTCCGGATCAGATTATGGCAAGCTTCAGAAAGGAATACCTGGATCAGAAAGAACCGGTACACTTCCGCAGGCTTCGTGTGGAGGATATGGGAGATGAGGATACGGAATTCGATACCAAGGTAACCCTGCGGTATACTCATTACGGAGAGGAAAAAACCTTTGAAGCCGTGGGAAACGGTCCCATTGATGCGGTACAGAGGGGGCTGAAGGAAGATCTGAATATAGATATTAAGATTCTGGATTATGAGGAGCATGCACTGCAGTCCGGGGCCAATTCTCAGGCGGCAGCCTACATCCATCTGCTGGATATGAATACAGGTCGTGTGACCTATGGAGTGGGCGTCAGCTCCAACATTACGAGAGCTTCTGTGAGAGCCATTTTCTCGGCCGTGAACCGATTGGAGTTGGGGAATTAAGAGAAAGGAAAACGTGGATTAATCGGCGGTGAGATAAAAATCCTGAAGCTGAGAGAAGTGCCGGGGGGATGACCATCTTCTGCCCCGGCGGAATCCGTTCTGCAGACTTTCGTTGGATTTATCAGACTCCTGCTTTTCAATGATGCTGCGACCC
>JAFQLB010000003.1 GCA_017396675.1 Lachnospiraceae bacterium
CCTGAAGCTCCGATACCTGTATACTCCCGGCAGCAGCAGAAAAAAGGCCAAGAGACTGCGATAGAAAAAGTAAGCAAACAAGGCGGCAACCGCAATTCCTTCCAACAGGCACCTTATCTCCTCTTTGAGACTTAAAGCGCCGTACACAGATTTGGAAGATGTTTCTTTTCTATGAAATAAGTCCGGCATTCTCCAGTTTGAAGGTAAATTTAAGCTCGCCAATCCGATACAATTCTCCTTTCACTTGATCACCGCATTTTTCTCCCGTTTCCCTTGTTTCCCTTGTTTCCCGGGTTTCCCGGAATTCAAACAAGGGATTCAGCATGATTGCTTCTTTTTCCATGCCTGTAACTTCGGAAATATTGACAACCTTTCTCGACTTGTCCCGCAGTCTTGCCAGATGTACGATCAAGTCCACACCGGATGCGATCTGTCTTCGAATGGCGCTGACCGGCAGCTCTACTCCCATCAGTATCATCGTTTCCAGGCGAACCAGCATATCTGCCGCACTGTTGGCATGGGCAGTGGACATACTGCCGTCATGGCCGCAGTTCATGGCACTTCCCACCATATCCAACGCTTCCGGTCCCCGAACCTCACCAACGATAATACGATCCGGCCGCATACGCAGGGATGTCCTGATCAGATCCCGTATGGTGATCTGTCTTCCTCCCTCTATATTGGCATTTCTCGTTTCCATACGGATCAAATTTTCCACACCCCACAATTGGAGCTCCGCACTGTCCTCGATGGTGATTACCCGTTCGTCGGGAGGGATAAATTGGGACAGTGCATTTAAAAATGTGGTTTTCCCGCTGCCCGTACCGCCGCTGACCAAAATATTGTATTTTGCCCGTACCGCTTTTTCCAAAAATTCGGCTGCCTCCTGATTGAGTGCGCCTGCCTCCTGCAATCTTTCCATTGTCATGGGTTGATCGGAAAATCTGCGGATCGTAAGGATCGGCCCGTTTAATGCGATGGGAGAGAGTACCACATTCACCCGGGCTCCGCCCGGCAGTCTTGCATCCACGATGGGAGAGGCCTCATTCACAGCTCTGTTACACCCCGAAACGATCTGCTGAATCACCTGAAGAAGCTTTTCCTCTGATTCAAAGGACAGTGGAGTTCTGCTGATACGACCCTCTCTTTCCACAAATACATGATCCTTTCCGTTGACCATAATCTCCGTTACGGAATCATCTTCCATCAGCTCCTGAAGAACATCCAATTTACGAAGAGAATAAAATATTTCTTTTCCCATCCGCGTCCTGTCTCTTAAGGAAAGATGACCGATGCTTTGGTACTCCATCAGATGACGGCTGATCAGATCCTTCATCTGTCCATCCGAAAGCTCTTCTCCAAACTCCAGATCCTTCATAATTCGATTTCTCACTTCCTGCATATAACACCGATTATCCTTCATCTATATCCTCTCTGATTCTTTCTCTGGCATATTCCGCAAGCTCCGTATATGTCAACTGCAGCAACCCCTGCGGGAGCTTTTGAAACTTCGGCAGCATACATTTCTTTGTTTTTTCCCATACATCCTCGTAATTTCCCTTTTTCAGGATCTCTTCGTACTGCGCTGTCTTAGCCATGGCAAAGCCGTCCTCACCTGTAATGGTATAAACAAAGTCACATAACCGCAGAATATCAAACAGTCCCTGTATTCCGTCCGAAAGATCCAGGATCATATATTCATACTCACTGCTCCTTTCAATCTCTTCCAGCAGCTCCCTCCATTCCTCCCCCGTCACCGATACCATATCCAGATAGGAATGAAAGGGCGGTAAGTAATCCAGTCCCCCTGCCTGCTCCACCATACCTCCCATCCGATAGGCAAACTTATCCTTCGTATTTTGCAGATAATACAAAAGATCCGACAGGTTTTCGGAAAACTCTCTTTCCAGCAATCGTCCCAATCCGGAATAGCTTTCCAGATTCAGGTAGAGTACCTTGTGCTTTTTGGAAAGCAGCTGACCCAAAACGAAGGAAAAGGATGTTTTCAGACATCTTCCGATGGGAGAATAAATTCCGATCAGTTTCATTTGAGTTCCTTTACTCACCGGCCTTCCCAGTATACCTTCACAGGAAACCCAATCCAGTAATTCTTTTACAAGCAGCTCTATGGACTGATATTTATTCAGTGTTTTCAGATTGGGAATTTTCCTGCCTGCCCCTTCCTCCAGAATTATCACATGGGAAATGGGCAGGCGGCACATCTCCTCCCGGTAATCCCTTTCCGATACCAGCGCTACCGCCAACGGCTTCTTTGCCGCATATTCCTCCAGCGTTTGGGGAGAGGTAAATACCTGTACCTGAAAGGGAAAGCTTTGCTTTGTCGTTAAATAGTCCACCAGCTGACAGGCATAGCCTGCTTCGCTGTCACAGACTGCAAGAATATGATTCATAGACAGATACCTCCGATTTGAATCAGTGTGGCGAAAAAAATGGGAATGGCAAAATGTATGGTATAAGTTTCCTTTTGGAGATCGGAATGTTCGGTATGATAAGGCAGCAGACGGCGGGTTTGGGCCATCATTTTCAGATGGGTAAACAAATATTCCGTTCGGCTGCTGAAATTCCGATGCCTGATCAGGTGGATCAAAGCTGTCACACCACCCAGTAAAAAGGAAAAATAGAGACAGAATAAGAGCTGAACAAAAGAGAAGAAACTGCCGATCATCATAAACAGCTTGATATCTCCGGCTCCCAGAACTCCCATGGAGAAGAGGGGAAAGAGGAGGAACAGAGGAAGGAGCAGCGTAGGGATCTGAAGCAGCACCGTTGGCCACCCATCCCGAAGGAAGGATACCAGCACTCCCGTCATCATTCCAATCAAAATCAACCTGTTGGGAATTTTTCCCGCAGTCAAATCCTTGACTGCCGCAATCAGCAGGAAAATACATAAAAATAGCATAATGCACCTGCTTCCTGATATGAAATTATAAACGATTCTTACTTTGAAAATAAAAGAACTGCTTACTTGATAAGGATACGCTTACAGAAACCTTGCGGTCATATCAATGAATCTTTTCTAATGTGTAAATGGAGTATAAATCAAATTTTCCGGGTTGTCTATACCCGGAAAGCAAAAAAATCATTTTTGTGAAATACTTACAACTGTCCGTAAATTTTTATCCCGTAAAGCAGGATAACCCCAGGAAATCCAAGCAATCCGGATGTCAAAACCGCCATCGGACCCAGTCCTATTGTTAACGATATTCCGGAAACTGTCATGATCTGATTGATGCAGTAGATCAGCAGCGTTCCCGTAGCAGAACGAAATACAAAATTCAAAATGATGTGTGATCTGCTTTTGGCAGCGATCAGCAGCAGAACAATACCGCATACGCCTACAATGATCAATGCACTTTGAGGATTTGTCATCTTCTCCCTGTCCTTTCTGCAAATGTGCTTTTATCGTATGGAACATACGCTGTATATTGTATGTCTCTGATGCTGTGATTATGCAGAAGAGAGCAGTTCCCGCTCTTACAAAAACAAATGTATAATTTTTCCTGTTTGGGACTATACTGTTAAAAACAATGGAAGAAAGGATAAGCCATATGAAATTTCACTTTCGTCAATCCCCGCGGCCTGAATTTGAAGAAAGACCGAAAACATTACGGGAATGTATTCTTGAAGATCTGGAAAAGACAAAATATGAATTGGAAACCGCATACTCCGGCTTTGACAACGTGACCGATCCGGATCTGATCGACTGCTATATTTATGAAGTTAATGCCATTATGAAGCGATATCGTTATTTACTGAATCAGGCAGCGGCCTTAAGTCCGCTGCCTGAAGAAGAGCCTGTATTATCAAATTCTGAAGCCCCGGTCGGTGCCCTGGTCGGCTAGATTTTCGTTCAGGCAGCCTCTGCCGTAGGTCAAACCGGCATAAACCGTCTGTGTATTTTCCATCAGAGGAGCCGAGGTATCCTGCTCTGCAATTTTTTCGTAGGAATCCTTAAGCTCCCTTATCATATCCATGACCGGAAGCAGTTTTTCTGTATTTCTTAAGATCGCGGCACTGGTTATCTCCTTCTTGTAATAATGATACAGCGATCTTAAGAGCATTCCCGGTTCATACCGGGTATTCAGCGATTCCAACAGCTCATCCAGGCAATCTCTGGCCTTATAGATACTTGACTTATACGCCTTCCAGTCCTCCCTTTCAAACTCCTCCAGCGCATCCTCCAAAAAGGCCAGCGTAATCTCATACAATATGACTACCAGTCCTGTTTTGTTGGCCTGTGTGATTCTTAAAGTGAACTGCTGTTTTTGCTCCTTTGTCATACCATCGGCCTGCCTTTCCTAATAACAAATGCCCCGGCTACTGTAACAGCTGCAGGATCTGAGAAGGTCTCTCATTGGCCTGCGCCAGTATGGAGGTGGCCGCCTGAGAAATCACCTGTTTACTGCTGTAGTTTGTCATTTCTTTTGCCATATCCGTATCCATAATCTGAGAATAGGATTCGGTCATATTTTCACTTGTCAGCTCCAGGGTAGCCTCCGTATGCTCCAGACGATTCTGCAGGGCACCCAGCTCGCTTCGAACGGCGGAAATAAAGGAGATCGCCCCCGCCACCTCATCGATGGCTTTGTTGGCATTGATAATTTCCGGATTGGCGTCGTACTCCCTTTCCTCCTTGGCCGTCAGAGGCTCGTCTCTGGAACGCAGATTGCTTTCGTCGATACCCAGATTCTCTCTTGTAATGGGAGGGATTCTGATTTCCATGGTCTGTCCTTCGTTGGCACCGATCTGTACGGTCATAGAGCCCACTCCGGTGAGATCCAGCATCAGATTGTTATAGGTTGTCTTGAACTGCATTTCTCCCGGTGCTCCGCCCTGTACCGGCTCCTTTTCCAGCACGAGACGTATTTCAAATTCATCTCCCGAGCGCAGCGTCAGCTCATCCTCATTGGCCTCCCCGGTAATCTCTCCATCCCATGCGTGGGAGCCGTATCCTGCCAGTGTCACCTGGGGCGCATCCGTCAACTCTCCCGTAACCGGATCCACCTCCGGTGTAATGGAGCAGGTATACAGGCCGTAGGGCGTCTCGGAGGAATAATATTCAACGGTTACCATGGGATCCACATCCGGCTGCATGACATAGTCCTGACCTTGCTGTGCATAAGTCGTTACATATCCCTTCAGATCAAAGGTTCCGTCCATCAGGTTCTGACCGTTGAACTGGGTGGTAGCCCCGATCCTTTCTATCTCGTCTGCCAGCTCCTGAAACTCCAGATCCACCATCTCCCTGTCTCCCTCGGAGAGCGGTCCGTTGGAGGCCTTGATGGCCAGCTCATTCATTCTCTGCAGCATATCATGAATCTCGGACAGCGCACCGTCCACGATCTCAATGATACCGATCCCGTCCCCGGTGTTATCCGTGGCGGCAGAAAGACCTTCAATCTGTGCGTTCATCCGTCTGGCAATGGCCAGACCGGCAGCATTGTCCTTGGCATGGTTGATCTTGTTGCCTGAGGATAACCGTTCCATGGCCTTTGACAGAGCCATATCGTTTCTTGCCAGGGAATTATTCGCCAACATGGCCGATACGTTATAATTAATTCTCATACATTTACCTCTTTCTGCGCCTCGCGTCTTATGATAGCTTTTGAATAAACCGAAGGAAGCCCTTTGCTGTCCTGTATAAATCTGCGGTGTCTGCTTTATCGGCAGTCCCGGGAATATCGCTCCGCCTTCGTATGGGCAGATCTCCGCCGACGTCGAAAAGAATCGATTTCAATTCAATTTTTGCTTCCTCTAAGGTCTCTTTTAAAAGCTCTGTCAGCAGATCCTGTCTGCTCTCCATTCGTTCTTTTCCATCCATATAATCGGTCAGTACAGATCCTTCCAGACTGTCTCCCAGGATCATGAAGTCGGCCCTGACTCTTCCCAATGTTTCACTGTGCAGAGATATACTGACCTCTCCCGCGGCTTCTTCCTTGCGGATGATCCTCAAGTTTACGGAAGTAATCTCCTCCCCGATCTGCAGAGGAATTTCATAATTCTCCTCTCTGGCCAGAGAAGCCGCCGTATGCAGCTGCTTGCACAGCATCTGAATACCCTTGATGTCCAGATATCCCGCTTCATTTTCCAGAGAATCTATGGCCTTCTCCAGAACCTGCTCCGCTCCGGCTATCATCTGCTCATAGCTTGGCAGCCGTTTCGTTTCCTGATCCAACCGATCGATAAACTGTTCCGCTTCTTCCAGAATGTGAGGGATATCTTCCTCTTCCAGAACCTCTTCCCAGGCTGCGATCTTACGGAACGTACTTCCCTGCTTACCGGTCAGAACACCTGCACTCTGCAGCATATCCAGTGTGATCGGCTGACTGTACTCCTTCAGATATTCTTCCGCAGAGCCATACTCGGACAGAATCTGCCGGATTTCTTCCTGCTGCTTTGCGGCATACCTCAATTCCTGCTGTCGGTCGGTTGAGGCTTCCAAAGCCAGCCGATTCATGTCTTCCAGAGAAACATCGGGCTGTGCCGCAACACCGGTAGCGTCGTTATCCTCCAATACAAATCGTATCCCCTTATCTGCCATATGAAGCAGCTGTTCCGGCTCCATTCTGCGATACAGGCGATTGGCCATACGAATCTCTGCCAATCCCTCATAGATCTGATCGGAAATGGAATTCTCCATATGGGAAGAAATTCCAAGACCCGTAGTATCATCGATCCGTATGTCGGTAGGTGCCGCTTTCCGGGTTCTGACAGCCGACAGGAGATTGGAAAAGTTCAATTCCGCTCCCTGCGCTACAAGGCTTCCGATGACGGCGCCATCACTTTTTTCGATCTGTCTGAACAGGCGGTACACACCCACATAGGCCTTTCGTTCCGCCTCTGTGATTTCACGGTTCTGCTCCAGCTTATACAGGAATTTACTGTATTTTTCCGTATCCTGAACCAGTGCTTCCTGATTTCCGTGCTGCTCATATATATAATCTTCCAGCTGGGCAAGGCTCATTTCCAAAGGATTCTTTCCTTCCCGGATCAAAGCCAGTGTGAGTGCCGGTTTCATATCCTGAAGGATACTGCGTATCCGGTAATCTGCCTCTTTGATTTTCTCCAGTGCCTCTTCCGTAATGTGAATTCCATTGTATCCCATAATCCGGACGGCTCTGCGATTCTCCTCGGTGATCTCCAGCTCCATATCCGCCAATATATCATCTACATTCCGGAAAGCCTTTCTGATGCTGTCTCCCATGTCCGCTCTGGGTGCCGTCATCAGTGCTTCATAGCTTTCTCCTGCCCGGCTGTAGGCGGCTGCCAGTAATCGTCCTTCTTCTGCCACCGCTCCCAGTGTGGGTCGCTCCATAAAGGGAATCCTGCCCACCACCGCCAACGGCATAAAGGGCAGCTCCCGTAAGCTATTCACTGTGTTGTCATACAATCTTGCACTGTCAGCCGGTGGATGATTCCCCAGAACACTTCTTTCCCATTGCTGCATGACTTCGGACAGGCGTCCGATCAGTTCCTCCATGGGTGCCGTATCAATAGAAAAGCCCGACTGCAGCAGTTTGATATTGGCGGTAACCGTCATCCGGAGACGTACCTCCTCCAAAACCTTTCTCTGCTCCAGATGAACAATGCCCGTCTCAGATCCGGCCTGATAGGCCTCAAGATTTAAAAGCGTTAAGGGCTTCCCCCGATTCACTGTATCATCCACAGCCTCCATGGGAACGGCTCGGAAGCGCTCCACGTAGTCTGCTGCTTTTTCATAAACGGTACGGCTGTCCCCGGTCAAATATGCCTGCTGCGGCGTTCGACCCTCCCCAATGGCCTTGGCCACCTGCGCGATGATCTCATGGGGAGACAGAGGAAATACGATCCTGCTCAGTTCTTCACTGCGGGCAAGCGTTTCCGGCGTCAACGCAAGTCCCTTCTCTACAAGCCATTTCCCCCGAGCCATGGTTTCGGGATCCGCTTCCCGTCCCGTTTCCCGAATGCGCTCTGCAATTTGTTCCTCAATCTTTGCTTTGTCGGCATCAGAGAGCGGTGTTCTGCTTCCCTGATAAAAAACGGAACCCTGCTTATCATAGCTGCCGGAGGCATATCCCGCACCTGCCTTCCCTGCGCTTCCTTTCATGCTGCTGAAGCTGGCTTTGTACAGGTTCTCCACCGTAGCTTCCATCCCCCGGGAAATCATAAATGCGTATGTATCCTCTCCCGGCTTGGGCAATGCCAATGCCTTCTGCAGCACTTCTTCTGCTTTACGGATATTCTCCTCTGTTACAGGCGCATCTGCCTGCTTCAGCTGCTTTGCAATCTGTCTCGCATATCCGCTGCTGCCCGTCAGTTCTTCCAGCTGCTCCACGGACAAATCGTCGTTATATCCGGCGATCTGCTGTCCCGAGCGCACCATGGCTGCCTTGATGCTGTCAAGTATGGTAACGGCTTCCTCCGGCTCCATGGAATGAATATGAAACCCTTCCTCCTGCAGCTTCGCAAAATCCTCCCCGGACATAGAATTAGACATTACTGTCATAAAGTCTCTTTGCAGCGCCACATAATTCTCTATGCTTGCTGCCTGCATAACTTTTTCCGTAAACCGTCCCTGGTTTTCAAACAGAAAGTCATCCTTAACCTTGCCAGAAATGTCTAATGCAATTGCCTTTACCTGTGAAGCATTCCCTGTATTCTTATGTTCTTTTGAAATCGTATTCTGCTCTGTCTGCTGGCCTGCAGCATTCGGCACATCAAAATGAATCCGCATATAACGGCCGGCCTCCTCATGTAAAAAGAGTGAATATAAGCAGATTTACGTAAAACTCCGCTTATATTCACTCTATATTTCGGCTCAGCCCAAAGGAAACTTAACCTCTTTCGTCAGATAAAATCTCTTTCCCGAAGCACGATCATATCTTCCTCATCGTATCTCTTTGACATCAGTACATCCAATAAATGCTGCAGATTCTTCCTGTCCGCACTGGCGATTGCCTCATCCACGATCTCCCTGACCTCCGCTACCGTCACCACATGGTCGGTGGTCTGCATGTTTTCTATCCTTGTCTGCAAAGCCAGCATACCCAGCTCATCGATGGAGTACTCCAAATGTGCCGCATACTGTCTTCCGTAGGCCGCCAGTGCATCGTTGCTCAATTGCTCGATCTCTACCCTGGCGTTAAAGAACTCTGCCAGAGAAGGATAGGCTGCCAGCATTCGTTTGATGGCCTTCTTATTATCCTCCAGAATCACCACGATTCCCGTCTGTTCCTGAATCAGTGCCTTCATCAGCCTGGTAACCGCCTGGCTGTTCATGCCACTCGCTTTTTCAATGATCAGGCCGCCTCCCGGCAGCTTGGTAACCGTAGTGTCCACATTTTTTGTGTTCAAAGACTCTCCTGTCACCTTTGCAATTACGCCGGAAAAATTGGCATCTGTCATCTGAATATATTTCATCACATTTTTTGCCAGCTTTACCGTATCCGAGTCTCCCTCGCCGGTAACGATGACGTTGCCCGTATAAGCAGCCAGACTGATGGAATCCAGCGCCTGTACGAAACGCTTTCTTGCGCCTCTCGTCTGAATAAAAGGTGCAAAAAGTGCTTTCTCCTCTTCCGTCAGGCCCCGCAGCTCCTCCTCCGGTCCCTGTTCCTCTTGGATCTCTTCTATGGTCTCCTGCAGCTCTTCCATGGAAGGCGGCTGCTCCTCTTCCCGGACTTCCGGAGTTTTTTCCGGCTCCTCTATAGCCGGCAAATCCTCAACGGGAGCGATTTCTTCTTCCGATATCGGTTCAGGTTCCAAAACAGCTTCGACAATGACCCGGGAAGGGATCTCCTTTGTCTTCTCATTCAGAATATCTTCTTTTTCCAACTGCTCCAAAACCCCGTCTCTGACTTTGGCATCAAATTCCGTAAGTAAATTACCGGTCTGCTGTTTCACTCTCTGGCGCAATTCGGTATTTCGTTTTTCTTCCAGATCCTTCTTTGTCTTTTCCCATTCCTGAAGCACATCTTCTATGCTCATCTGGCCGGTAATCTGCTTCTCCACCTTTTCTTCTTCCGGGACCACAAGGCGAATCTGACCGTCATACCCTTGAGAAAGCAATGACTTCATCCCTGCGGGCGGTTCCACTCCTGACAGATCCGGCCCGGGCACAGCCACCTCTTCCAAATATTCCCGGGTGGCGGATACCGTCACTTCTTCCGGCGCTTCCTGCATTTCCGGCTCTTCCGGCGCTTCCTGCGGGCTTTCCCACTGATCTTCCTCACTGCCTTCCGGCGTATTTTCCTGTATATTGTGCATATTGTGCACATTGTACGCATCGTGTGCATCGTATGCACTGTGTGCGCTGTGTGAACCGGAAACAAAGAGTTCTTCCATCTCTTCCGTGTTCTGCATCATGGGTGCCATGATCTGCTGCGTTACCTGTCCTGGCCCCTCCTCCTGCAGAACCTCTTTCATGCTTTCTGCCAATGCCCTCTGAAGATTGATGGTATCATACTGACCCACATTGACCGTCTTAACCTGAATCTCGTCCTCTGCCCCTTCTTCGGATGCTCTGCTGTCTGTTTCCGGTTGTGATTCCCTGGGATTCTCCGGCTTCGTTACGGGCTTTCCGCTGATTCTGTCATAATTCTGCTGCTGTGCCTCCGTCAAAGGCTGATGCAGCATTTTTAATTCCATAGCCTTCTTTACATAGCGTCCGTCACTGAACCACAGGATCAGTTCATTACACTCCTCCACGCAGCGTGTAGCCAATCCGATGCGATGGTACAGGTAAGCCAGTTCATATCCCCATCTTTCTCTGTAATCTCTCTTTTTTAACTCCTCCAGTACCGCAATCCTTTCTTCCAGACTAACCTCCTGTGCTTCGTAAATCTTGTACTGAAGGATATATTTTCCATTGTCCATGGGCGCCAGATGCACAAACTCTTTATAATACTCCAGAGCCTGTACCACCTCTCCCATCTTAAGACACAGCTCACACAGGGAGTAGACGATCATCCTGCCGCCCGGATGCCGCTCGTAAGCCATCAGCAACAGCTCTTTGCTCTCCTGATATCTTCTGTTGATCTTATACAAATCACTGACTGTACAGAGCATTGCCACGCTTCTTACCCTGGTCCAGTCAATCTCATCCGCAATCTTAACTGCCTTGATAAATTCTCTCTTTGCAATCAGAGCTTTAATCTCTTCCGCGAGCAGCTTATATTCCTGCTTATCCAAAATGGTACTCCTATCTCTTCTAGATGTATGGTTCCGAAGGAACCCGCACTACTGCATCTAGTTTATCATAGTAACCGTGAAAATACAAGAAAACTAGTTCAAAAATCCCGGCACATCGTAAAGATATAAACAATCTTCGATCTTTTTCTCTTCCACAAAGCGTTTCAGGTCTGCATGATAATACCTTGGGTCGATAACATAAACCGTTGTATAATCTTCGGTCAGAAATGGAATCAGACAATTGGCATAAGAGTTTTTGATTACCAGCAGTCCGGACTTCCTTTCCTCCCCGGGAAATGGTGTTTCATCGGACGCATCTTCGGCAGATGGGTGTTGAGCTTCGGTTGTAATGATGATCAGAGGGTGGTTTCCATCCAGAAAGAATGCGTACTGATCCTTGGTCCGCAAATGCTTATCTTCGTAAAGACTGCTGCTTTCAACACCCTCGTATACATACTCCACCCGATGGCTCTGCTCCTTTTTCCGCGTATACGTTTCTATGATATCTCCCTTCATGGGCAGATTGAGTCGGGAATGCAGTGTTCCCAAAAAGTCTTCACTCACCTGTTCCACCACATATTCCGATGGCTCTGCCGGCGCTTTTCCCCAGGCTTTACGCAATGCCTGATATCCGTAAAATGCACCTTCCGTGGTCCAGTGGTGATCCAGCCTGTAATACAGCCTCTCCCGCTCTCCCTTCTTCAGCTCTGTCTCTACATCCACCCATACAACATCCTTAGGCAAATGCTCCCGCACACGGTCAAGAAACCCTTTTTGATCGTATTCTGCGGCATGGGGCGGAAGCGCATCCCGGAAAAGTTCTGCGGCTCCCGGAACCAGCATAAGATAGCAGTCTCCCGTCACCGCCTGCTTTAATCCCGCCAGCTCCTCCATCAACTGCTCCCTTTTCCTTTCCTCTGTCTCTTTTGTCACGAAAGAAGGCTCCATGCGCTGTACCAGCCGTTCTCCTTCCAACAGATAGATCCCGTTGATCTCCTGCTTGCCAAGATACTTTTCTCCATACGTTTTCAGCCGGATCCATACATCTCTGCCTATAAACTGATCGCTCATATATTGCTCATATGCCTGCATAAAGCTGCCCTCCAGCAATCCTGTCAAAGTAAGTTCAGGTTCCTGCGCCAGCAATCTGTTTTCATTTTCACTGAATCGCCGATCCTGCTGCAGGAGATCCGATAATACAATGATTCCTGCCCATACCGCTATGATTACCAATCCGATTTTTGCCGACTTTGATTCTTTCATGAATCCTCCTATGGATACCTCCTGTGGGTATCCTATGGATATCTCCATATCTAAAATCTGAAATACAGAAAGGGATTGTAGGAAGCGTCTACGATCAGTGCCACCGATCCCGTCAGAACCGCCAGGCAAAACAAAACTTCCAGCATAAAACCAATCTGTCTTCCCTTATCCCCCGTTTTTTCTTTCAGGCGGTTCACATTTTTCACAATTTGTGCCGGCAAAGGTGTGGCTCCCACGATCAGTATGGGAAACAGCCGGCTGAAATTCTTCCATTCATACAGTACCTGGCCGGTGCAAAAGGGAAGATTGCCGCAGCCCGTCACCGCACCCAGGTACAATGCAAGCTGCTCCCAATCGGTAAAGGCAAACATCAGCCAGCCGACTGCCGTTACCCACAGGGTATAGCTGTGTCGTATCAGCCCGGGAAGCTTCCAAAAGCGGTGACCCAAGGCTTTTTCCAGCAGAAGCCAAAAAGCAAACCACAGTCCCCAGAGAAGAAAATTCCATTCTGCTCCGTGCCAGACTCCGGTCAGGATCCATACCAACAGAATATTTCTCATCTGCTTTCCTTTTCCCCGACGGCTTCCTCCCAAGGGGATATAAACATATTCTCTAAACCAGCTTCCGAGAGAGATATGCCACCGTCTCCAAAACTCCGTAATGCTGCCGGCTGTATACGGATAACGAAAGTTTTCCGGAAAATGAAAGCCCAGCATTCTTCCCAATCCTATTGCCATATCGGAGTATCCGGAAAAATCAAAATAGATCTGCAGCCCAAAGGACACTGCTGTAAGCCAGGCGGAAAGCACGGAGATTTGTTCACTTCCCGCCAATGTTTCAAACAACATCCCGATTTGATTGGCCATCAGTACCTTTTTCCCAAGTCCGATAATAAAGCGGCGAAGCCCCTGCCACAGCATCTTTGCATCCCTGCTTCGGCACTTCAATTCTCCGCAGATACTGTTATATGTGACAATGGGACCTGCTACCAGCTGCGGAAACAGTGTCACATATACTCCGAAATCCAATAAACTTTTCTGAGCCCTTACCTTCCCCTTGTATACGTCAATGGAATAGGACATGGTCTGAAATGTGTAGAAGGAAATCCCCAGCGGAAGCGGCAGGTTCAGCAGCGGTACTTTAAAGGTAATTAATAAAATCAGATTGATCGAAATGGCGGAGATTAAAATTCGTCTGCTGTATTTTATCTTACCCTGCAGCCTGTACCTTTCAATCCAAATACCGTGGATATAATCCGATACCGTGGAAAACAGCATCAAAAGCACATAGACAGGCTCCCCCCAGGCATAAAAAATCAGACTCCCAAGAAAGAGGATAAGATTCTTCCTTTTTTCGGGAGTCAGATAATACACAATAAAAAAACAGGGCAAAAACCGAAACAAAAAAACAAGACCGGAAAAAACCATACATCACAACCTGTTATTTCAGCTTCTGACGAATGACTTCCGCTGCCTTCTCATTGGCAGCCTTACATTGTTCGATCACATCCTCCTCTTCCTCCAGCGTTGAGGTGTCCGCGCCCAGCTGAATGAAACACACATAATTTCCCAACACTTCTACTTCGGATGCCTGAATTTTTCCCAGATTCATGGGATACTGCATGGTATCCTGCTGCAGTGCTTCCTGATATTCCCTGACCAGCCGTGTCACCCTATCCCTTTCTTCCGGCTTGGCCTTTACTACAATCAGTGTATCTACATTGGTACTGATCATGGGTGTTTGTCCTGCTCCGTCTACGTACAGATCTGCACTCATACCCAGCATATCTTCCAGATATTCCGGCGGCATATCCGTATCCGGCCAATACGCATCGCCCAAAGCCTCCGCTACAGCGGCAACGATGTCGGAACAGGCCACATCATCCCTGTACACCTCCTTGTCTTCCTCTCTGCTGCCGCAGGAAATCATGGTTGTAAAAACCAAAAAGGCTCCTATCCAAACTGCAGTTTTACTTCCTCTTTTTTTCATGTTGTTCCTTCCTCTCTGTCAGCCGAAAAAAAGAGCCGGTGATTACACCGGCTCCGGATCTGTTTATGCAGCTTGCCTCTCACAGCACCTTGGAGAGAAATTCTTTCAGTCTGGGATTGACAGGATTTGCAAAAAATTCTTTCGGCGTATTCTCTTCCTTAATATGCCCTTCATCGATAAACATTATTCTTGTTCCTACTTCTTTTGCAAATCCCATTTCATGGGTAACGATCACCATGGTCATACCGCCTCTGGCCAGATCGCTCATAACATTCAATACTTCTCCTACCATTTCCGGATCCAGAGCACTGGTAGGCTCATCAAACAGCATCACATCCGGATCCATGCACAGAGAGCGGACAATGGCGATCCTCTGCTTCTGTCCGCCGGACAGCTGAGACGGATAGGCGTTGGCCTTTTCCTCCAAACCCACTCTTTCCAAAAGCTGCATCGCCTTTGCTTCTGCCTCCTGCTTTGATTTCTTCAAAAGCTTCATGGGTGCCAGCGTCATATTCTCTAAAATCGTCTTATGGGGGAAGAGATGAAAATGCTGAAATACCATACCGATTTTTTGCCGATGCCGGTTGATATCGCACTTTGGATCCGTAATATCCCTTCCCTCAAACAGAATCTTCCCTCCGGTAGGCTCTTCCAATAAATTCAAAGAGCGCAGAAAAGTAGATTTTCCGGAGCCGGAGGGTCCTACGATCACCACTACTTCGCCCTGACAGATCCGGGTGGAAATATGCTCCAATACCTTTAGCTCTCCAAAGGATTTGCATAGATCCTGTATATCAAATAAAACCATGCTGTTATCTTGCATCTGTGCGCAGCCTCCTTTCCAGTCTGGATACACCGGCCGTTAACACACAGACAATGATCAGATAAATGAGTGCCGCTCCCAGCAGCGGAAGATAAGGTTCATAAGTCTGACTGCGGATCGTGTTGGCTCCGTGGGTAATATCCGTCAGTGCGATATATCCGCAGATAGACGTTTCCTTCAGCAGCGTGATAAATTCATTGGCAAGCGCCGGCAGCACATTTTTGAAAGCCTGAGGCGTAATGATGTAGAGCATGGTTTGTGCATAACTAAATCCAAGGCTTCTGCCTGCCTCAAACTGTCCCTGATCGATGGACATGATACCGGAACGGAAAATCTCCGCAACATAGGCGGCAGAATTGAGACCAAAGGTGAGGATGGCCACCACCTGCTTGCTCACATTGGGACTGGAAAAAACAATATAATACATAATCAGCAGTTGTATCATGGCAGGTGTTCCCCGGATTACCGTCAGGTACACCTTGCAAATACCGTCCAATACCTTCAAAAACACAGATTTGCTTCCGCCCTTATCCACGGTAGACCGAACCAGTGCAATCAAAAAACCTAAAAAAATTCCAAAAACAGCCGCAAAAAAGGTGACCGAAAAAGTAGTCCCGAGACCGTCGGCAATATATCGCCATCTGTCATCCTTGATAAAATTGAGATAAAAATCCTCCTTGAATCCCTGCATATGTATTTATTCCCCGCGAACTACGATGACCTGTGTGGCCGTTGTATAGGGATCGGAAAAATCCACGCTCTGCAGACGGTCTTCCGTAATGGTCATGCCTGCCACTCCGATATCTGCTTTTCCGCTGGTTACCGCGTTGATGATGGCGTCAAATTCCATATCTTCGATCACCAGCTCCATTCCCAGAATATCACAAACGGCTCTTGCCATATCCACATCGATGCCAACGATTTCCTGACTTTCATAAAACTCATAGGGCTCAAAAGCAGCGTTGGTTGCCATAACCAGCGTTCCTCCGGAACGATTCACACCCTCCGGAGCCTCATAGGGCGACTTTCCTTTTGTTTCATCACCAATATAATTACTGATAATGGAGTCCAGTGTTCCGTCTGTCTTCAGCTGTGCCAGTGCTTCATTGATCTTTGCCGTTAGTTCCGCATTCTCTTTGGATACGCAGATGGCGTATTCCTCTACCGCAAATTCCTCATCCAGAATCACCAGATCCGGATTCTTCTCCACAAATGCAATGGCCGGCTGCTCATCGATCATTACGCAGTCGATCTTACCCTGCTTCAGTGCCTGAATCGCATCCGCACCCTTGTTGTAACGTTCAATGGTGGAACCTTCCGCCTCATAATCACTGGCAAAAATGTCTCCTGTGGTTCCCAGCTGCACACCGATGGTCTTTCCCGGTAAATCATCTATGGAATGAACACTGTTCTCCGGCACGGAACCTCCGCATCCCATCAATGCCAACACCATGGATACCGCCAACAATCCTGTACACAATACTTTTTTCATGATCTCCTCCTGAAACAAATGATGTAGTATATGCAATTTTGCTGATATAATTGCATATTTATTCAAAGACTATCTTATATAGTACCATTCTTTTTAAATAAATCAAGAGAAATTTTATTTTTATAGCTGTTTTCTAAACCGCCCGCATCCCATTCAGCAGGTTTTCCGGACCGCTTCCGTCGTACAGAGTGATGGTCATGATCATCACGGTATCCCCGATTCTACGGACAAAATAGTGAAGCCTGGCACCCAGAGTCTCTTCCAGAGCTGTAAAAGTATAATACGTTTCTCCCGCAATTTCTCTTGTTGTAACCTCTTCGCAGGTATATGTATACGCATCCTCGGCAGTCAATTTTTCCTGCATAAGAGCAAGATATTCCTCCATACGTATGAGAGAACCACCCTCTGTCAAAGTCAGATCCTCGTAAACGATGCTGATACCGGCATCTGTCAGCGCATCCTCAGCCAACAGATCGCAGCTTTGATTTTCAGGCAGCTTTCCCGGCTCCAGTAGGCTCCATCTCCCCTCCAATGTCACGGACAGATTGCCCGGCTGACTGGTAGCTTCGATAACCGTGATTTCTTCCTCGGCTTCCTTCCCCATCTGACAGCCCGCCAGGAAAAGCATACCGATACTTCCCACCATCCATAAGAATCTCCTGAGAAGCTGCGGCTTCCGGCTTATTATGTTCTTTTTATGATTCTCGTTCTTCCTATTCTTCATATTCCTGATTTGCATCCTTGTCCTCTAATAAAAGGCGATAGATATCGCGTTTTGCCACACCTCTGTCACGAGCCACAAGCTTCATCGCTTCCTTGCGGGTGATTCCCTGTTTCTCATATGCAGCCATATGCGCTTCCAAAGGCATTTCCAAAAAAACAGACTGTTTTTCTTCCTTTTTCTGCTGTCTGCTTTTTCCCTCCAGCACCAGCACGTATTCTCCCCGCGGTTCCTCTCTCTCATACCGCAGCACCGCTTCACGAAGCGTAGTGACACAGACGGATTCGAACTTTTTTGTCAGTTCTCTACACAGAGTGATCCTTCTGTCATCCAACACTTCCAGAAGCTCTGACAAAGTCGCCCTTAGATGGTGGGGTGCCTCGTACAGAACGATGGTGCGTCCCTCCTCTTTCAGTTCCTCCAACACCTCTCTACGCTCTTTCTTCTCCTTTGGAAGAAAGCCTTCGAAGCAAAACCGCCTGGTAGAAAGACCGGACACTGTCAGAGCCGTGATGCAAGCTGCTGCTCCCGGCAGTGAAGTCACGGTAATCCCCGCTTTGTGGCACTCCCGTACCAAGAGCTCTCCGGGATCGGAAATAGCCGGAGTTCCCGCATCCGTAATCAAAGCAACGGTCTTTCCCTCCAGAAGTCTGGCCACCAGCCATTCTGCCTTTTCCGATTGATTGTGCTCATGGTAGCTTGTCATGGGCGTTTTTATCTCAAAATAATTCAGCAGACGCAGGCTGTTGCGGGTGTCCTCCGCCGCGATCAAATCTGCCTTCCTCAGTGCCTCGATGACTCTCGGCGTCATATCCCCCAGATTCCCGATGGGAGTGGCACATAGCATCAGCTGTCCTGCCATAAAACCTCCTTCGTTCTAATAGCCATAGATCTCGTAGATCTCCTTTGTGTAGACACCCGGTTTCTCATATACGATCAGAGGCTTTTCCACCGTCATTCTGGAATTCCCTCCCCGAACCGCCTGTATCAGTACCATGTTGGGCTGCTTATCCACGAAGGGATACACCAGCTGCATCCGCTTGGGTTCCAGTCCTGCTGCCGTCAGGCGTGTAATAATTTCTGCCAGCCGAAAGGGCCTATGTACCAGATAAAAGCTTCCCCCCGGTTTCAGCAGCCGGGCAGTCTGTGTCACCACATCCTCCAGTGTACACAGAATCTCGTGGCGGGCAATGGCCTTCCCGCTTTCCGGATTGACAAGGCCATGGCTTCCGATCATATACGGTGGATTACTGGTAATCACATCAAAGCCGGACAGCGGAAACAGCTGTGTTGCCTCTTTGATGTCTCCCGTGATAATTTCTATTTTGTCTTCCAGGCCGTTTAGAGCCACACTCCGCCTGGCCATGTCTGCACTCTCCACCTGGATCTCCAGGCCGTAGATTCGTTCTGCCGCCGATTTTGCCTCCAACAGAATAGGAATGATACCGTTTCCGCAGCCCAGGTCCAATACACGGGCTCCCTCTCCCACGGAAGCAAAGCCGGACAGCAAAACAGCATCCATTCCAAAACAAAAACGGTCCGGATCCTGAATGATCCGGTAACCGTTTCTTTGCAGTTCGTCGATTCTTTCCCCTGTCTTTATTTCAATGTCCATAGGCTTACTGCTTTTCTTTTTTTGATCTCCTGCTCTGACGATCCCATTTCCCCTGACGTTCGGGTCTTCCCTGCTTCTCGGACTTGTTCGCCCCCTCCCGACGCTCGGCTTTTCCCTGCTTCTCGCTTGTTCTGTCCTGGCGCTCGGATCTGCCCTGTTTTTCAGACCTCTCCCGGTGCTCGGACCGATCCCGCTTGTCCGGTTTGTGTGATTTCTCCGGCTTTCCCTGCTTCTCCGGCTGTTCCTGCTGCTCTTCCTTTTCCAGCTTTTCCAGCTCTGCCAGCTCTTTGTCGTTGACATCTATCTTTTCTTTTTTGTGCTTCTTTTTGAATTTCAGTTCGCTGGCCTTATATTCATGGATCTCCTTTTCATCATTGCAATCCACCAACACCTTGACAAGCTGCCGAAGCACATTTACACTGTGCACTTCTCCTTTGGAGCCGTCGGCACAGATTACGTGATCTCCCACATTGGGCATCTTTTTATTCAGTTCTTCGTAGATTTCTTCTTCATGCTTTAAGCAGCACATCAGCCTTCCGCAGACCCCCGATATCTTCGTCGGATTCAAGGACAGATTCTGTTCCTTTGCCATCCGAATGGAAACGGGGATAAACTCTGACAAATGAGCGTGACAGCAAAGTGGTCTGCCGCAGCTCCCGATTCCCCCCAGGATCTTCGTTTCGTCTCTGACCCCGATCTGCCGAAGCTCTATTCTTGTCTTAAACACAGCCGCCAAATCCTTTACAAGCTCACGAAAATCGATCCTTCCGTCTGCCGTAAAATAAAACAGAACTTTATTGTTATCAAAGGTATACTCTGCATCGATCAGTTTCATTTCCAGATGATGCTTCTGAATTTTTTCAAGACAAATCTTGTATGCTTCTTTTTCTTTTAGCTTGTTTTTCTTCTCCTGTTCATCATCTCTGTGTGTGGCAATCCGCAGTACCGGCTTTAGAGGCTGGATCACCTTTTCTTCTTCTACTTCTTTCGGGGCACTTACAACCGTACCGTATTCTACCCCTCTTGCTGTTTCAACAATCACATGGTCATCTTTTTTTATGTCAAAATTTAAAGGGTCAAAAAAATATATTTTTCCCGCTGTGCGGAATCTTACACCTATTACTTTAATCATGTGTCCTCTCCATCTGCCTTGCGGCTCTAGTCGTTAATGATAAGTTTTAAGAGTTTTCTTTGATCGTCAAAAGGAGTAGTTCCATCGTCAAATCAAATTTCACATTGGCAACGAGTCTTGCTTTGGCCTTATCCAGGGCATCCATGATATTTTCCACACCTTCATAAGAGCAGCGTCCCGCCACTTTTTTAATATACTGTATTTCCTCTTTAAAAATCAAGTGGTTTACATCTTTCGTTGCCTTAAACAACAACACATCTCTATACCAGATGTATAGAATATCCAGATAGCTGTTTACGTCAAAATTATAGTCGTTGATCCTCCTGATTGCGGTAATGATCTCCACAATCTCCATATCCTGAATATATTTCATCAGGGTCACTGCATCTTCCCTGATCTTTTCAAAGTCTTCGCTTCCGGCCAGAGACTTGGCCTTACCCACATTCCCTCTGGCAAAAGCCGCACAGACCTCCGCCTTATAGTCCGGAATATGCAGATCCTGCATCAGATACTCCTTAATCCGTTGGTCTCTGACGGGTCTCATATGTAAGATCACACATCGGCTCCGGATGGTGGGAAGAAGACTGTCCACATTCGTTGTCAGAATCAGAATAACACCGTAAGGCGGCGGCTCCTCCAAGGTCTTTAACAATGCATTCTGTGCCTGCGCCGTCATTTTTTCACTTTCCCCGATAATATAGATCTTTTTGGGTCCGGAATAGGGCTTGATCCCTATATCCTGGTTCACCTGCAGCCGTATATCATCCACACCGATGGTGTTTGGCTTTTCATGGATCACCTGAATGATGTCCGGGTGATTTCCCGAAAGTGCCTGTTTGCAGGAATGACATTCTCCGCAGGCTCCCACACCTTCTTCCTGACACTGCAGAGCCATGGCAAAGGCTTTGGCAATGAATTCCTTGCCTGCTCCCAGCTCACCATGAATCATGTAAGCATGGGATACCTTATCCGCTGCAATGGCATTGGTAAAATGCTCTACGATATGCTCCTGTCCGATAATCTCTGAGAATCCCGCCATCTTTTCCTCTCAATCCGACCCTCACTGCGGCCTTTGGGGAAACACTGATTTAATCCGTATTTCCTTAGGTGAAGATATCAAGTAATAATCCCCTGATCTCACCAATCTTGTTTAAAATAGCAATGTTGTCCTGCTCATCCTTGACAAGCTCCTGTGCCAGCTCATCCAAGGTCTGATCCACCAATCGAATGATCCCGTATACCCGATGGCGACCTCTCCTGTCCAGGAAATTCTCTCTTGAAAACTGATGGGATCGGTTTACGATCTCATTCATAAATTCCTTGATCAATCCCCTGTATTTGCGCATATCCTTGACATCCCGCTTCTTGGCCAGCTTCTCTCCCTGCATGGTAATCTCTTCCATCAGGAGACTGAGCCTTTGCTGAAGCTCCGCTTCTTCTATATGGCTTGCCAGGGTAAATTTAAACGTCCCTTCCGTTTGCTGATGGGTATGCACCTGTTCCGCGGATACCGCATTGGACAGGGCACTCACTCTCATATCCATATCCATGGACTCTCATCTCCTCTCCGGACCACACCTTGCCTGCTCACAGCCCGCCGTCTGTCTACTCCCGAAAGCTTCTGATAAAATCCTTGATTTCATCGATGCAGCGGGACAGATCATCGTTGTTGAAGCTGCGTTTGATTCCTGCTTTCTCTATGATCTCCGGTGCAAAATCCCGGCTGTCTGCAAGGAAGCGGCGGCACATTTCCTCATATCTGGGCTGCTTCTGCTGCCGCTCTCTGTCCAGTGCCCGCTGCAGGCGAAGACCGTCATCCAATCGGATCAAAATGGGGATTACTACCTCTTCCCCATAAAATCTTTGAACGGCAAGAAAGGATTCCGGTGTTCCGATCATCAGATAGTCATTCCGGCCCAGATCGATCTGATCGTCATTTACCGTAAAATACTTCCAGATACCGTGACAGGTATGATACTCTCTCTCTTCGATCAGGTTTCCGGCCTCACGGATACGTTCAAGCTCCCGTTCATCCACAAAAAAATACTCTACTCCGTTTTTCTCCCCTTCCCGGATCGGTCGGGTAGTATAGGGTATATTGGTTTTAAGACCCAGCCTTGTGCTTCGGGAAAGCTCCTTGTATATCGTATCCTTTCCACTGGAGCTTTTTCCCATAATATAAAAAATTCGTCCCATATATTCCTCGTCTTCCTACACCTCAATGACACGAATCATATTTGTTTTTCCGGAAACTCCCAAGGGTACTCCGGCAGTCAAAATCACCGTATCTCCCTTTTGAACCAGACCTGCCTTTTCCGACGCCCAGACGGCTTCCTTGAACAGATCCTCTGTGGTATCCTTCTTTTCGATCAGCAGGGGAACCACTCCCCAGAGCAGGCTGGACTGACGGCAGACTCTGGGATTCACGCTGCAGGCTATGATGGGGCAGCCCGGTTTATATCTGGATACCTTACAGGCCGTAAATCCCGACATGGTAACCGTGATAATCGCTGCTGCCTTCAGATCTGCCGCCGTGGTACATGTGGCGTGTGAAATGGCGGTGGTGATATCAATCTCCTCTTCCACCGGCAGACGCTTCATTCTTTCGTTATAATGGATATCCCTCTCTGTTCTTTCTGCTATCCTGCACATGGTTCTCAGTGCTTCTACGGGATACCTTCCGTTGGCACTTTCGCCGGACAGCATAATGGCAGTCGTTCCGTCATAAATGGCGTTTGCCACATCCGTCGTCTCGGCTCTGGTGGGACGGGGGTTTTTTGTCATGGACTCCAGCATCTGAGTAGCGGTAATAACGTGCTTACCCTGAGCCACTGCCTTTTTGATCATCATTTTCTGGATGACGGGAACCTCTTCCATGGGAATTTCCACGCCCATATCTCCTCTGGCTACCATGATACCGTCGGAGACCTCCAGGATCTCGTCAATATTCCGGATCCCTTCCATATTCTCTATCTTGGCAATCACCTTCATGGGGCTCTTCTTTTCATCCAGGATCTTCCTGACCTCCAGAATATCGTCCTTACGCCGTACAAAGGAAGCTGCCACAAAATCAAAGCCCACCTCCGCACCAAAGGTAATATCCTTTCTGTCCTGCTCACTGATAAAAGGCATAGACAGTTTGGCTCCCGGAAGGTTTACACCCTTTTTATCCGAAATGACGCCGCCGTTGATGACACGGCAGATCAGATCCGTCTCGGTTTTTTCTTCTACCTTAAGTTCAATCAGGCCGTCATCCAAAAGGATACAGCCGCCTTCCTCCACATCATTGAGGATTTCCCTGTAGGTAACGGACACTCTTTCCTTTGTGCCTTCCGTTTCTTCCACAGTCAGTGCAAACTTCTGCCCTGCCGTCAATTCTTCTTTTCCGTTTCGAAAGGTGCGCAGACGAATTTCGGGACCTTTCGTATCCAATAAGGTAGCCACGGGAATTCCCAGTTCTTCACTGATCTTTACCACATTGATCAGCTTGGCTTTCTGTTCTTCGTAGGAACCGTGAGAGAAATTGCAACGGCATACATTCATGCCCGCCAAAATCATTTCCCTGAGTATCTCCGGACTCTGAGACGCCGGACCGATGGTACAGATAATTTTTGTTTTTCTCATGCTCTTTCTAACCTCTCTTTGATGGATTATCTGTATGATTATCAATCACTGCTATCTTCTGTCCCTTTAAGCCTTGCAGTCTTACTCCCTTGCTGTAATAATCCGCCAATTGCTCCGATAACTCTCTGCTGATGATCTCTCCCGGTACAACCAGTGGAATTCCGGGCGGATATAGATTCACAAAGCAGCCGCATTCTCTGCCTGCGGCAGTATCCAGATCTGCATAATATACTTCCTTTTCCATGGCCGCAGCTATTTTCTCCGTCTGTACAGGCGGCGGCAGGTCTGTTGGTTTTTCTTTCTGTGTCTCTTTGGCAGGCTGCAATTCCGAATCCAGTTCCTCCAGTGCCTCATGCAATCTTGTGAAGCCTTCCGGTTTCTCCCGGCAGGTTACAATCCCCAGGGTGTAGCTTTCGGCTGCCATCTCCATCTGCAAATGATATCGGCAGCGCAGCACTTCGTATAAGTGCCGGCCTGTCATGGCGGTTTTGGGAGGCAGTAGGATCAGCTTGCCCGGATCCTTTTGTATCTCTTCCCGCTGAAATACGCGGATATGTCTATAGTTTCCGGCATTTTTGTAAAATTTATCCAATTCCGAGAACATTTTTTCCCAGAGTGCGGATCCCCGGTCTCTTATGAGGCCAAGACACGTATCGATACCTGCCATCAAAAGATAGGAGGGGCTGCTGCTCTGCAGAATGGTAAGGTATCGGTTTAATCTCTCCGATCGTATCAAATTTCCCTGCAAATGTAAAAGCGCTGTTTGGGTCAGTGCCGGCAATGTTTTATGAACACTCTGTATTACAACATCCGCTCCCGCTGCCAGAGCACTCTCGGGAAACCTGGGGTGAAACGGAAAATGAGCTCCGTGGGCTTCATCCACCAGCAAGGGCAGTCCCCGCTTATGTACCGCCCCGGCGATCCCCGCACAGTCAGATACGATGCCCTCATAGGTAGGGGAGGTGATCATGACCGCCCGGATCTCCGGATCCGCCTCCAGTGCCTCCTCTACCTGCCTTGCCGTGATTCCCAGCGCGATCCCCGTTTCCGGGTCGGTGTCCGGATACAGATATACGGTTTCCAGATCCTGCAGCATCACTCCGTGATATACGGATCTGTGAGAGTTTCTGGCCATCAGAAGCCTGCCGCCTCTTGGCAGTGCGGCAAACAAGGCCGCCAGAATTCCAACCGTACTTCCGTTGATCAAAAACCAGGTTCGTTTTGTACCGTACATCCCGCGCGCCATTTCCATGGATTCTGCCAGAATCCCTTCCGGCTCATGGAGATTATCAAACCCATCTATCTCCGTAATATCCATCCCATAGACCTCCTCCCACAAAAAGCCTGCCATATTTCTCTTGTGACCCGGCATGTGAAAAGGATATTGGTCTGATGTGTACAATTGCCAAAGCGCTTCTGTAATCTGTCGTTTTTCTCCCATGGTATCCGCTTTCTGTTCTGCTTTTTTGCGGGAAATGGTATCATACTGCTTTATTTTACTACAAAACGGTATTTTTTTGTAGCTTTTTTATGTTTCAATTCTATTATAGGTCATTTTTTTGAATCATTCAATTTTATATTGAGTATTTTTGCTCCCATCAGTCGGTTTTTTTCTATCCTCTTGTATTTTATGGAAAAACCGATATACTATTGGTAAGAAAATCGGATTCTCGAGGTGAATGGCGCATGAAGCAAAAAGTGTATCCTTGGTTAATCGTTCTGTGCTGCTGCGGTCAGGCAGCTGCCTTTCTTGGCTTTACCAACAATTGCTCCGGTGTTTTTTTTGCACATGTAGCGGAGGAACTGCAGACGGGTATTGGCAATATTTCCTTCTACCTTACCATCATCAACCTGCTGACGGGATTTCTTGCACCCACAGCCGTTAAACTGTTCGGACGCCTGGACGCCAGACTTCTGGTTCTTATCGCCGCCTCTGCCTCTGCTCTCGGATATTTCGGGATGTCTCGAGCCTCCTCTGTCTGGCAGATCTACCTGGCAGCATGTATCATTGGCGTGGCGGGAGCTTTCTACGGGACAGCCATTATCTCTCTTTTCATCGGCAGATGGTTTCACAGCCGTATGGGGCTTGTGATGGGCTTTACCTTTTGCGCCAGCGGACTGATGGGTGCTGTAATGAGCCCCTTTTTCAACTCCGTAATCGAATCCGCGGGATGGAGAACAGGCTATCTGTACGGTGCAATCTTTGTGTTTGTCACCCTTCTTCCCTCTGCCATGCTTCTGCACCTGCTCCCTTCCAGATTGGGGCTGACCGCCTACGGTCATGTAACGGAACCGAAAGCTTCCTCACCGACTGCGTCATCCGAACCCTCTGCTTCGTCAGCCAATGCGTCAGACTCTCCCGCTTCCGGGGCACCATGGCGCAAAATGCTCCTTTTGGCCTGCCTGATCAACTTTGCCGCTTATTTCATCATGGGCATCAGTACCCACATATCCAACTATGCCGTCACCATCGGCTTAACCACCCAGATGGGTGCTTATCTGATCAGCTCCATTATGGTAGGCAATACCCTGTCCAAGCTGCTGGCAGGCTTCCTCTGTGATGCCATCAGTCCCAAACGGACCTGCGCCCTGTCTACCGCTCTTGTGGCAGTGGGACTTGCTCTGCTGGTTCTGTTTGGAAACAGCGGCTCCGGCAGCTTCTTTGCATTGGCATTGGGCGGTGTTCTCACCGGCATCACCTATTCCGTGGGAACTGTTACGCTCTCTACCTATGTCAAGCAGATTTTCGGTCTGGAACGCTCCGGCGTGGTATATGCCAAGGTTTCTGCCGTAGGTTCCGTCAGCAGTGCCATCGCCTATACGGCCATCGGTGTTTCCTTTGATCTTTTCGGAAGCTACGCACCCGCCATTCTCTTCTGTATGGCTTTGTCCCTGATAGCACTGCTCTGTGTTTTTGGAATATCCGCCTGTGAAGCACGTCTTCAAAGACAATAACATATCTCTTGGCGGGAATGTACATAATGTACACACTGTTCATACTGTTCACAATGTACACAATGTACACAATGTACACACGTACACGACCAAAAAAGCGATGCATGAACGTTTTCCATGCATCGCTTCCTTTGTATAGTGTAAATTGTATAGCTGTATCGTGGATTATTCAATTCCCAATACCTTGTAGTCCTTGTCTTCCACTGTCTTGCGCAGCTCTTCCTCCGAAATCTCTCCGCTCAATGTCAGAACGGCAGTTCCTGCTTCATGACTGACCACCGCTTCCTCTACCTGAGGGAGTGCCTCCAGACATTTCTTCACTGTAGCCTCACAATGTCCGCACATCATTCCTTCGATCTTCATCGTTTTCTGCATTTCCTTTACCTCACTTTCTTTATGAACCTTTTGCATTATTTTTTTATCTTTTCTGCCATCATAGATGGACACAAGATTTAATCTCAGCGCGTTTGTGACCACACAGAAGCTGGAGAGACTCATGGCTGCGGCAGCAAACATGGGATTGAGCTGCCATCCGAACACAGGGATCCAGATCCCTGCTGCCAGTGGAATACCGATGACATTGTAGAAAAATGCCCAAAACAGATTTTCATGAATATTCTTCAGCGTACTCCTGCTGCACCGGATGGCTGCCGGCACATCGCTCAGACGGCTCTTCATCAGAACCACGTCTGCTGCCTCGATGGCTACATCCGTACCCGCACCGATGGCAATTCCCATATCCGCTCTTGTGAGAGCCGGGGCGTCGTTGATCCCGTCACCCACCATAGCCACTTTACCCTGCTTCTGAAGACTGCGTATGACAGCCTCCTTCCCGTCCGGAAGCACACCGGCGATCACCTCATCCACTCCCGCCTGCGCTCCGATGGCCCTGGCTGTTTTCTCGTTGTCTCCCGTCAGCATGACCACTCTGATGCCCATTTTCTGCAGCTCCTTGACGGCTCCGGGACTATCCTCCTTGATCACATCCGCCACGCCCATCATTCCCAAAAACTGCGCATCCCTTGTGAACAGCAACGGCGTCTTACCGGATTCTGCCAGTGTCTCAGCCTGTTTTCTTTCCTCCTTTGTAAGCGCAATTCTGCTTCCGATAAAGGACAGGCTGCCTCCTGTCAACCCTGCTCCCTCCAGCTTCCCTTCCAATCCGTTGCCGGGAAGTGCCGTAAAATCCGTCACCTCCTGCCAGGACAGGCCGCATTCCTTTGCATACTCCATAACGGCTCTTGCCAGGGGATGCTCACTTTTTGCTTCCAGGGAAGCTGCCATTCTAATAAACTCTTCCTTCTCTATGGCGGCGGCAGGAAAAACATCTGTTACCTTCGGTTCTCCCTTAGTGATGGTTCCGGTCTTATCCAGCGCCACGATTTGCATCTTTCCTGTTTCCTCCAAAGATACTGCGGTTTTAAACAGAATACCGTTTTTGGCTCCCACGCCGTTGCCCACCATGATTGCTACCGGTGTTGCCAGCCCCAATGCACAGGGGCAGCTGATTACAAGAACGGAGATCCCTCTTGCCAAAGCAAAACCGAAGCTCTCTCCTGCCATCAGCCATCCAACTATGGTGATCGCCGAAATCACAATGACCACAGGCACAAAAACACCGGATACCTTATCCGCCACCTTTGCAATGGGCGCCTTGGTAGCCGCCGCATCACTGACCATCTGTATGATTTTGGACAGTGTGGTATCTTCTCCCACCCGGGAGGCCTCACACCGCAGATACCCGGACTGATTGATGGTGGCGGCAGACACCTGATCCCCCTGCGCCTTATCCACGGGAATGCTCTCTCCCGTCAAAGCGGCCTCATTGACGGCACTGCTGCCTTCCACCACGATCCCGTCCACAGGAATACTTTCTCCCGGACGGACTACAAAGATATCCCCTTTTTTCACCTGATCCACCGGAACCTGAAGCTCCACCCCGTCCTTTACGATCACTGCTGTCTCCGGAGCCAGCTTCATCAGACTTTTCAAAGCGTCCGTGGTCTTTCCCTTGGAGCGCGCCTCCAGCATTTTTCCGACAGTGATCAATGTCAGGATCATGGCTGCCGATTCGAAATAGAACTCATGCATATAGGCCATGACGCTCTCCATGTCGCCATGTACCTGCGCATCCGTCATGGCAAACAGGGCATACGTACTGTATACGAAGGAGGCTCCGGCTCCCAGCGCCACCAGTGTATCCATGTTGGGCGCTTTATTCCAAAGACTCTTGAATCCGCTGATAAAAAATTTCTGGTTGATAACCATGATAATGCCGGTCAAAAGCAGCTGCAGCAGCCCGCCTGCCACATGATTATGGGCAAAGAATGAAGGCATGGGCCATCCCCACATCATATGTCCCATGGAAATATACATCAAAACAATCAAAAAGCCCAAGGAATACCACAATCGCTTTTTCAGTACGGGGGTCTCCCTGTCTGCCAGTGCCTCCTCTGCCCGGCTGACGCCGCCGGATCGGCTCTCCTTCCCGGCTCCCTTAACAGAAGCGCCGTACCCGGCGGCCTCCACCGCCCGAATGATCTCCTCTGCTCCCACGCTGCCCTCCACGCCCATGGAATTGGTCAGAAGGCTGACAGAGCAGGCGGTGACGCCGGGAAGCTGTCCTACCGCCTTCTCCACTCTGGCACTGCACGCCGCGCAGCTCATACCGGTAACTTCATATTGTACCATAAAGAGTTCCCTCCTTTTTTCATATCCCGTAAGACCATCTGTGGCCTCCCCTGTAAGCAGGATACTCCCTTAATTTTTAAAGTTCTGTAACAAAGTTACAAGCTCCTCCATCAATCGGCGGGCAGGCTCCACGCCCAATTGGGCAGCTTCCCGATACAGTCTCAGCGCTTCTTTGTAATCCCGCTTCACACCCAGACCATGTTCATAGCACCAACCCAGATTGTACTTAGCGGAAGGCTCTCCCTGCTCTGCTGCCAGTCGATACCAGGCCGCAGCCTGTCTGTCATCCCGCATAACCCCTTCCCCGTTGGCATAGCATACGCCCAGATTGAACTGCCCTCTGGAATTGCCCTGATAAGCTGCCTTTTCATACCAATACACCGCCTCTCGAAGATCCTTATTTACCCCCTTACCATTGGCATGACACCAAGCCAGATTGCATTGGGCGGGCGAGTATCCCTGCTCTGCCGCCACACGATACAGATGCACCGCCCTTTCCCAACTCTGCTCCACTCCGTATCCGTATTCATAAAACAATCCCAGCCGGCAGATGCTTTCGGGATCTCCCTGCTCCGCAGCCTTCCGATACCAGTAAAGTGCCTGCTCCGTATCCTGATCACTGCCCTGCCCATGCTCGTAACACCAGCCCAGATAGTATTGTGCAGAGGCATGTCCCTCCAAGGCTGCCTGTCTCAACGGCTGGATCGCCTTCTCCCACTCCTCCTGCGTCTGACCGTTTCGCAAGAAATAAATTCCGATGTTGTACAGTCCCTCTGCATCCTTTTGCTTGGCTGCCTGTTCATACCAGTGAAAGGCCAGTCCGTAATTCTGCTCCACGCCCCTTCCATGCTCATAGCACCAACCCAAAACGTGCCGGGCAGGCGTATATTCCCGCAGGGCAGCGGCTCGATACAGCGATGCCGCCTGCTCCCAGCTTTGCTCCACACCTCGTCCCGTTTCGTGGCACAGTCCCAGATTACAAAGGGCTCTGGGAAATTGCTGCTCTGCTGCCTCCTTATACCAGTATACGGCCTGTCCCATATCCTGCCTGACGCCTCTGCCGTTCTCGTAACACCAGGCCAGATTACACTGTGCGGGCGGATATCCCGCTTCGGCAGACAATCGGTAGAGACGCACGGCTTCCTCCGGGGAACGCTCCACCCCATGTCCCGTTTCATAGCACCAGCCAAGCGCACACTGTGCAGGCGGATACCCCAGTGCCGTTCCCGCACCGTAATACCCCGCTGCCTGTTCCCAGTCCTTTCTGACTTCCGCCTGATATCCCAGTATGATCCAGCCCTGCCCGTCAATCCGATCTTCTTCTTCCTTTTTGAAATACCCACACCCACAAACCGGGCAAAGCTGCGGCGGAGATCCCTGTATAAGATATCCGCAGTCCTGATTGCTACACCGGTAAAACATCCCCCTGCCTTCTTTCTTTACAATCCATAGCGCTCCCGGATTCCGGCAAAATCATTGCCGAATACAACTCCCGCGATTCCCACTGTTTCTGCTCCCTTTACATTTTCCGGTCTGTCATCAATAAACAAGCATTCTTCCGCTTTCAGACCAAACACCGAAAGAAAATGTTCATAAATCTTCTTCTCCGGCTTTATCATATGTACATCCGATGACACCATGATGCCGTTAAACATTTGTAGATCGAAATATTGTGGGAAATAGTCATAAAACCGATCACAAGCGTTTGACAGCACATAGATTCCATAGCCACTTTCCTTCATGCTCAGGCAGAATTCCTCTGCTCCCGGGTTGGGGGCAATACACATGATCCAACCCTCTACACATCTTTTCAGAGCCGGATGGAGAGATTCCGGCAGCCGTTCCTTAACCCCGTCGTAGCGCTGCGCATTGGTGATGATCCCCCGGTCTCCAAGAATCCATTCGGGCCCCTGAAATAATTCACGCCGGATCAGCTCCCTATCCTCCTCCCTTTCAAAAAACTTCTGCAGTGCCAGCTCCGGTCGAAAGCGAAGCAGCACATCTCCCATATCGAAAATAATATTTTTTATCATCGCCTTTTCCTTTCTCTTCCGACACCTCCATTATACCCTATCGTCATATTTTGACAAGACCGCACACAATACCTGAGATATGTCTCCTTTGGTTGACAAATTATGAAAAAGCTATTAATTTTTATTTTATCTCTTGACAAAAAAAGAACACAGAGGTATGGTTAAACCAGTAATAGTTACTGTTTTGATGCGGGAGGAAACAATATGACGCTTAAATACAGCCGACAGCGGGAAGCTATCCGTGAATTTGTAATGTCGCGTCATGATCACCCTACTGCTGATGTCGTTTATATGAATGTACGAAGGGAATTTCCCAATATCAGCCTCGGAACCGTATATCGTAATCTGACTTTGCTGGCAGATATCGGGCAGCTCACCCGGATACGGCTTGGAGACGGCGTAGATCATTTTGATGCTATTACTGAACCTCATTATCACTTTGTCTGCAAGGAATGCGGCGTTGTTTATGACTTGGACTTCCCCATTCTGGACACTGTTGACAGTGAAGCCGACACCGGCTTTGAAGGAGGCCGGATCGACGGACACATCACTTATTTTTATGGTAAATGTAAGGATTGTCTTGCCGAAGGATGATTCTTATCATTTAAAATCTGGCGGTTTGCCAACAAGAAAAGGAGAGAAAAGTATGAAATTTGTATGTCAGGTATGCGGTTATGTGTATGAAGGAGCTGCTGCTCCCGAGAAATGCCCTCAGTGCGGCGTTGGCCCCGAGAAATTCACTGCTCAGTCCGGCGAAAGAGAATGGGCTGCAGAGCACGTAGTAGGCGTAGCACAGGGCTCTCCTGAGGATATCATGGAAGATTTGAGAGCTAACTTCATGGGCGAATGCACCGAAGTTGGTATGTATCTGGCTATGGGCAGAGTTGCTCACAGAGAAGGATATCCCGAGATCGGTCTGTACTGGGAAAAGGCCGCTTGGGAAGAGGCCGAGCATGCTGCCAAATTTGCAGAGCTGCTGGGCGAAGTTGTAACCGATTCCACCAAGAAGAATCTGGAAATGAGAGTAGAAGCCGAGAACGGCGCTACCATGGGTAAGTTTGATCTGGCTAAGAGAGCAAAGGCTCTGAATCTGGATGCTATCCATGACACCGTTCATGAAATGGCTCGTGACGAAGCTCGTCATGGTAAGGCATTTGAAGGACTTCTTAAGAGATACTTCTAAATCAAACCGTATGAGCATAGCTTAAGAGGCAGAATATGACGAATTACACCATTTGCAACTGCCGAAACGTCAGCTTTTTTGATGTGGAGGATGCACTTCACGATTATGAATCTCTTACAGATGTGGAAAACGCTTTTTCCCATGTTCAGGAAGTGACCCATTGTACCACAGGCTGCGGCAGCTGCTATCAAAAAATTTTGGACGCCATCTCTGATATTATGCATCGCTGATCCCTGATCGGCATATTGCATCTTGGGAAGCTTCAAAGTCAGAGAAAAACGTCACTTATTCACGGATTTCCCGAAGGGGAGGGCATATGCCCTTCCCCTTTTCTTTTTTACTGCGTATTGCACTGTCCCAGTACTTCTATCCTGCGTAGGGCAAATCTTCAAAATACTGCGTTTCTTCTACCCCCTCAATATACACGGGTCTGCCCTCTTCACTCAGCGTATAATGAATTTCTCCCTCTTCTCCGGAAGCAGTATCAATATACCCCATGATTCCTTTTCTATCCGTTCCCGTGATCAAAAGCCTGCTGCCTGCAGACAGTGTTTTCTCCTCACCTGCGACAAGCACCGGCAGCTCCCTCACAGTGGTCAATATTGTCTCTCGCTCCAGGGAATACCATGCACCCTCTTCCTCCACGGTTCCCTCCTCCGTTATTTGAAAGTGTCCGTAGGTCATATGGGTTCCCAGCACATCCAGCCGAAGTCCCAGCTCCAGGCTCCCCTGAGGTGTGACACTTCCCTGTCTGATGCGTGTTGTCACATCACTTTCCCAGGTTTTCACTCTTTTTCCGTCGGTGACTTCATAGATGTAGGTAACATAGTCTTCCGATGCCATGTCTCCGTCAAAAAGGAGAAAGCTTCTCCCGTCTGTTCTCTGAAGCAGATAGCTGCTTACCAACCGATCATACCCCATTTCGATCCGTACTTCCTCATTTTCAGGCAGCAAAGCCATTCCCTCACTTGCCCCCATCGCATACTCGGGAAGCAGATATTCACCGAATTCCTGATACGGCAGATGCAGCCTCACCGTCCCTGACGCAAAGGGAGCGATTTCATAGGGACTGAACAATACAGTTATTCCCGATCCATCCAGATACCACTCCGGTTCTTCCTGCCAACGGCTGCGTATCACCTCCTCATAATCGGGAAAAAAGTTGTAATCTTCTCGTTTTTCCTCTGCCGCTTCCAGACAAACGTTCAATGTCTCTTCCAAAAATTTCTCCTGATCCTTGGCCAGATCCAAAAACCGAAGCTCTTTCCCCGTTTTCGCGTCAAAGGTTACTCCGCTTGTCCATCGCTGGTCGTGTGCACCGCCGAAATATTCACTGAATCTGCCGCAGAAACTGATGATCCCGGCATCCGCCCGCGTGATTTCCCAGTCCTGCCGGCTGTAATAGGGATAAAATTCCAGCCAGTCCTCCTCCTGTGACGTGATATACGTATCCTGTCCGTATTCCTCCAGAAGATCCATATTTTTTTCAAAGTCATCCTCCTGAGATCGGAAAAAAGCTTCTACTGCTGCTGCTGCCGACTCATAGCCCCGGGCAGACATTTCAAAGTAAGAGAGTGTGCCCTCCGCCAGCAGCGTTCCGTCCTCGTCAAACCGATTATCCTCCCACACCGTACAGGTGAGTATGGGGGCTTCCGGCCATGGCTCTCTCTGTGCTTCCTCCCCTGGTTCCTCCTGTGTCTCCTCCTGTGGCTCTTCCTGTGTGGCTGCCTGTAAGTTCTCTTCTTCCATCTCCCGAATCTGTTCTTTTTCCTCCGATGGGATGGTCGTACCGGCTTCCACTGCGTTCCCGCAGCCTCCAATAGCGATCAGTACAAGAAGAAATCCGCCGAAAAACATACATCGCTTATATTTCTCCCTTACTTGTTTTATTTTTTCGATTTTTTTCATAATTTCATCTCTCCTTTTATTATAAATTGACAAATTCCATAATAAGGACTATACTTCTTTTATGCAGATGTGCTGATGTTCAGATATGTACATCCACACATATATGACGAATCAAGATAGGAGGAACTTACTATGGCAAAGAAAAACGGTGCTCAATCAGTAGAACTGATTCCCGGAAGAAAAATCATACTTTCCGCAGGCGTGGGAAAGACGAATGTGGATGAATTAAAGTGGCTTACGGAAACTGTACTATCCAGTGCCAAGGCATGGAAGGGCAGCGGCTGGGCCTACATTGCAGACTGCTCCAAGATGAGTCCGGTTACTCCTGCAGAGGGCGGAGAACTGGTGACTATGACCAAAAAGTTCGTTGAGGCAGGATGCAAGGCCTTTGCCTTTGCAGAAGGCTCCTCCGTTATGCTCAAGGTACAGGCTCAGAAAAATACGCAGCGCTCACAGACAGGTATTCCCGAGGGACATTTTGCAACGGTGCAGGAGGCTCTCGACTGGCTGAAAAAGGAAGTACATATTTAAAGAGTGCTTTCCACTTCGGCTCTTCCATTGACATTATTCTGCAAAAATGCTAGAATGCCATTGTCAAAACCATAATCAAAGGAGGATGAAACCTATGAAATATTTATGTCCTTGCGGCTATGAATACGATCCCGCCGTTGGTGACCCCGATAACGGTGTCGCTCCCGGAACCGCCTGGGAGGATGTTCCCGAGGATTGGCTTTGCCCCGTTTGTGCTCTGGGCAAGGAAGTATTTGAAGAAGTATAATATTAGCAATTTGAAAGAGAGAGCATTCCGAAGATGCTCTCTTTTTTCTTTCTGTTTGATGGTTCGGTAAAACCTTTCCATTTTTTAAGAAATGCAGTATAATGTACTGAAACGATTTCTAAAGAAAGGTTTAAAATAATGTCTACAAATGAGCAGAATCATACCAATATACGCGGTATAAAAATATACTCTGCCAGCCTTCTTGCAATTATTATCTCCGCAGCACTGTTTCTGTTTATCTTCATTATTACCGGAAGTGTGTCTGATAATTATACAGACCTTGTCCACCATACCCAGGTCTACGTTACGGCACAGAATCATGCCGAGCAGGTAATGGCTGCCTCGGACTATCTGACGGAGCAGGTGCGACTGTATGCTCAGAATCGGGAGATTTCCCATGCAGTGGCCTATTTTGAAGAAGCCAACATAACAAAGCGCCGGGAAGCTGCTCTGGAAGCACTGCAGGATCTGTATTCCACACATACCCCGGCACTCTCTCTGGAAGATGCTATCCGCACCTCCAATGCCCTTATGGAGCGGGAAATCTACTCTATGAAGCTGGTATCAACAGCCATGGGCTATGAGGACTCCCTTCTGCCTGTTGAGATACAGCTTCTGACACTGACAAAGGAGGATGCCCTCCTGAATGCGCAAGCCATGCTTGAGAAAGCCAGAAACCTCGTTTTTAACTCCTCCTATCAGGAAGCTAAGCATGAAATTTACGGTCATTTAACGCACTTTACCGAAGGGATTCTGGCAGAACTGGAATTACGCCAGGTGGACATCTATTCCGATCTCAAATCCGCCATATATTCGCAAAGGGCTTTGCTGGGTTTTCTGTTGATCCTGGAAATCATCATCCTTGGAGGCATTATCTGGTTGGTGATAAAGCCGCTGCAGATTTTTCAAAAATGTGTGGAGGATAACACCCCGTTCCAGTTTACGCAAAGCTATGAATTCAATCGACTGGCTGCCGAATACAATCATGTATACAGGAAAAACGAACAATTTACGGCGGCGGAAGCTATGCTGGTCTATAAAGCGGAGCATGATCCTCTGACCAATCTGTTAAACCGTAATGTCTTTGACCAAATGGAGACCTTGATCGAGTCCTCTCCCCTCGCCCTGCTGCTGATCGACCTGGATTGCTTTAAGGCGATTAACGATACCCACGGACATCTTGTGGGAGACCGAATCCTGCAAAAAGCAGCCTCCTCTCTGAAAGATATCTTCCGATCCAAGGACTTTGTGTTCCGTATCGGTGGAGATGAATTTGCCTGTGTTATGATGAATATAACTCAGGATCAGGCTTATATCATAAAAGAAAAAGTGTATCAGCTGAATCACTTTCTGCAAAATCCTGATGACGAACTCCCACCGATCTCCATGAGTGTGGGGATTACCTTTTCTCTTCAGGGTTATACCAAAGATCTTTACGAGCAGGCCGATCAGGCTCTCTACTATGTGAAAAACCACGGTCGCTGCGGATGCCACATCTATCCTGCCGGCTGTAAGTAGCTGCTGACACAGTATAGGATTTGTCCGTTATATTCCACCCTTGACCAGCCATAGTCTGTATTGATCCCCGTTCTCGTGATCACTTCTCCATGGGGGATTGTAGCAACTACAGCTGCCTCCGGATGCGTGACACTGGGAAGTGTCCGCAGGTTGATTTCTATTTTCGGAGTTACCTGCTCGTTACAATCCACAAAAGGAGTTTTGATACCGTCTTCATCTATTTCCGGTTCCTCCGGCCGCGCCGACAGATCCGTGGTCAGGAAATTGGATACCGCATAATACACCTGTCCTTCTATCTCCACTCTTGACCAGCCGCTGGGACTGATGCCCGTTCGCAGTGCTGTCTCGCCGTTGGTTAGCGTTCCAAGAACCTTACTGTCCTCTCCCTGACCGGGAATATCCCGCAGATTGGTAACATCCTTGGCCGTTACCGTTTCTTCCGTCTGCTGAAAATTCATCAGGGCTTCCACATCCGCTTCCGCCGCCTCCGGTGCCGTCTGATCCTGCGCACCTGCTTCTCCCTCATAACCGAAATAAGCGATATTCACATCTACCGGATAGGCGATTCCGGGGACACTTCCGTTATTTGTATACTGCCACATATCATAGTTCCCTGCATAATCCGCCGTCTGCGTATCCGGATAGGGCAGGGAAGGATACCAGGATACCCATATTTTAAAGCTTTTTTCCAGCTCTGAGGTGATCCATTTCAAGTCCCCCTCCATTTCCCCCTTGGAGGCATAGAACATAGGTGTATACCCTCTTTCATGGATTGCATTTAAAAAAGCCTTTGCAATTCCGGTCCTCTCTTCCTTTGTCAGAGAGTACTGTCTGCTGTCCTGTCTTTCATATCCCTCACAATCGTATACCACAGGATATGTGATTTTATATCGGGAAATAAAGTCTGCCGTCCAGTTCGCCTCTTCTACGGCTTCCTGCTCCGTCACTGCAGTGGAAAAAAAGTATGCACCTGCTTTGATTCCGTGTGCAGTAGCCTCCTGTAGATTATATCTGGCGTTGCTGTCTTCCGTAATCTCTCCCGTAGACAGCGTACGATATCCTACCCGCACGATAGCGAAATCCACACCGGTCTGCGCCACCTGTGCCCAGTCAATGGTCCCCTGATAACGGGACACATCGATTCCCAGTGTGATCTGTGATATTTCCTCCGCCCCCTGTCCCGTAAGGATCTGGGTTAGCTCTGTTCCTGCACCCAGCTGTGTATTGCTGCGATCTGCTTCCATTAAGGGATCCTGCTCTTCCACCGGGATTTCTTCCTCTCCCTGCAATACTTCTTCCGATCCCTGCCGGACATCAGAGCCTTCTCCTTCCACGTTTATCTCTGAGGGTTCTTTCGGATCATCTTCAGGTAAATCCTGTACCATATTTTCCGTGGAAACCGCTTCTTCTCTACCCCTCAAAAATATAATGGCGATAACCGCCAACAGCAGCAGCACACCTAAGGTCCCCAGAATTACCGTCAACCTTCCCTTCAGGGATGGCTCCTGATCAAAGTCAAACTCTCTGTTTTTCATCTTTCTGTTCCGCTCTACCGTACCACATAGTCCATACATGTCCTGGCTGCGGTGAAAGGCCTTACCTTTGTCGTTGCCACTTCCACATGCGCCGGATGCTTGGCATATCCCTGCAGAGCTTCTTCACTTTCAAACAAAGATTCTATCATCACATCCACGTTGGAAGAAGACAGTCCCAACGTCTGTACTTTGGCCTCCAGTAAACCGGGAATCTTACCCATCAGTCCCTCAAGACCCTCTTTGATTCCCTTTTTGGCCTGCTCCTTCTCCTCTAAAGTCAGATCTTCCTTTAATTTCCATAAAACTACGTGCTTTACCATAATTCCTCCTTTGTATCTGCTTAATGATTCTTTCAGGACTCTTTTACCGTTTTTCCACAAATATGCTTCGGCGTCAGTACCAGCAGCAGCGTTCTATGGGCGTGCTTTTTGATTTCCTCATTGATATACGCATCGTCCTGTGTAAATTTATAACTGAGCTTTGTTGTGATCTCCACAATTTGACTCAGGTCATCTACAATCTCCACGGTTCCGAACACAATGACACTTTTTACACGAAGTGCCCATTCTCCCGCCTCGTGATAGCCTTCATCATAAGTACAAAAGGAGACTTTGGGATTTTTCTTCAATGCATCCAGTCTATGTCCTTCATTTCCGCAGTGAAAATAGATCCGGCCGTCCTCTTGGTTATACCAATGATTCATTGGCATTCCATAGGGATATTCATCCTCACCGAAAACAGAAAGAACACCCCTCTTCTCGGTTTTAAGAACATAAATGCATTCTTCCATAGACAGTTCTTTGTTTTTTCTTCTCAAATCACGAAACATTGCTCCCTCATCCTGCCTGTACGATGAAAAATATTTTATAGTATAACAAAAATGCCCAGAGCCGGAATCGAACCAGCGACACGTGGATTTTCAGTCCACTGCTCTACCAACTGAGCTATCTGGGCATTTGCGTATAACACGCGAGTAGCGGGGATAGGATTTGAACCTATGACCTTCGGGTTATGAGCCCGACGAGCTTCCAGACTGCTCCACCCCGCGATATTAAGTTATAAATGGATGGAGAAGGATTCGAACCTTCGAAGGCGGTGCCAACAGATTTACAGTCTGCCCCCTTTGGCCACTCGGGAATCCATCCATAAAGCCGATAAACGGACTCGAACCGTTAACCTGCTGATTACAAATCAGCTGCTCTGCCAATTGAGCCATATCGGCACATATACTACAGCTAATTTGTAATCAGCTGCTCTGCCTACAATAAACTCGTTTCACTCCTTCATTGTCATGAATTGAGCCATATCAGCATATATCCCACAGGTGATTAATAATCAACTGCAAGGACTCCGACGGGAATCGAACCCGTGTTACCGCCGTGAAAGGGCGATGTCTTAACCGCTTGACCACGGAGCCGTATCTCTCGTGTTTTCCTTCTAGGAAACTCCCCGAGTAGGGCTCGAACCTACAACCCCACGGTTAACAGCCGTGTGCTCTACCATTGAGCTATCGAGGAAAATGCTATGAAGGACATACCTTCAAAACCAAAGACTAAAAATCTTTCATCCGTTTATTTACCCTTCCGACTTTTGTTTAAGCCCTCGAACGATTAGTACTTATCAGCTGAATTCATTACTGCTCTTACACCTTAAGCCTATCTACCTCATACTCTCTAAGGGGTCTTACTTAACTGGGATATCTCATCTTGAGGGGGGCTTCACGCTTAGATGCCTTCAGCG
>JAFQLB010000043.1 GCA_017396675.1 Lachnospiraceae bacterium
AGTCATAACTGGGTGTATGAGCTGGACGGCAGAGATACGATCAAAGCAACCTGCCATGCGTCGGACTGTTCCCACAGAAACGGCGATGGCGGCAGCGTAAGGCTGGTGGTTCAGAATGGCTATTATACGGGGGCTGCTATTGGAGCAACGATAGAAGGCAGCCTTACAACCGGTGCAGAATATAAGATTACCTATAATGACGGTTCTGAGACGGCTCCCGGCACAGTCGGAAAACACAGGGCAACACTGACTGTCACCGAAAACGGAGTGCAGAAGCAGAGCGTTACTATGGAATACGAGATTCTCGCGCCCAAGGAGTCTGCACCTGATCAGGCCGTCAGTGGAAATGCAAACAAGGGTGAGAGTACAGCTGTACATACCGGTGACAAGGGCAACCTTTGGCTGTGGATAATGTGTCTGTTCATAATTGGTGCGGGCATTGGCGGAATGGTTCTGCATAAGAGGAAGAGATAAAAGATTTGATCGATACACCGGAGTCCTTGGAGATCGAGGATCAGAACGGCGTAGGACGTTTGTTCTCAGAAAGCCGATGTATTTGATGCCGGATAGAACAATCTTTCCATGTGTGAGAGTAAACCCTCATGCCCGCACACTTGGCACCACCACCTGTCCAGCCATTTTCAAAGAACTTTAGTTCCTGGCAAAAGGACGTATAGTAATAAGGAGTGGAGAGGTAGCGAAAGCTGCCTCTTTTACATATCAGGTTATTTGCATATTGAATATTTTTTACGGAACCGTCGAAAATATTCAATAATGATAAAAGTTGTAACTGGTATCAGAAGATGTGGAAAATCTTATCTGTTATTTAATATTTTCAAAAATTATTTGCTGCAGCATGGTGTGGCTGCTTCGCATATCATTACGATTGAACTGGATCAACGTAAAAATAAAAAGTATCGTGACCCGGATACAATCTTAGATTATATTGAGTCTTTGATAGAAGATGATGAGCAATATTACATCATGCTTGATGAAGTGCAGATGTTGCAGGAGTTTGAAGAGGTTTTAAATTCGCTGCTTCATATCAGAAATGCGGATATATATGTAACAGGAAGTAACTCTAAATTCTTATCTAAGGATGTGATTACGGAGTTTAGAGGCAGAGGTGACGAAATTCATATTTATCCATTAACGTTCAAAGAGTTTATGGAAGCCTACGATGGTGATATGTACCGTGGATGGGCAGAGTATGTTGTGTATGGTGGTCTTCCGCTTACTGTAACAATGAAAACGGAAGAACAGAAAATCAGCTATCTGACAAATCTCTTCAAAGAGACTTATCTGAAGGATATTATTGAAAGACACCATCTTGAAAAAACACAGGAGTTAGAAGATTTGGTTAACATTTTAGCTTCGGCTATTGGTTCGTTGACAAATCCACCGAAAATTGAAGCTACCTTTAGAAGTGCGATTCAGTCAACCATCAGCTTAAATACAATCAGACAGTATATCGAACATTTAGAAGATGCGTTTATTATCAATAAAGCAAACCGTTATAATGTAAAAGGCAAAAAATACATTGGCACACCGTTGAAATATTATTTTGAAGATGTGGGACTTAGAAATGCAAGATTAGGATTTAGACAAGTTGAAGAAACACATCTGATGGAGAACATTATTTACAATGAATTACGAAGCAGGGGATACACAGTAGATGTTGGTGTTGTAGAAAAGCGTGGAACCGATGAAAATGGTAAAGAGTACAAGAATCAGTTGGAAATTGATTTTGTAGCTAATCTTGGCAGTAAACGTTATTATATCCAGTCCGCTTTCAGTATACCGACAGAAGAAAAGCGTATTCAGGAAAAAGCTTCTCTTGTAAATGTAAATGATTCTTTTAAAAAGATTATTGTTGTGAAAGATGTTGTAAATGTTACAAGGGATGAACATGGAATTACTACGATGAGTATCTATGACTTTTTATTAAAAGAAAATAGTTTGGAACTGTAAGAACCTCTTAATAGGTTTAATACGCATAACATGGAAGGAGGGAGTTACAGTGATAGAGGTACTTGTGACCTCTATATTTTTTTCGCTAATTATGGTACACTATCTTCGTGTGCCGTGATGAATAGACCAAATGGTTTCAGGGTGTGTTGATTAGTATTATATAGTCGCAAAATCAAGTTTTGTGACCTAAATTCGTGTAAGAGCAAAAATTCGACGCTCAGCCATATTTTTGGTTGAAAATTACACGAATTTGTGGCTGATAGTAATCATAACAAATGCGTGAAAATAAGCCATGCAACCTCGATTTCGCTTGCGCTACATCTCGGTGAGGGCTTGCGCCCTATAAATCTTCGCTCGAATATGCCTTTATGTGAGCAAGCTCCCAACAGGCAATTCGACGAATCTTTGCATGGCTTTAAGGAGGACCAAATCATGGATAAATTCATATTACACTCCGAATATAAACCTACCGGTGACCAGCCACAAGCCATTGAAAAGCTGGTGAAAGGCTTCCGGGAAGGCAATCAATTTCAGACGTTATTAGGCGTTACGGGATCGGGCAAGACCTTTACCATGGCCAATGTGATCGCGGCACTCAACAAGCCCACGTTGGTACTGGCGCACAACAAGACTCTGGCAGCGCAGCTCTACGGGGAATTCAAGGAGTTCTTCCCGGAGAATGCGGTGGAGTATTTTGTATCCTATTACGATTATTATCAGCCGGAGGCCTATGTGCCCTCCTCCGATACGTACATTGCCAAGGATTCCTCCATCAATGAGGAGATCGACAAGCTGCGCCTTTCTGCCACGGCCTCTCTTTCGGAACGGAGGGATGTGATCGTGATCGCCAGTGTTTCCTGTATTTACGGAATCGGAAGTCCGGAAGAGTATCAGGGAATGATCGTTTCCTTAAGACCCGGGCAAAATAAGGATCGGGATCAGGTGCTTCGGGAGCTCATCGATATTCAGTATGACAGAAACGATCTGGATCTGGGAAGAGGGTGCTTCAGAGTCAGGGGAGATGTGGTTGAGATCTATCCGGCAGAGGGTGGAGAGTATCTGATCCGGGTGGAATTTTTTGGAGATGAGATTGACCGCATTGTAGAAGTGGAGCCGGTTACAGGCAAGCTTCATGCTTCTCTGGATCATGTGGCCATTTTTCCTGCCTCCCACTACGTGGTACCCCAGGAGAAGATCCATGCGGCCTGCAGAGAGATTGAAAAGGAGCTGGAGGAACGGGTCAGGTATTTCAAAGGTGAGGATAAGCTGATTGAGGCACAGAGGATATCGGAGCGAACCAACTTTGATATAGAAATGCTGCGGGAAACGGGATTCTGCTCCGGTATAGAGAATTATTCCAGACATCTGAATGGTCTGGCGCCGGGAACCACGCCATACTGCCTGATCGATTTCTTTCAGGATGATTTTCTGATGATCGTGGATGAATCGCATATTACCATACCACAGGTGCGAGGGATGTATGCGGGGGATCGTTCCCGTAAAACAACGCTGGTGGAATACGGCTTTCGCCTGCCCTCGGCGCTGGACAATCGCCCCTTGAATTTTACGGAATTTGAGAATAAAATAGATCAGATGCTGTTTGTTTCCGCCACACCGTCGGAATACGAAAAGATGCATGAATTGCTGCGCGCAGAGCAGATTATCCGTCCCACGGGTCTTTTGGATCCGGAAATTTCGGTGCGGCCTGTGGAAGGTCAGATCGACGATCTGATAGCCCGGGTTCGAAAGGAAACGAAGCAGCATCACAAGGTACTGATCACCACCCTGACAAAGCGGATGGCGGAGGATCTGACGGATTACATGAAGGAAGTAGGAATTCGTGTCAAGTATCTGCACTCCGATATCGATACTCTGGAACGGGCGGAGATCATTCGGGATCTGCGCCTTGATGTGTTCGATGTTCTGGTGGGGATCAACCTGCTGAGGGAGGGACTGGATATTCCGGAAATCACGCTGGTGGCCATCCTGGATGCGGACAAGGAGGGCTTCCTGCGTTCTGCCACCTCGTTAATCCAGACTGTGGGCAGGGCCGCGCGTAATGCCCAGGGGCATGTGATCATGTATGCGGACACGGCGACGGACTCCATGGGGATGGCCATCGAAGAAACCAAGCGACGCAGAGAGCTGCAGATGCAATATAATGAACAGCACGGAATCACGCCCCAGACCATACGGAAGGCGGTTCGTGACCTGATCAGTATTTCCCGTGAGATTGCAAAGGAGGAGGTGGCCTTTGCCAAGGATCCGGAATCCATGGATAAGAAGGAACTGGAAAAGCTGATCGCGACAGTGGAAAAGCAGATGCGCAAGGCAGCTGCCGAGCTGGATTTTGAGACGGCGGCCGAGCTGCGGGATAAGATGATAGAGCTGAAGCTGAATCTGGAAAGATGCAGCGGATAAGAGGAAGGAAGTATGGAAGAAATAAAGAAAATGCTCCCCCGAAAAGAGTATATTAAGATTCGGGGAGCATGGGAGCATAATCTGCAGGGGATCGATGTGGACATCCCCAGAAATGAATTTGTGGTATTGACGGGGCTCTCCGGCTCCGGCAAGTCTTCCTTGGCCTTTGATACCATTTATGCCGAGGGTCAGAGAAGATATATGGAATCGGTCTCTTCCTATGCGAGACAGTTTCTGGGTCAGATGGAAAAGCCAAATGTGGAAAAGATCGAGGGACTTTCTCCGGCCATATCCATTGATCAGAAATCCACCAATCGAAATCCCCGCTCCACGGTGGGGACAGTAACCGAAATCTATGATTATTTCCGGCTCCTGTATGCCAGGATCGGTACCCCCCACTGCCCGGGATGCGGAAGAGAGATCCATAAGCAGTCTGTGGATCAGATGATCGACCGCATTATGGAGCTGTCGGAGGGCAGCAGGATTCAGCTTCTGGCGCCCGTTGTCAGGGGGCGTAAGGGGGAGCATACGAAGGTTTTGGATCGGGCCAGACGCAGCGGCTACGTGAGAGTGCGCATTGACGGCAATCTGTATGAGCTGGAAGAAGAGATCAAGCTGGAAAAAAATATCAAGCATACCATAGAAATCGTAGTGGACCGACTGGTGGTAAAGCCCGGAATCCATCGCAGATTGGCGGATTCCATTGAAAATGTACTGGATCTGACGGAAGGGCTTTTGATGGCGGATGTGATCGGCGGAGAAGCCATGAATTTCAGTCAGAGCTTTTCCTGTCCCGATTGCAATATCAGCGTGGAAGAGATCGAGCCCAGAAGCTTTTCCTTCAACAACCCCTTCGGGGCTTGTCCGGACTGCTTCGGTCTGGGCTATAAAATGGAATTTGATGATGAGCTGATGATACCGGACAGATCCTTAAGTATCAATCAGGGAGCCATTGCGGTCATCGGCTGGCAGTCCTGCAACGACGGAAAAAGCTTTGCCAATGCCATATTGAGAGCGATGGCAGAGGAATACGGCTTCAGTCTGGACACACCCTTTGAGGAGTATCCGGAGAAGATCAGACAGCTTTTGATCCACGGGACGGGAAGCAAGGAAATTCGGGTGCGCTACAAGGGACAGCGAGGAGAAGGTGTCTATCCCATTACCTTTGAGGGGCTCATCAAAAATGTGGAGCGCCGATACCGGGAAACATATTCGGAGAGTGCCAAACAGGAATATGAGTCCTTTATGCGGATTACCCCCTGCAAGGGGTGTAAGGGAATGCGCCTGAAGAAATCCTCTCTGGCAGTGACGGTATGCGATAAGAATATTTACGAGATCACAAATCTCTCTATTGCAGCTCTAAAGGAGTTTCTGGAGGCTATGGAGCTGACGCCCACGCAGCAGCTGGTAGGAAAACAGGTGCTGAAGGAGATTCGTGCCAGAGTCGGATTCCTTGTCAATGTGGGGCTGGAATATCTGTCTCTTTCCAGAGCCACTGCGACCCTGTCGGGAGGAGAGGCACAGAGGATCCGTCTGGCTACTCAGATCGGCTCCGGACTGGTGGGAGTATGCTATATTTTGGATGAGCCCAGCATCGGTCTGCACCAGAGGGACAATGACAAGCTGCTGGATGCGCTGCGGAACCTGACGGACATGGGGAACACCCTGATCGTGGTGGAGCATGACGAGGATACCATACGGGCTGCCGATCATGTGGTGGACATAGGGCCCGGTGCCGGCAGTCACGGCGGAAGGGTTGTGGCACAGGGGACGGCAGAGGATCTGATGAAGGTGCCGGAATCCGTCACGGGTCGCTATCTCAGCGGAGAGCTGAAGATCCCGGTACCGGAGAGGAGAAGGGAACCCTCCGGTTATCTGACCATAAGAGGAGCGGCAGAAAACAATCTGAAAAAAATCGATGTGAAGATACCTCTGGGTGTGATGACATGTGTAACGGGCGTTTCCGGTTCCGGAAAAAGCTCTCTTGTCAATGAAATTCTGTACAAGAAGCTGGCAAGGAAGCTGAACCGAGCCAGAACAATCGCCGGTAAGCACGATGGGATGGAAGGGATAGAGCAGCTGGACAAGGTGATCGATATCGATCAGTCACCCATCGGAAGAACACCCAGGTCCAATCCCGCCACCTATACCGGTGTATTCGATATGATCCGCGATCTGTTCGCCGCCACCCCGGACGCCAAGGCCAAGGGCTATAAAAAGGGGCGCTTCAGCTTCAATGTCAAGGGAGGGCGGTGCGAATCCTGCAGCGGTGACGGCATTATTAAGATCGAGATGCATTTCCTGCCGGATGTGTACGTACCCTGCGAGGTCTGTCAGGGCAAGCGGTATAACCGTGAGACACTGGAGGTCAGATACAAAGGAAAAAATATTTTTGACGTATTGGATATGACAGTGGAGGAGGCACTGACCTTTTTTGATCATGTGCCGGGTATCCGCCGCAAAATAGAGACGCTGTATGACGTGGGACTTTCCTATGTGAAGCTGGGACAGCCGTCCACCACCCTCTCCGGCGGAGAAGCGCAGAGAATCAAGCTGGCTACGGAGCTGAGCAAAAGAAGTACGGGGAAGACCATTTATATTCTGGACGAGCCTACCACCGGTCTGCATTTTGCCGATGTGCATAAGCTCATTGACATCCTTCACCGTCTGGCAGAGGGAGGCAATACGGTTGTGGTCATTGAGCACAATCTGGATGTGATCAAAACTGCCGATTATATCATCGATATGGGACCGGAAGGCGGAGACAGAGGCGGAAGGGTGGTGACCCAGGGAACGCCTGAGGAGGTAGCCCGAGTGCCGAGCTCCTATACAGGCTATTACGTGGGTAAGATGCTGGATGAAAAAAAGTAAAAAATTCCATAAATCTGTCGATATAATAGTATAAGAAACGGAGTTCACGGTTTTTCACGGAAGAAAGGAGAAGGTATGAGCAGAATCGACGGATACAATATTTATCAGAATCCATATTTGAACAAGGCTCAGGGGACGAAAAAGGATCAGGAGAACGGAGCCGTCAAAAAGAAAGACGGAACGCAACGGACAGAAGAGAAGAAGCCTGTGGAACTGAGCCGGAAGGCGGAGGAGCTTTTGGAGAAGCTCAAAAAGAAGTTTTCCGATATGGATTTTATGGTGGCGGACTATGAAAATGAAGAAGAAGCCGCATCCTATCTGGCAAGAGGAGTAAAGGAATACAGTGTGCTGATCGATCCGGATACATTGGAGAAGATGGCGGCCGATGAAGAAGTGGAAGCCGAATATACACAGTATATGGAAGAGGCTGCCGTAGGACTGAAGGAGATGAAGGAGCAGCTGGGAGATAAGAAGGATGAAGTTGTACATCTGGGCGTCACCATAGGCAATGACGGAAGCTTGTCTTACTTTGCTGAACTGGAGAAGATGAGCGACAGACAGAGAGAACGCATCCAGGAGCAGAGGGAGAATAAGAAGGAAGAGGCAAAGGAGGCGGAAAAGAAGGCCGAAAAGAAGGAGCAGGATAAGGAAATGGAGGCCGTCCGCCAGAATTATCAGCACGGATATCAGAGAGTGCGCGTACAGTCGGATTCCATCGAAGGTCTGATGAAGGAGATCCAATCGGTGGACTGGTCTGCCGTGAAAGGAGAAGAGGCTGCTTACACAGGAAGCAGATTTGATCTGACGGTTTAAGAGAAAGAATGATTCGGCAAAAGAGGGAGCCTTAGGGCTCCCTCTTTTTAGGAAGTACCGGCATAGGCTGTGAGAACGCCCTATCTATGATCCAGAGCGCACAGACCAAACATGATAGCAAGTACGATAACAGAAGCAATGAGAATCATAAGGAACCTCCTTTCCACAATGAAATTATAGCTTGTATGTATTTTCTTTTTGTAATATAATGATAATACAAAAATTGATGTAAAAATATGTATTAACAGACTAAAAATATAACTATAAAGACGAAAAATGAGAAAAATTATAATTGGAAAGCACCAGAATGAGGAGATAGACGGGTTATTTCCCGAATATCCCTACGTGCTGCACTGTATCAATTCCAAAGGGATAATCGCTCCTTGGCATTGGCATGAGGAATTGGAATTTTGTTTTGTCAGAAGGGGTACTCTTCGTGTGACCACCACCAACAAGGAATATCTGTTTTATCAGGGAGAGGCCTTTTTTGTCAATTCCGATATTCTCTGTACCATGGAGGGCACGGATGAGGGGGAGAATACGCTTATGGATTCGCACCTGTTTCATCCGGTATTTCTCAGCGGTCATTTTAAGAGCGTCTATGAGACAAAATACCTTGATCCGGTTTTGAAAAACAGAAAGCTGGAGCTGCTGGAGATTCGGGGGAACAATGAAAATCAGAAGGAGATGCTGGCTTTGCTGAAAAGAGCGGCGCTTCTGCAGGTAAAATCCGATGCGGAGTTTCAGACAAGGAATGTGTTTTCGGAGATATGGCTGCTGCTTCTTGAGGAATTAAAGGAATGGGAGGCAGACACGACTCCGGTGAAAACGCTGAATCAGGAGCGGGTACAGACAATGATGGCCTTTATCCATGCCAATTACGGAGAGAAGATAACTCTGGAGGATATTGCCTCCTCCGCTGCCATAGGGAAAAGGGAGTGCCTGCGATGCTTTCAAAGCTGTATTCATAAAACGCCCTTTGAGTACCTGATGGAGTATCGTATCGAGGCGGCGGGGCGTCTGTTGAAAACCACCAACGAATCTGTTGCCGTGATCGCACTGGAGACAGGATTTTCCGGAGAAGCGTATTTTTGTAAGGTGTTCAAGCGAATCAAGGGGAAGACACCGGGAAAGTGGAGAAGGGAGAAAGATTATAACAGATAAAACGGCGCGTCGGACAGGAATGTCTGTACGCGCCGTAAGCATGTAAAGATACGGGGTTTGGCTTATATGCCGGATTATTTGTCGTGGATCTGGCTGTGCAGCTCCTGCAGGGAGCGAACCTCTCCCGCCTCGTGTGTCTTGATGTAATGGATGCCCTCAGCGCTTGCTTTGGCAGCGGCCATAGTGGTCATATAGGGAACTCTGGCCTTGATGGCAGCCTTACGCAGATAGCTGTCATCGTTGACGCTTTCCTTGCCGGCAGGAGAGTTGATGATCAGCTGAACCTCTCCGTTGGTGATGATGTCCAGTGTGTTGGGGCGTCCTTCGTAGAGCTTTTTGATCTTTTCCGCGGGAATACCGGCCTTACGGATCAGATCGCAGGTGCGTCCTGTTGCCACGATGCGGAATCCGTCCTCATACAGCCTTCTTGCAATGTCGGCAACCTCCGGCTTATCCTTGTTGTTGACAGAGATCAGCACTGTTCCCGAGAGAGGGAGTCGTGAGCCGGTAGCCTCCTGTGCCTTGCAGAAGGCTTCTCCGTAGGAGGAGGAGAGACCGAGAACTTCTCCGGTGGAACGCATCTCGGGTCCAAGGATGGGATCCACCTCCTGGAACATGTTGAAGGGGAAGACGGCTTCCTTGACTCCGTAGTTGGGAATCACCTGCTCCTTCAGCGCGGGCACCGGAGAGGGTCTTCCGGTAATTTCGGAGGTAATGATATCGGTGGCCAGAGGCACCATTCGGATGTTGCAGACCTTGGAGACAAGAGGCACGGTGCGGGAAGCTCTGGGATTGGCCTCCAGTACGTAAACCTTGTCGTTTTCAATGGCATACTGCATATTCATCAGACCCTTCACATGCATTTCCTCGGCGATCCGCCGCGTGTAGTCCTTGATGGTAGCAAGGTGTTTTTCGGAAATATGCACGCTGGGCAGTACGCAGGCAGAATCGCCGGAGTGGACTCCCGCCAGCTCGATATGCTCCATGACGGCAGGAACAAAGGCGTGGGAGCCATCGCTGATGGCGTCGGCCTCACATTCCATGGCGTGGTTTAAGAATCGGTCAATGAGAATGGGGCGGTCGGGGGTGACGCCTACGGCCGCACGCATGTACTGAACAAGACTCTCATCATCGTATACCACTTCCATTCCGCGTCCGCCCAACACATAAGAGGGACGTACCATGACAGGATAACCGATGCGTCCGGCTATGGAGAGGGCGTCCTCGGTGGTAACGGCCATGCCGGACTCCGGCATGGGAATATCCAGCTTCTCCATCATGGCTCGGAACAGATCCCTGTCCTCTGCGAGATCGATCACGGAAGGAGAGGTTCCCAGGATCCTGACGCCGTTTCTTTCCAGATCCGCAGCAAGATTCAGAGGGGTCTGTCCGCCGAATTGGGCGATCACGCCCACCGGCTTTTCCTTGTGGTAAATACTCAGTACATCCTCCAGTGTGAGAGGCTCGAAATAGAGCTTATCGGAGGTGTCGTAATCGGTGGAGACGGTCTCCGGATTACAGTTTACGATAATCGTCTCAAAGCCCAGCTCCTTTAAGGCAAGGGAAGCGTGGACGCAGCAATAGTCAAATTCAATGCCCTGACCGATGCGGTTGGGACCGCCCCCCAGAATCATCACCTTGGGCTTATCGTTTCCAACGGGATTGCTGTCCTCGGCATTGTAGGTGGAATAATAATAGGCGCTGTCCTTGGTTCCGCTGACATGTACGCCTTCCCAGGCTTCCTCCACGCCCAGCTGTATGCGGCGGCTGCGAATGGTGTCCTCGGGGATTTCCAGGATCTGACTTAAGTATTTATCGGCAAAGCCGTTTTTCTTGGCAGAGACCAGTGCCTCATCGGAGGGCAGACTGCCCTTGTGGCGAAGCAGGGCTTCCTCTTCTTCCACGAGCTCCTTCATCTGCTCGATAAAATACGGTTTTACCTTGGTAATCTCAAACAATTCTTCTACAGAGGCGCCCTTCCTAAGCGCTTCATACATAATAAAATGACGCTCACTGGAGGCGGCACCCAGCATTTTACAGAGCTGCTCTTTTGTCAGAGAGCCAAAATTCTTGGCGTGTCCCAGACCGTATCTGCCGTTTTCCAGGCTGCGGATGGCTTTTTGGAAGGCCTCCTTATAGGTCTTGCCAATACTCATTACTTCGCCCACGGCCCGCATCTGTGTTCCCAGCTTATCCTCTACGCCTTTGAATTTCTCAAAAGCCCAGCGGGCAAATTTGATGACCACATAATCGCCGTCAGGTTCGTATTTATCAAGGGTACCGTATTTTCCGCAGGGGATGTCCTTTAAGGTGAGACCGGCTGCCAGCATGGCGGAAACAAGAGCGATGGGGAAGCCGGTAGCCTTGGAGGCCAGTGCGGAGGAACGGGAGGTACGGGGGTTGATCTCAATCACGATGATTCGGTCGCTGACGGGATCATGGGCAAACTGTACGTTGGTGCCGCCGATGACCTGAACCGACTCCACGATCTTAAAGGCCTGTTCCTTCAGTCTTGCCTGACACTCCTGGGAAATGGTCAGCATGGGTGCGGAACAGAAGGAGTCTCCCGTATGCACACCCAAAGGATCAATATTTTCAATAAAGCAGACAGTAATCATGTTACCTTCGGCATCACGAACCACTTCCACCTCCAGCTCTTCCCAGCCGAGAATGGATTCCTCCACCAGGACCTGTCCTACCAGAGAGGCCTGTAAGCCGCGGGAGATCACGGTCTTTAATTCCTCCTTGTTGTAGACGAGCCCGCCGCCGGCACCACCCATGGTATAGGCAGGCCTCAGTACAACGGGATATCCCAGCTTTTCGGCAATGGCCAGTCCTTCTTCTACGGAATAGGCCACCTCACTGCGTGCCATCTCGATACCCAGACGTTCCATGGCGGCTTTGAATTCCACCCGGTCTTCACCCCGTTCGATGGCATCCACCTGTACACCGATTACCTTGACCTGATACTTATTAAGAATGCCGGCCTTGTACAGCTCGGAACAAAGGTTCAGTCCGGACTGACCGCCCAGATTGGGCAGCAGGGCATCGGGGCGCTCCTTGGCGATGATCTGTTCCAGTCTGTCTGCATTCAGAGGTTCAATATAGGTAACGTCGGCGGTCTCGGGATCCGTCATAATGGTAGCAGGATTGGAGTTCACAAGAACGATCTCGTACCCCAGTTTTTTCAAAGCCTTGCAGGCCTGTGTACCGGAATAATCAAATTCGCAGGCCTGGCCGATGATGATCGGACCGGAGCCGATGATGAGTACCTTGTGGATATCTGTTCTTTTTGGTGTATGTGGCATATGGATTCCCTTCCTTCCGGAGCGTGGTATAGTTTCACTTCTAATTTATTATATAAAAAAAAGAAAAAAGTACAAGAGAAAAATGAAAAAGGGGAGGAACGGTGCAGGTCAAGAAATCGCACGATTCGGACGATATATCCATAAAACACCCTATATGAGATTGACGAAAGGGAGAATCCTATGATCATACACAAAACGAACAGGACGGAAACCTACGGAGTTGCCGGAGAGCAGCATTTGCAGGAGAAGGGAGCAACGGCCAAGGAAGCTTCCGAAAACAGAGAACAGCAGGCGGAAGCCGGATCGAATACGGGACAGAGCAGCGTGATCTATGCCGGAAGCCTGAATCTGCCCGGAGATGAAATAGAGACCAAGCGGGAGCAGGCCAGAGATCAGGCCAGAAGGCTCATTGACAAGGTCTGGGCGGGAGAACGTGAGGTGGATGAGGATCTCAGGGAACGCGGGGAAAAAATTGATTCCCTGCTGGAAGAAAAGCACACCTGTGTGGATCATATTCTGACGCTGCGAAAGGAAAGAGAGGCGCTTCGGGGGCAGTACGGTGTGGATGCGGACAGCACAGAGGAGCAGGAGCTTCGGCTGCTGGAAAAGGAGTTGGATTCCATCAATCCTCTAAAGGACGTCTCCATGACGAAGGAAGAGTATCAGGAGGTGTTAAAGATTCGCGCCAAGGGTCTGACAGAATATCAGGAAAGATCCCTGCAGAAGTTTTCCGAGATGCGGAAATGGGAGCTGGAGGAGTATAAGCTGGAGCGGCAGGTCATTCAGGGCAATGCCGAGATTCGTGCCATCCGTCTGGAGCGATTGAAGCACAATCCCATGGCCGAGGCCAAGGTGCAGGCAGAGGAAATTCTGCGGGAGGCCGGCCGGGATGTGATCGGTATGCTGGCAGAGGATATGAAGGAACACGTGGATCAGGCGGCCCGGGAGGCCCAGGAGGAAGCCAGGGAGCGGGCCGAGAAAGAAGAGGAGAAGGAGGAGCTTGGGGAAGGAGCTGCAGAGAAAGCCGGAGAAGAGAGAAAACGGCAGCAGGAGATTCTGGAAGGAGAACGTAAGGCGGCTCAGACCTCCATGGAGCTGGCGGAAGCAGGCAGTCAGATCAGGGAAGAGGTGGGTCAGCTCCTGCATACCATGAAGCTGCTGGAAGAGGATGTCAAGGGACTGGAGGTTGATGAACTTCTGTGAGGGCCGGCAGTAGGGGGCTGTATACAGGGAGACAGAAGAAAGATTTTCCACAGTATTCTTTGTGATCCTCTGACCTCTGCCGTTCTCAGTATGGAGGAAATCAAGCGGATGACAGAGGAAATGTTTGATGCCAATAGAGAATATTTGCCGCAGTTTTGATAAAAATGTAAGAGTGTGGGCGGATAGACTTGGAAAAGAAAAGAAAAAAGAGTATACTGAGAAAGTGAAGACCGTTGCCGGAAGAATCCGGGCTTCGGACCATCACATCAAAGGACAGATGCTGTACATACGATACTGTGATACGTAGGAGGTACGATATGAAGAAACCGACCCTGGTGATTTTGGCAGCCGGCATGGGGAGCCGTTACGGTGGGCTCAAGCAGATTGATCCCATCGATGAAGAAGGACACAAGATCATAGATTTTTCCATTTATGATGCTCTGAAGGCGGGCTTTGGCAAGGTCATATTCATCATCAAAAAGGAGCATGAGCAGGATTTCAGAGAGTGCGTGGGAGATGCCATTGCGCCGCACATGGAGGTGGGCTATGTATTCCAGGATTTGAGGGATGTGCCGGAAGGCTTTCTCCTTCCCGAAGGAAGAAATAAGCCCTGGGGAACCACCCATGCGCTGCTGTGCTGCAAGGATGCGGTAAAGGAGCCCTTTGCCGTGATCAATGCGGACGATTATTACGGCAGAAGTGCTTACGGTGTCCTGTACGATTTTCTCACCGGCGGGAGCTGTGACAATGGGGCAGAGTATGCCATGGTAGGGTATCAGCTGAAAAACACACTGACGGATCAGGGTTCCGTGACAAGAGGCTGCTGCGTCATGAACGAAGAGGGATATCTGACGGAGATCGTTGAGCGTTCCGCCATCGTCAAGACGCCGGAGGGAGCGGCTTACTCCGAGGACGGCGGCACGACCTATGTACCGATTTCCGCAGACACGCTTGTTTCTATGAATATGTGGGCGCTTTACCCTGATATTTTTCCGAAAATGGAGGCGGCAATGGAACGCTTTTTCGGGGAAGAGGTGC
>JAFQLB010000044.1 GCA_017396675.1 Lachnospiraceae bacterium
CTGCCCTCGTCGTCAGGAAACTGCCCGATAACAGCACCATACATAACAATATACAAAGTACCCGCAACCAATGCTTTCTCATGTTCCTTACATCCTTTCTCTCATATGCCCGTTATTTCCGTCTTATCCTTACATTCTTCCTGTCACATTCCGATTCCCAGCTGTCCTGAGATTCTGTAAAGGGAATTCCAGTCTTCTTTTTTTTTGATCCAAATACCGAATCCCTTCCTCTGTAATCCTGTAATATTTTCTCACCGGTCCCCCGGAGCAGTCTCCTTCATAGCTCTCCACCAGTAGCTTTTTATGCAGACGCCGCAGCACCGTATAAAATACGCTGATATCTACATCCTGATAATACTTCTTCAAGTGACGAGCCAATTCATAACCATAAATATCCTGTCGTTTGATCTCCTGCAAAATGCAGAGTTCCAGAAATCCTTTTTTTAACTGTGTATCCAACCTTGCTGCCTCCATAATGCTCCTTCAATGCTTCTTTATCGACCGGTATGTACCCCTGTCAAAAAATGATATCCTCTCATCCTTACGAAATCCTCTGATTTTCATTATATCAAACTATTAATTATTAATCAATAGTTTCTAAAATCAATATACCGCGGCTGACAAGGGTAAAATGCACCATTTATCAAGATACTGTATGGTTCGCGGCGCATCAGAGCAATATCCTATAAATCGGGGGAAATGCTTGAATCTTCCTCCTTCATTTGCTATATTGGCTTTGTTATCTCAAGCGTTATTTAAAGACCAACCCTCTCTCTCGGTCTTTGATAAAAACAATCCCTCAGAAGCCTGTCAGAGCTCACTGAGGGATTGTTTTTTATTTTTATTTTTATATTTTTATCACTTCAAAATTACTCTTCTGAAGTTCTTCTTTCCGCGGCGCAGAATCAAACCTTCGCCTGTCAGAGCCTCTTTTTCGTACACGGTCTTGATATCGTTTACCTTTTCTCCTTCCACCGTAACACCACCCTGCTCCACTGCTCTTCTGGCTTCCGATTTGGATGGTACCAAGCCCGATTTCGTCAGCAGTGTCAGAATATCAATTGCATTTTCCGTCAGATCTTCCGATGCAAGCTCGGTCATAGGCATATTTTCCGCTGCACCGCCGGCAAACAAAGCTCTGGCACTTTCCTTTGCCCGGGAAGCCTCCTCTTCTCCGTGCACCAGCTTCGTCAACTCGTAAGCCAGGATCTCTTTTGCCTCATTTAGCTGACTGCCTTCCCAGCCATCCATTTTCTCTATTTCTTCCAAGGGCAAAAATGTCAGCATTCGGATACACTTCAATACATCGTCATCCGCCACATTTCTCCAGTACTGGTAAAATTCGAAGGGAGAGGTCTTGTTGGGATCCAGCCAGACAGCACCTTTTTGTGTTTTTCCCATTTTCTTGCCCTCGGAATTCAACAGCAGGGTAATTGTCATTGCATAAGCATCCTTACCCAACTTCCGACGAATCAGCTCTGTACCGCCCAGCATATTGCTCCACTGGTCATCTCCGCCGAACTGCATATTACAGCCGTATTTTTCATAGAGCGCAAGAAAATCATAGCTTTGCATAATCATATAATTGAATTCCAGGAAGCTGAGTCCCTTTTCCATACGCTGCTTATAGCACTCCGCTGCCAGCATACGATTCACACTGAAATGAACTCCCACTTCCCTAAGCAGCTCCACATAATTTAAATCCAAAAGCCAATCCGCATTATTTACCAGCAGAGCCTTGCCCTCCGAGAAATCTATAAAGCGGCTCATCTGCTTTTTGAAGCATTCGCAGTTATGCTCGATGGTCTCCTTCGTCATCATATTCCGCATGTCCGATCTTCCGGAAGGATCTCCTATCATTCCGGTACCGCCGCCGATCAGGGCAATCGGTTTATTCCCTGCATCCTGCAGTCGTTTCATCAGGCAAAGGGCCATAAAATGTCCTACATGCAGACTGTCCGCGGTAGGATCAAATCCTATATAAAATGTGGCCTTTCCGGCATTGATCAATTCCCGTATTTCTTCTTCGTCCGTCAGCTGCGCCAGTAAGCCTCTTGCTTTCAGTTCTTCAAAAATCTTCATCTCTTCTCTCCTCTTTTCCTAATTGTCCCATTATAGGATTGCTCCTACTGTTTTGTCAATCCTTCTTATTTTATATTTGACTTGACTTTCTTCAAAATGTATAATAAAAACCACAAAAGAAATGGAGGCCGCGCTATGATTCCCGAACTATTTCAAAAGAAAAAACAGCTGTTATCATTTGAGGTCTTCCCCCCTAAAAAGGAGGAAGAATTTCCCGAGGCATATGCCGTCCTGGACAGCTTAAGCAAACTGAAACCGCACTTTATCAGTGTCACCTACGGTGCCGGCGGCAGCCGCTCCAAAAAAACCGTGGATATTGCTTCCTACATACACGCTTCTTTACATCTTCCCGTTCTTGCTCACCTGACGTGTGTAGGCAATACAAAGGCAGATATCACATCGGTAGCCGAACAATTGAAGGAAGCAGGTGTTACCAACGTTCTTGCCCTTCGTGGGGATCGCCCCTCCTACATGACGGACGAACAGTTTGAATCCAGAGAATTCTCTCATGCCTCCGATCTGGCCGCCTATCTGAAGGCAACCACGGATTTTCATATTGCCGGAGCCTGTTATCCGGAAAAGCATTATGAAGCGCTCTCCATGACAGAGGATCTTCTGAATACCAAGACAAAGGTGTCTGCGGGCTGCGAATTTCTGATCAGCCAGTTGTTTTTTGATAACGACTATTTTTACCGCTATCAGGAACTGGCACAGAAAAGCAAAATCAATGTCCCCATCTGTGCCGGTATTATGCCCATTACCAGTGCCAAGCAGTTGGGAACCACGGTCTCCCTTTCCGGATCCAGCGTTCCCAAAGCGCTTTCGGATCTCATTGCCGTTTACGGCGACCATCCGCAGGATATGAGAAAGGCGGGTATCGAATATGCCATCAACCAAATCCGTGAACTAGAAGAGCATGGGGTAGACGGCATCCATCTTTACTCCATGAACAAGCCGAAGGTAACGGCAGAAATCGTATCTTCCATCTGACATCTTTGAAAAAGGCGCAAGAGCTGCCTCTCCTGCGGAGGTAAGCTCTTCTTTTTTATACCTGTTCTCTTTTTTTCAAATATGTCTTTCTCTCCCTGCCGGTCAGAAGACGCTGTATATTTTCCCGATGCTTCCAATACGCCATAAGAAACAGGAAGAATCCCACCAGATACATTTCGTTTAAAATCCTCTGAGGAAGCTCTCCAAAGAAACCGGTCTGTCCAAAATAAATCAGCTGCACGATAAAGCCCGCATATACCAGCAAGGAGCCAAGAGATACGTAGTGAGTTGTAAAAAATGCCCCCAGAAACAGCGCCAGACCCACCACAATAAACCAGGGATGCAGGGATACGATCAGTCCCGCCGTAGCTGCAATTCCCTTGCCGCCTTTAAATTGCAGATAAAACGGATAATTATGCCCCAGAATCGCTCCCGCCGCTGTATACAACAGTAACAAAACCTCCAGCTGCGGATCGGTACCGGGAAGCACCAGCATGCGTACCGTCAAAATCGCAGCTACCGTCTTCAGGATATCACCGGCCAGCACCGTCAGACCCGCCTTTATTCCAAAGACCCGCAGCGTATTGGTGGTGCCTGCGTTCCCGCTTCCTTTCTGCCGAATATCCACACCCTTCATTTTTCCGTAGACATAAGCAGTCTGGAACAATCCAAAAGCATATCCGATGGCCAGACAAACAATGCGGTTGGTCATTTCTGGTTATCCTTTCTTTCTCGTATGATGAATCGCAGCGGAGTTCCTTTGAAACCAAAAGCATTCCGAATCTGATTCTCAATGTATCGTGTGTAAGAAAAATGCATCAATTCCTTATCATTGACAAAAATCACAAAGGTAGGAGGCTTCACCGCTACCTGTGTGATATAATACAGTCTGAGCCGCTTACCCTTATCGGAAGGGGGCTGCTGCAAAGCCACGGCCTCCGTCATAATCTCATTTAAAACGCCGGTTGCTACCCGCAGCGCACAATTCTCAATTACCGCATCAATCATATCGAAGAGCTTATGCAGTCTCTGTCCCGTTGCGGCGGAAATGAAAATCATCTCTGCATACGGCATGAAAGCCAGGGTTGTGCGAATTTTATTCGTATACTTATAGATGGTTTTATCATCTTTTTCTATCTTGTCCCACTTGTTAACGGCAAGGATGATTCCTTTGCCTCTTTCATGGGCAATTCCCGCTATCTTGGCATCCTGCTCTGTCACACCTTCCTCGGCATCGATCATGAGGACTACAACATCGGCCCGTTCCACGGCACTGACGGTACGGATAATCATATACCGCTCCAACTCTTCCTTGATCTTATTTTTTCTTCGAAGACCTGCCGTGTCAATGAATACATATTCCTTTTTATTTCGTACCACCTGCGTATCTATGGCGTCTCTCGTGGTACCTGCAATTTCCGATACGATCAGCCGTTCCTCTCCCAAAAGCTTATTGATCAGTGAGGACTTCCCTACGTTAGGCTTTCCTACAATGGCAATTCTCGGCCTGTCATCCTCTTCCTCCACCGATTCCGCCTTGGGAAAATGAGAAATCACTGTATCCAGCATATCGCCGATTCCCTGTCGATTGGCCGCAGAAATGGGAATCGGATCTCCGATCCCAAGGTTGTAAAACTCGTAGGTATCCGCCAGAAACTTTTCATAGCTGTCGGCCTTGTTGACCACCAACACAACAGGCTTTGCAGATCGTCTCAGCATATCCGCCACCTTGGCGTCCGCATCCACCATCCCCTGTCTTACATCTACCATAAAAATAATCACATCTGCCGTTTCAATGGCAATCTGCGCCTGCTGACGCATCTGTGACAGTATCACATCCTTGCTGTCCGGCTCAATTCCTCCGGTATCTACCAATGTAAAGCCGATATTCAGCCATTCCACATCGGCGTATATTCTGTCTCTTGTAATACCCGGCGTATCCTTTACAATGGCAATTCGCTCACCCGCCAGCACATTGAACAAGGTGGATTTACCCACATTCGGTCTTCCCACAATGGCTACGATGGGTTTCCCTTTTCTGCTTCCCATGCTCTCTCTCCTAAAATACACTGAACCAATTGATATCCGCTTGATTTTACAATATCTATGGGTACTTGTAAAGCCTTTTTCAGATCCTCCAAAGTATAATCATCCAGCAAAACATCCTCTCCGCTTCGCAGTACATTCTCCGGTAAAAGCACCCTGTCTCCCAAGTGAAGACCACTGCACTGGGCAATGATATCCCGGCCTGTCAGCAGACCGCTGACAGTAATCCGTTCTCCGAAAAAGTCATTCCGAACGGCCATCACCTGCAGGATGAGTCCCTCCGTCATACTGAGCAGACGATCCGCCAAAGCCCGGATACAGGGATAGGCCAGCCTCCCCGTAATCAGCGTGATGGTCTCTTTACACTGCAGCTTCTCATTTTGTGTCTCCATCCGTTGTCGGATCCGAGCCAATTCTTCCTCAAATTCCTCCGTAAACAACCGCAGCATTCCAACTCCGTTTTCCAGCTGAAGATAACCGTCATACCGATCTTCTTCCGGCAGTTCTTCTCCTGCCATCAAATACCATTCGTCGCTTGCATGCACAAAGTGCAGACCGTGTTCTTCATAGGCTTTTTCCTGCCACCGATGAATGGTGCCCAATACTTCTTTTGCGTCTTCTCCGGTGAACGGCAAAAGATCATAGAGTCCGTCCCGAAACCGGGACAATCCCACCGGTACTACCGAAAGACTCCGCAAATGAGGCAGGTAGTCATAGAGATCACGAATACTTCTTTCCAGCTCCTCCTTGTCGTTGACTCCCTTGCAGAGAACTATCTGACCGTTCATCTCGATGCCGGCTTCATAAAATTCTCTTACCTTTTCAAGGGATTGTCCGGCACGACGATTATGCAGCATTTTACAGCGAAGCTCAGGATTGGTTGTATGGAACGATATATTGATGGGAGATAATCGATACCGGATGATTCTCTCCACATCATGATCTGACATATTGGTAAGGGTAATATAATTCCCCTGTAAAAAAGACAGCCGTGAATCATCATCCTTAAAATAGAGTGTTTCCCGCATCCCCGGAGGCATTTGATCGATAAAACAAAAAATACACCTGTTATGACAGCTCCGGTATTCATCCATAAGACCGTTTTCAAACAGAATTCCCAAGTCTTCCTCCGGTGACTTATGGATTTCCAGCAGCCATTCCTCTCCATCCTCTTTTTGAACCAGTACCTCTATATAATCATCTTCCGTCAGGTACTGATAATCAAAAATATCCTCTATTTCCTGTCCGTTAACGGCCAGTAGAATATCTCCTGCCTTAACTTCCATTTCTTCTGCAATACTGCCCGGAAGAACTTCGGAAATTATGTGTTGTATCCTCTTTTTCATACTGTACTCTCCTTCTCACCAAGTCTACCACAGAACTTCCCGAAAATCTACCGCTCTATAATCTGCGGTGAGATAAGAAATCTTTTCCCCAAAATAATATCTATAACGTGAATCTGCCCAGTTTTCCAAACGCCTGAATACATTGCCTGTTTGCCGGGAAAATGCTTGGGTCTTCAGGGTATTGGCGGATACAGGAATAGAAACATATAAGTTGCGACGTGATCGGAGCCGACATACATCCATGTATGGCGGCTCCTGCCTCGTGCCTCCGTGCACGAGGCTCCCTGCTCTTCTTCCTGTATCCGCCAACATCTCTGCAGACCAAGTCGCATTTTCATGCAACAGGCAATCCATCCGGACGTTTGAAAAACTGCAGATACACATTACGGATCTACTTCTTTTGAGAGAAAGGTTTCTTTTCTCAATACCCGTATGCAGGCAACTTACCTTCTTTGCAGCGGAAGAACAAAAGATAAAAGGTCAACAGAAGGGATGTCTCTGTCAGAGATTATTTGATCTATTATTTCTTAAGCTTATTGCTGCAGAGAAGATTTCTTATCTCACCGCCGGTTAGGGGCGGGTTCTATCCCTTGACACTTATCTTTTGCAATGATATAAAAGATATATACCGTAGATACATATGAAACATCTGCACGTCGGGAGGAGATCATGCCTAATCTGAAAGAACTTGAACACGCACTACCCGTCGCTCCGCTGAAGCTTGTAGTGATGGAATCTGCAGAAAAGCTCGGAAACGAAATCAATGCCTATCTCGTACAGTTTCGTAAGACCCTGAAGAATACCTTTCGCAACGATCCGGCTCTGCAGGGCTACAGTGAAGAGAGCTTTTTGGCAAGGGCTTACTGTCCCCGGTTTGGTACCGGTGAAGCCAAGGGCATGTTTCTCGATTCGGTTCGCGGCAAGGATCTGTTTATATTGACAGACATCTGCAATCACAGTATCACCTATACCATCAACGGTCGTGTCAATCACAAATCTCCCGACGATCATTATCAGGATCTGAAGCGAGTCATAGCAGCTGCCACCAATAGGACGCATCGAATCAATGTTATCATGCCCTTTCTTTACGAAGGCAGACAGCATAAGCGTACTGCCAGGGAATCCCTGGACTGCGCCATGATGCTGGAAGAGCTGTATCATATGGGGATTCACAACTTTATCACCTTTGATGCCCACGATCCCAAGATATGCAATTCCATTCCTTTGAACGGATTCGATAATTATGTAACACCTTATAATTTTGTACAGGCTCTTCTCGATAAGGAAAAGGATCTGATCATTGACAAGGATCACCTTGTTGTCATCAGTCCCGATGAGGGTGCACTCAACAGAGCCATCTTCTTTGCCAATGTGTTGGGAGTGAATACAGGTATGTTCTATAAGAGACGGGATTATACTACCATTGTTAACGGCAGAAATCCCATCGTAGCTCATGAGTTTTTGGGTGATTCATTGGACGGTAAGGATGTGATTATTATGGATGATATGATTTCCTCCGGAGAGAGCATGCTGGATACGGCTCGTCTTCTGAAGGAAATGAACGCCCGACGAGTCTTTATCTGCTGTACCTTCGGCTTATTTACCAACGGTATTCAGGCCTTTGACAAGGCTTACGAAAAGTGCTACTTTGAGAGATTGATCACCACCAATCTCAACTATCATCCGCCGGAACTCGAATCCAGACCTTATTATCTGCAGGCCAACATGAGCAAGTTTATTGCCTCCATCATCAATTTTATGAACCATGATGTATCCATGGAAAACGTGCACACCTCTGCCGATAAGATCCGCCGCAGATTGGACAGCTATAATCGCAGGGAAGATATCGAACACTACAATTGATAACGATTGATATTTTATTTTGTCACGATATAAAGCAGGGGTTGGAAAGGTCAATATTCCTTTTCCAACCCCCTGTTTTTAATATGTTATAAAACATTATTTCGCTCTGTTCTTTTTCCTCTTTATTATTTTGACGATCAACACCGGAACTCCTATAACGATCGCCAATAACAGAATCACAATGATAACAATCGCTATTGAAAACTTGTTGGGATTTTTGATCAGATCCCAAAGGCTGCCGCCCTCCTCTGCTACCTTTCTGCCTTCCGACTCAGCGTACCTTGCCGGTATGTTGCCGATCCCGTCACCGTCCGTATCTTCAAAGGAAGCCATGTATCCGGCGATTGCAGACCATGCCTTGATCTCCTGATCTCCATGATAGAGAATGATGGATTCATCCTTATCAACAGGCGTTCCATCCTCATATTTTGGCACCACGGAAAGCAGTCCGTAAGACAGGTCTGTTACAGATCCAAGCATCTGGTAGGAATACATATCCGTTACTACGCTGTACAACCGATCCTTTTCCAATTCTGCTCTCTCTCCCCGATTCAGATCGTCGCACATATACACGTCGGTAATTCTGTTTAGCAGGATCCGCCCCGGATGAAAGTTCCAATGTATTCCGCTGGTATACAATCTGGCTGTAGGCATCAATCCGGAAATGCTGGCATCCACCTCCGCCATGGTCATCAACTCCCGGCCTGTCAGATATATCTTCACCAAGGGATAACCGGGTATCCCATCAGCTCCAACGCCCAGTGAAAATACATTAAATACCTGCTCCGTAGTGATCTCACCCAAAGCAAAGGTATCCCTTACGACCCCTGACGGGACAACGGCAACATCTACCTTGTCTTCACCGTTAGATAAGGTTTCCACCGTATATTTGTATGCATCTGTTATGATGTTTCCCAGATTGTGCTCCGTATGGAATCTTTCCAGATCCTGATTGGCAGAGAACACCACTTCGTTGGAGCAAAGCACCTGATCTCCGGTGTAGCCAAAGCGATACAGATACTTCTCATCTATCATAGCGGCAAGCGCATCTATCTTTGTCTGCGTATCTTTATCCGCCGGAATACTTTCCTCGACCGGAATCAATTCATATTCCTGCAGCCGAAAGCGTCCGGGCTCCATCTCCTTCAATGAGAGACTGCCCAGATATTTTCCGTACTCACCTGCCGATACAATGTACGTATCCCCATGAACAATAGGCTCCTCCAGCTTCGTATGGGTATGCCCGCTGACGATCACATCCAACTCCGGAACTGCCTTGGCCAGCAGCTCATCCTCCGATTTTTCTTCCTCCTCCCAGGTTCCGCTGTGAGAGATACAGACAAGCATTACATCCTCTCCCTCTTCCCTTTGTATCCTGTCAACGGTTTCGCTGACAGCTTCTATGGGATCCGTAAAATCCAGAGGAGAATTGGGAACACAAGCCAGCGCATCCTTACCGTAAACACCTACAATGGCAATCCGAACACCATTTCTCTCCACACAGATATAATCCTCCATACCGTAGGCTTCAAAGGCTTCTTTCAAAAGGATCTGCTCCTGCGTCAGTCCTTTCGCCGCCATCCCTTCCCAGTCGATGTTGCAGACAGTCAGAGCCGGCAGTGTTTCTCCTGATTCCAAAGCCCGTTGCAACATATTGGCGAGCCCTTCGGCATTGTAATCAAATTCATGATTGCCAAGGGTGGTGGCCACCATACCCAGATCACCCAACATTCGAAGCTCCGAGGCTTCCTCTTCATAAATAACCTGAATCAGTGTTCCCATGGAAAAATCACCCGCATCCACAAGCAGGGTCTCAGGATTTTTCCGAAGCTGCTCGCCGATCAGCGTCTTGATTCTTGCAAATCCTCCCAGAACCTGTGTCTTTCCATCCTCCACAGTGGGAAAGGGATTCAGATGGGAATGGGTGTCATGCAAAAACATAAGATCCACCACATTCTCTTCTCCCGAGGCCTCCGCCCGGATACCTCCCAATGCTGCAAACCCTCCCAATAAAAGCAGAAGCATAAGTACCGCCCGAACAGCAGAATGCACAGCAAAATGCACAGCAAAATGCTTGGGCAAAGATGTGCGTTTTTCTCTCATCAATTTTCTTTTCTTCATTTGTTTCATTTCTCCTGATATTCGTATATCCTTTCCCCTTATTCCACAGCTAAAGGCAGCTCAAGAATCACTTTGAACAGATCTCCGTCCAATGCAATTTTTAAATCTCCCCCCTGGGCTTCCATCAGATTTCTGGCAATGGACAGCCCCAGACCACTTCCTTCCGTACGCCGGGACTGATCACCTCTGATAAACCGTTCCGTCAGCTCTTCCGGAGAAAGATCCAATGGCTGAGAAGATATATTTTTAGCTGAAAAAACAACTTTTCTGGCTTTTCCCTCTGTTACTTCCTCGGTTTCCACGTACACTCTGGTGCCTTCCAGCGCATACTTAGCCACATTCTGGAAAAGATTCTCCATAACCCGCCACAACTGTCTGCTGTCTGCCTCCACCGTCAATGCGTTCTCCGGCAGCCTTGTCACGATCTGCAGCTTTCTTTCTTCAAAGCGCTCACTGAACTCTCCCAACGCCTGACGCAGCAGCTCCACAAAATTTATGTGTTCCATCTGAAGATGAATGTTGCCGGAAGATATTCTGGAAGCCTCCACCAGATCATCCGTCAGCTGCTTCAGTCGCTGAGACTTGCTGTCCAGCACTTCCAGATAGTTCCTGACTTTTTCATTTTCTATATTTTCCCGCTTCATCAGATCCACATAGGTTATGATGGAGGTCAGCGGTGTTTTTATATCGTGGGATACGTTGGTAATCAGATCCGCCTTCATCTTTTCATCCTTCATACTGGTTTCCACTGCCTTGCGGATTCCGATCCCAATGGAATTGACGGATTCTGCCAACACAAGGTTGTCTCCGTGAAGGCGCTCCGTATCGATTCTGTAATGTACCTCTCCTTTCTTGATGCTCTCGATCCCTTCCACAATCCGAATTCTATCCCTGCGGTCACGATACAGATATACTCCTACCAGAATATCCAACAGAAATGCCCCTATGATTCCACCCAATCCCAGCAGGACCAGAATCAGATTTACCATCAAAAAAATCAAATACGGGATCCATGTTCTGCTGACCAGTCCACCGTTTCTATACGTATTAACGCAGAATCTGCGTATTCTGTCAAGCAGAAAGCATGCAAAAGTAGTCCTCCACAGAATTTTGCTGTGGATCCTTCGGATTACGGAAAAATATCCTCGTACAAAAAGCTCATTTGCTACAAATACAATTCCGCCAAAGGCAACCGGAAGCCAGGCGTAACCGATGCTGCCGTTACTGTAAGCCCGTATCAGCTGCAGTGTAAGCATCCCCAGAAATACTTCCGGAATCCCTGCCAGAATGACCCACAGCTCAAGGGGAAAACGATCGCTTCTTTTTGTCCTGGGCAGGATTCGATCCTCTGATTGTATATACCCTTCTTTCGGCGTCAGGTAACACAGGATCCAAACTGCCAACAGCAACGCAACTCCTGCGCCGCCAAGCAGCTGCCAGTAATAGGGCATGATCTGCCATACCATTTCTCTTCCCACGTACAGATCATCTGCCGCAGGATATGCTGTATCTACCCAGAACCAGACACGGGAATCGTCCCGGAAGGTGGTCCCATGCTCCTTCAACATAGCGCGAAGCTGAGAGGACTGAAATTCGGTATTGGTGCTGAGCTGTACCTTATCCGGGTTAAAATACAGAAACTTTCCTCCCAATCCCTTCACCGTCGAGGTAATCTCATCCACACTCTTATTCCGAAAATTAATATCACTGTTGGTATAATAAATCATTCTGTCATCGGAAGGTATCCGAAGACAGTAGCCAATGTTTGTATTGGCACTGTCATACACCTCCGTCAATCTCATATATTCTGTATAATTTTCAAAGAGAGAAACGGCTGCATATTCCAGATTGTCTTTCAGATATTCATATTCTTCTACATTGGATGCACATTCCATCAGGCTTTTGCCGTTGACGGTCTTATACCTGTCTACCAGAATTTCCATGGCATATTTATCCTTTTCGGAGGGTGCAAGTCCCAAGCTTCCCGCATCTTCCCGTATTTGCGTTTCCGCATTTTTGATCTCCATGAAGCTGCCGTCTTCATTCACATAGGTAGCGCTGTTTCCCTTGAAAAGAAGATTCAGTTCCTCCCAGGTACCCACTACGGTCTTATAGGAAAACCCGTAATTTCCCCATTTCACAAGATCATCCAGAGAATAGACGGCTGTGGCGCCTTCTCCGGACGCCGCTCCTGCCTTAATGGCGTATTCCGAAATATTGATCATCTTATCCGTATCATAAGCACCGTCTGTCTCCAACTGATGCCGGATCGTAACAAAATCCACGATCTGCTGCATATTTCCCAGCATCAGATCACGAAAGACCTCCTGGTCTTCATAGGCTTCGTTTCGTTCCAACACAGACACCTGGGAATGATAAAATGCTCCATAGGAGGTCTGCATATTCAAAAAGGAGTTCATGAATACGAAGGACAGACAAAGTACTGCAATGACCACCAGAATTCTTTCCGCAAACAAAAGAATTTCTCTTTTCGCATTTCCTATGGGCTTTACGTGCGATTTCTTTTTCATATGCCGACTTTCCTTTCCTACTGCTTTTCGATCTTATACCCAACTCCCCAAACCACCTTAAGGTATTTGGGCTCTTTGGGATTGATTTCTATTTTTTCTCGGATGTGTCTGATATGTACGGCCACTGTATTATCTGCACCTATCGCCTCTTCTTCCCAGATACTTTCGTATATCTGTTCAATAGAAAAAACTCTTCCCTGATTCCTGACCAGCAACAGAAGAATATTATATTCAATGGGAGTCAGTTTCACGGCTTCTCCATCCACCGTAACTTCCTTAGTCTCATCATTGATACACAATCCCCCTGCCCGATACACACCGGTATTCTCCTCTGACATGCTTCCCAGCTTGGTATACCGGCGCAGCTGAGACTTGACTCTCGCCACCAGTTCCAGGGGGTTGAAGGGCTTTGTTACGTAATCATCGGCACCGATGTTCAGTCCCAGGATCTTATCCGCATCCTGAGATTTCGCAGAGAGAAAAATAATGGGCAGCGGATTCGTTTCCCGGATTTTCATGGCGGCTCGGATACCATCCAGCTTCGGCATCATGATATCCATGATCAACAGATGGATTTCTGTTTTTTTCAGCACCGCAATGGCTTCCTGACCGTCATAGGCCTTCCACACCTGATATCCTTCCTGCATCAGATAGATTTCAATGGCGTCTACAATTTCCTTTTCATCATCGCATACTAAAATATTGTACATATCCTATCTCACCTTCCGCATTCAGAATACCCGATTATTGTTAAGAGAAACTACAGAGAAATATTAAGATTTCATTAAAATGTCGGATTTTGACAGTATTTTTTCGCTCTTTTGCGCTGCCTCTCACAGCAATTTTATAAATGCTCCCAAATTGCCTCTCTTACCCTCGCTTGCCCGGTGGGAAAACAGCCACTCACTGTTACAGCAGGTACAAAGATCGGTCACCTCAATATGCTCCGGGAGAACCCCTGCGTCCAGCAGCACCTGTCGGTTGGCCTGCCACAGATCCAACAGATATTTTCCCTTCTTTCCATATCCTTCCGCTGTCTTCAGGATATGATTGGCTTTCCCCATATCTCCGGTTATCCTGAATTTTTCGGCAAATCTTTGCGCCACATCTTCACTCACTTCATAGCAATCCTGACAGATGGAGGGTCCGATAGCCGCCAATACATCCTCTCTGCGGCACCCAAAATGCTTGCTCATAACTTCCACGGCTTTCCCACCGATTCCGGCTACCGTTCCCCTCCAGCCGGAATGACAAAGTCCAATCACCTCCCGCACAGGATCCAGAAAGAACAGGGGAACACAATCCGCAAAAAATGCCGTCAATACCAGCCCCTTACAATTTGTTACAAGTCCGTCCACATCCTGATAATCCGTCGGACAAACCACTCCTTTACCGGCATCCGCATAATCCACGATACGGATATTGGCTGTGTGGGTCTGATGGGTACATACAAAATCCGCCGTACTGCAGTCCATAATTTCTGCAATGCGGCGATAGTTTTCATCCACGTTTTCCTTTTCATCCCCTCTGGTATAGCTGACATTCATGCTTCCTAGATGGCCTTTGCTGACACCACCCAATCTGGTGGTAAACAGATGCCTGACCGCCCCCGTGGCAGCAAGCCCCGGAAAGACCAGATAATCCACCTTTCCCCGGCTCTCCAGTCCGGGTATTCCTAATCCCTCTTTTCTGATCAGCTGCATTTTCCTCTCTCCTTTACCCAATTACTGTATTGGTCTCTTTCTACCATGCTCCCCGATGAGAAAACGCATTCTCATACCAGACTATTTTTTCACCGCAAACGGAGACAACATCATAGCGAATCTGCTTGTGTACCTGCTTCTTACAGCAGTATATCCCGGCTGCCCTGCAGATATGCTGCTGCTTTCTTAAGGATACTGCCTCTGTGGGATCTCCGTACTTCTCATTTTTTCGGTATTTTACTTCTACGAAGATCAAATATTCATCCATCTCTCCGATCAAATCTATCTCACAACCGGCAGCTCTGTAATTTTTCTCTAAAATGGTAACGCCTCTTGCCTGCAAATACTCCGCTGCCAATTCTTCATAGGCTGCACCCAGGACTCTTTTGTTCATATTCTTCTATATCGTATCCTACAGTTTGCTCTTAATCTTGTCCATGGCATCCACAAATACCAGAATCTCTGCCACTACTTCATACAATTCCGGGGGAATCATATCACCGATTTCCAGTCTTGACAAGGTATCTGCCAGCTTATCGTCACGATGTACCGGAACGTCCGCTTCCCTGGCCTTTTCAATTATTTTTTCCGCCAACAGTCCGCGTCCGGAGGCTACTACCCGGGGGGCATCATCTCCCGGATCATATTCCAGTGCTATGGCCTGCTTCGGCGTTTGCTTTTCCGGATCCTTCTCCCAATAGCGCTGCTTCATCTCACACTCCATCCAATGCGTGTTCTCTGCCGTAAAACCTAGGCCCTCACATCAAAGGCCTGTGTAGACAACAAAATCTTCTGACCCTTATCCGCAATTTTGCTGATCATAGGCTCTGCCTCATCACTTTTTCGCAGATTCGTTTGAATGCTGCACTCATATCCCCGCTTATTCAGTCGTTCCGTCAGGATATGCATCCGTTCCTCCAGAAAATCCAGAAATTCTTCATTTTCCAGGTAAAACTGCGTATTGACCCTGAGATTCTCCATAGCCACATATACATCCATCTCTCCCAAGTGTTCCATGGACAAATGCAAAAGTGCCGTTACCCTTCCTTCCTGTTTTGCCAAATTCTTTTTATTTGTATATACATAAAGCTCCCCCTTGGCTTGTTGATTGGCCAGTTTCAAAGGCAGCTGTACATAGGCATACATCTGATTCATCTGGTTCATAAAATCCAGATTTGCATTGGCTGTCTGTACGGATTTGGCAGCACCGCTGTCCTTTCCCGCGGATTGGCTTAAGAGATGTTCCAGCTGCTGCATCTGATGCTCCAGCTTTTCATAGAATTCCTTCACTCTGCCTTTCTCTTCCACCATCTCCGGTTCCATCATCCACTGTTCTTTGGCGGACAACTCCCACACCTTGCGAAAGGTATTTCCCAGCTTCTCCGGATCCTTTTGCTCAAGTGCATCTGCCAACAGCCTATCCCATTGTTGGGAAAGGGTTTTGGATGTTGTTTCGGACAATTCCCTGTGTGCCTCCCCTTTCAAGGCCTCCTCACTGCCGGCAACTCCCTGCGTCTGCGGGCCTTCCTTTCCCTCTGTATTCTCCGCTTCTTCCACTCCCTCTGCCACGATATCAACGGCATTCAGAAGGGTCTCGGAAATGACCACTGTATTGTTGCCGCTTCCCTGCCCATCTGTTCCCGGCATTCCTCCTGTCTGCCCGTTTTCAGCTCCTGCCTGCTGCGGATCTGCCGTCCCAAGGAATAACGACCTTAACTGTGTCAGCAGCTGCCCTACGGTCTGCTGATCTCCCTGTCCCGCCCAATGCTCGATCTGACCGGCGATCTGATTGCCGATTTCGGAAAACGTATCCGAGAGAAAATGCTGATTGTTTTCGTACAGCTTCAACTGCGCCAGATTCTCCTCCGTCACCGGCAGTCCCATCTGCCGCAGGGACAGGATATCCTGAATATCCGCTTCTTTGAAGGCCGTCATATCACGGAATACTTCCAGCAGAGAGTTCTTGTCCACGGACATGCCTCTCTCCATCATACTGTAAACCATCTTTACGGTGCTTTCCTGCTCCGGCAGGCCTGCCATCAGAAGCGCCTTGGAAATATTGGGATCGGCAGCCGTATTGGTAAACAGCGGACGTATGGACATTCCCTGCGTATTGTTGCTTTTTACCTGAAAGGTCATCATCGTACCGGCCGAGAGATTGATATTCTGATCCATCCTGGCACTGATGATCACATCCTTCATTATAGCGATCTGCACATCATTTCCTTTGACGGATAAAATCTCTCCCCGCAATGTCTGTCCCGCCTGCAGGGAGTGTACCGCATTCAGCAGCTGATAATTCTGCTGTGCCGTAGTCATTCCTTCTGTCTGGCTGCCTGCAGCAGCCTGCTGTCTGGTCTGCGAAAATAACCCCAACAAATCGATGGCCATACTACCTCTTCCTCTTATGTCAGAATATTCCCGATAAATGTGCGTCTGTGTATCGGCGTGGGACCATGCATCCGCAAGGCTTCCATATGTGCCTTCGTGCCATATCCCTTATGGGAAGCAAACCCGTAGTCCGGGAAAACCTCATCATACTGTGTCATCAGCCGGTCTCTCGTCACCTTGGCCACAATACTGGCGGCACCGATGGAAATGCTTTTGCTGTCCCCTTTGATGATAGGAATCTGCCGGATGGAAATATCGGGAATTACAACTGCATCATTTAATAATATATCGGGTGCAACCGATAAATTACTGATAGCTTCCCGCATGGCTTCGTAGGTAGCCTGCAAAATATTGATCTCATCGATCCTTTCCGGACTGCTGTAACCAAGACCTACCGCCACTGCCTCCTCCATAATGATCCCATACAATTCCTCACGTTTTTTCGCAGACAGCTTTTTGGAGTCCTTGATATGCAGAATGTTACAGTCTGTGGGCAGAATCACAGCTCCGGCTACCACCGGACCGGCCAGAGGCCCCCTTCCCACTTCATCTACACCACAGACATAGCCGCAGGAAGCGTATTCCCGTTCATAGACCTTGATACTCTCTAATCTTTCCTTTTCACGTTCCAGAGCCAACAGCTGTTTCTCTGTCATCCCTTTTTTACCACTCCTGTATGCATTTTTCTTTGCCTATTGATGTCTCAGTATCCCAAAATCGCCCAAAGGCCAGATCCTCAGCCAGGCTCTGCCAACGATGTCCTCCCTGCGGATATTTCCTACGTTGCTTTCCCTGCTGTCGGCACTATGATTCCTGTTGTCTCCCAGAACAAAAAATTCATCCTCTCCCAGAAGTATCTCCTCTTCCGCTATTCCCGGATTCAGGATCACTTCCTTTCCATAACCCTCTGTCAACATCTCTCCGTCAATGTAAATATTACCCTCTCTGTCAATACGCACTGTCTCACCCGGAAGACCGATGATTCTCTTAATATAGTGCACGTCCTCTCCATGCTGATAAAGAAAGGCAATAATATCAAAACGCTCCGGATCCTTCCATCGATAGCCAAGTTTATCGATCAGCAGATTATCCCCATCCATCAGCGTATTTTCCATAGAGCTTCCTACAACTTCCGTTCTCTGTACCACATAATTGACGAGGAGATACGTGATCAGCAATACCACCAGCAAATACAGGCTGGTACTGAAGATTTCTTTGATTATTTTTTTCATCTGTACTGTTCCCCTTCCTATGATGGAAGCTCCACCGTAATTCTTCCCAGTCTCCCGCTTCGGAAATCATCCAGCAGGATAGATGCCGCTCTGGAATAATCAACTTCCTGTCCCTTTTTATAGCAGCCTCTGATACGCGCAATATTTTCCAGAATCTGTACAGGCTCCGTTATTTCCCTGTCTGTATGATATCTCTCTTGGATGGCTGACGGATAACGCGTATTCAGGAACCGAATCAAATCCAGTGCCAGCTCCTCCTCTACCAAAATATGATCGTTGATAGAGCCGATAAAGGCCAGCCGCATTCCCACTTCCTGATCCTCAAATTTGGGCCACAGAATACCCGGCGTGTCTAAAAGCTCCAGATCCTTACTCAAACGAATCCACTGTTTTCCCTTGGTAACTCCCGGCTTATTTCCGGTTTTTGCACAGGCTTTTCCCGCATAGGAATTGATAAATGTAGATTTTCCCACATTGGGGATTCCCACCACCATAGCTCGGATGGGACGATTCTGTATCCCCCGCCTTCTGTCACGCTCTCTTTTCTCCCGGCAGGCTTCATTGACTGCCGCCTGAATGGATTTCATTCCCGCCCGGCTTCTGGAATCCATTTCTACGGCGATGACTCCCCTTTCCCGGAAACAGGAGAGCCAGACCCGATTTCCCTTCGGATCTGCCAGATCTGATTTGTTCATCAGCACCAGCCTTCCCTTTCCGCTGCTCAATTTATCAATATCCGGATTACGGCTGCTGTAGGGAATCCTGGCATCGATCAGCTCGATCACGAGATCGATGAGCTTGATATCCTCCTGCATCATACGCATCGCCTTTGTCATATGACCGGGGTACCATTGATAATTCATATGATGATTCATACACCTGTCCTCTCAAACTTTAAAACAATACTCCGATACCCTCATATTCGCTGGAATAATGAAACCATGCTCTTCCTGCGATCAGTTCTTTGTTCACGGGTCCGATGTTTCCGGAGCGGCTGTCTTCACTGTTGTTGCAGTTATCTCCGAGAACGAAAAACTCATCCTCTCCCAGAGTCAGCTCGTTCTCCGCGATCCCCGGATCTGCAATCTTATCGTAATGGTAATCCGTAACCCGGCCGTTTACATACAGCTTCCCCTGGTTGATCAGAACGGAATCCCCCGGTACCGCCACCACTCGTTTCACATAATAGTGGGTATTTCTGTTGCCGTTTGGATAGAAAACAACAATATCCCCCTGTTTCGGTTCCGTCAGCAGATAGGACAGTCTGTTGACAAGAATACTCTGTCCGTTATACAACGTATTCTCCATAGAAATTCCTATCACCGTTGTTTTCATACCAAAGGCATATACCAGCATAAATGCCAGAAGGATGGCAAGAATAATCCCCGAAATCCAGCTCCAAATCTCCTGCAGCACCTTTGCATTGATCGTTTTTCTTCGCTTATAGAAACTCAGTCCGCCTCGTCTTCTCATCTGTAACGCTCCGTCACGTGAAAGTGAAACAACCCCGCAACCGGTATACGCTGCGGGGCTGACAGTAATTAAAATTATCGAACCAATTCTTTAACTTTGGCGCGCTTTCCTACTCGTTGTCTTAAGTAGTTCAGTTTTGCTCTTCTTACCTTACCTCTTCTGATCACTTCAACCTTTTCCACATTAGGAGAGTGCAGAGGCCATGTCTTCTCCACGCCTACGCCGTTGGAAGTCTTTCTTACGGTGAACGTCTCTCTGTTGCTTCCTCCCTGTCTCTTCAGAACAACGCCTTCAAATACCTGAATTCGTTCACGGTTTCCTTCCTTGATCTTACCATACACTCTGACGGTATCGCCCACTGAAAACTGAGGCACCGTCTCCTTCATCTGTTCTGCTTCAATACTTCTGATCAGTTCGTTCATATCTATCTTCTCCTTTTTCATGGATGTTCTTAATACAAGCCTGTAACAGAGGACCATCGATTCATTACAACTTCGATATTGTAGCATATCATCAGACAAATTGCAATCAAATAACGCAAATTATTATTTCATTTTCTTTCTCTGTCCTGTTCATAGCTCCGATACAGATCCGGTCTTCTCTCTCTGGTCCTTCTCAGTGACTGTTCCAGACGCCACTTCTCAATATTGGCATGATGACCGCTCAGCAATGTATCCGGAACTTTTTTCCCTCTCCACTTCTCCGGTCTCGTATACTGAGGATACTCAAGAAGATATCCCGTAAAGGATTCCTTTTCTCCCGACTGCCTATTGCTCAAAACTCCCGGTACCATACGTGAAATGGCATCTACCAGCACCATGGCAGGCAATTCCCCTCCCGTCAGCACGTAATCCCCGATAGAAATATAGTCCGTAACAATCTCTTCCAGTACCCGCTCATCGATTCCTTCATAGTGTCCGCATAAAAGAATCAGATCCTGTTCCCGGGCCAGCTCCACGGCCATCTCCTGCCTGAACACGCTTCCCTGAGGCGTCAGGTAGATGACACGGGGCTTTTGCCTCGTTGACATGGTATTTACCGCATATGCATAAGCGTCATACACCGGCTGTGCCTGCATCAGCATTCCGGCTCCGCCGCCGTAAGGATAATCATCTACCTTCTTATGCTTGTTATCCGTAAAATCCCTGATGTTGATGGCCCGAACGGATACCACCCCGGCATCCTGCGCCCTTCCGATAATACTGGAAGAGAGTCCCTCCATAACCATTTCGGGAAACAATGTAAGAATGTGAAAATTCATAATATCCGTCCTTTATGGAAACAAAATCAGCCTCTCAGTCCCTCCATCACATGCACCTTCATGCGGTTTCCTTCCACGTCTACCGACAGAATGCAGTCCCGGATGGCTGGCAGCAAAAGCTCTCCCCCGTCCGGCAGTGAGATCACATACACATCATTGGCGCCTGTCTCTATCACATCCTTCAGGACTCCCAAATGCGTTCCGTCTTCCTCCGTTACCTCCATGCCCAGAAGATCCGCCACAAAGTATTCATCCTCCCCAAGCTCTACAGCATTGTCCCTGGTTACGTACAGAGAATGACCTTTGTATTTTTCCACATCGTTGATGGAATGAAAGCCTTCCAGCTTCAGAATAACGAATTGCTTGAAAAACTTTACGTTTTCCACCCGCACCGGCTGTTGTATATTCCCCGTATCCAGAATCAACTGTATATTTTTTCTGAATCGTTTTACATCGTCTGTGGTGGGAAATACCTTCACCTCCCCCCGGATCCCGTGGGTGGAGGAGATTACACCTACCTGAAATCTATCTTCCATACGCCTGCTGTCCTTCCACACAAATACCGACCCGCATCGCGAGTCGGCCATTGTCAAACTATGTCTACATCTACTCTGTGTTTGTCTCCCAAAGAGGCAGCTTTCACAACAGTGCGTATGGCTTTGGCAATACGCCCCTGTTTCCCGATAACCTTGCCCATATCTGCCGGTGCAACACGAAGCTCCAATGTTACATTTTTACCTTCTGTTTTTTCCGTCACGATCACTTCGTCAGGATTATCTACAAGCGCTTTTGCGATAACTTCAACCAATTCCTTCATAATTCACCTCCAAAAGCGTCACTGTCGTAGGTTTTAAAATCTTCTTAGAGAATTCCCGCAATTTTAAAGATCTTGCTGACAGTCTCGGTGGGCTGAGCACCGTTTGCAAGCCATTTCTTAGCCAATTCTTCGTTTACCTTAAACTCACTGGGTTCCGTATTGGGATTGTAAGTGCCGATCTCCTCGATACACTTTCCGTCTCTTGCCACTCTGGAATCCGCAACAACGATCCTGTACACCGGATATTTCTTATATCCCATTCTTGTCAATCTGATTTTAACTGCCATAAAAATGACTCCTTTCTTCCTTACGTGGCTCTTTTCGATACCACCTTTTTTCGTTATTTATGCGGAACGAAGCGTTCCGTTAAAAAGGAAGCCGAAACTTACCTTTTCTTCCGCCGAAACCACCGCCCATCAAGCCGGGCATCTGCTTCATCATCTTCTGACTCTGCTCAAACTGCTTGATAAATCGGTTCACTACAGCAATATCTACACCGGCTCCCCGGGCAATCCTGTGTTTTCTGCTGGGATTCAGGAGCTTGGGCTTCTGTCGCTCCTCCGGTGTCATGGAAAGTACGATGGCTTCCATTCGAGCCAGCTGTTTTTCATCAATCATGGCTTCGATGTCTCCCAGTTTGGCTCCCATGCCCGGCATCATACTTAAAATACTTCCGATCCCGCCCATGTTGCGCATCTGCTTCATGCTTTCCAGGTAATCTTCAAAATCGAATTTGCCCTTTTTCATTCGCCGTGTCATCTCACGGCCTCTGTCCGCATCAATGTCTACAGTTTCCTGTACCTTATCGATTAAGCTCAGCACATCTCCCATGCCCAGGATACGACTGGTCATTCGATCCGGATAAAACTGCTCCAGGTCTGACAATTTCTCTCCCATACCTACATAAAGAATGGGAATTCCTGTGACGGCCTTGACCGACAGAGCCGCACCGCCTCTGGCATCACCATCCATTTTGGACAGCACTACACCGTCAATGGAAAGACGTTCATGAAACTGACCGGCCACATTGACTGCATCCTGTCCCGTCATGGCATCTACCACCAGCAGCGTCTGGTGCACCTCCACCTGCTCTTTGATGGCACAAAGCTCCTCCATCATCTCTTCATCCACATGAAGACGTCCGGCAGTATCCAGAATGACTACGTTATGACCATGCTTCGCGGAATGCTCCAGAGATGCCCTGGCGATATCCACGGGGTTATGATTGTCTCCCATGGAAAATACATCCACACCCTGCTTTTCTCCGTTGATCATAAGCTGCTTAATGGCACCGGGGCGATACACATCACAAGCCACCAACAGCGGCTTCTTCCCTTTTTTGATCAACCGTCCCGCCAGCTTGGCAGTGGTGGTAGTCTTACCGGAGCCCTGCAGACCGCACATCATGATAACCGTAACGGCTTTACCGGGCTGCATTTTGATCTCAGTGGTTTCCGATCCCATCAGCCGGATCATCTCTTCCTGAACAATCTTGATTACCATCTGCCCGGGATGAAGTCCGTTTAAAATGTCGGCTCCCACAGCCCGTTCCTCTACGGACTTGATAAACTGCTTCACCACTTTAAAATTTACGTCGGCTTCCAGCAGGGCCATTTTTACTTCCCGCAGTGCCTTCTTTACATCTTCCTCCGTCAGACGGCCTTTGCTTCGCAGTCCCTTAAATACATTCTGTAGTTTATCGGTCAAACCTTCAAATGCCATAAATCACAATTCCTCAATGATTTCCTCTGCCAACATACGGATCTCCTCCTGGACAGTCAGGCGCTGGATCATCTCGATTTTTTCCCTGATCTTCTGAAACCGGGCGATGAGTCCCAGCTTAGCTTCATACTCCGCAAGTGTTTTGTCACAACGCTTTAGCAGATCATGGACTCCCTGACGACTGATCCCATACTCATCGGACAGCTCGCTCAGAGACATGTCACTAAACACCGCATCCTCATAAATCTGCTTCTGACGCTCCGTTAAAAGTTCTCCGTAGAAATCGTACAGAAGTCCTTGCTTCACTATTTTTTCCATAATAAAAACCCGACTTTTTCCTGCATGAAAACCGTACTTTGGTATCATACAGGAAAACAGCCGGGGTGTCAAGCATTTTTCTTGACAGGTCTCAATTTTGTTTTAATATCTCTTCCAGCTTTACCCGAATGGCCTTGATAAACTCTCTGCTGTTTAATACCTTCACATCCTGCAAAGACGTGATCAGTGCCAGATCCTTTGTCATCCTGCCGCCTGCGATGGTATCCAGAGTGGCTTTTTCCAACCGGTGGGCAAAGGCACAAAGCTCCGGGATCTGATCCAGCTCTCCTCTTTTCCTGAGCGCTCCCGACCAGGCAAAAATCGTTGCCACGGAATTGGTGGAGGTCTCCTTCCCTTCCAGGTGCCGATAATAATGTCTCTGCACCGTCCCATGGGCCGCCTCATACTCGTATACCCCGGAAGGAGAAACCAGCACGGAGGTCATCATGGCCAGAGAGCCGAAGGCAGAGGATACCATATCACTCATTACATCTCCGTCATAATTTTTGCACGCCCAGATAAAGCCTCCCTTTGCCTTCATCACACGAGCCACGGCGTCATCGATCAGCGTATAAAAATATTTGATTCCGGCAGCCGCAAAGGCATCCTTGTAATCTTTCTCATAGATATCTTCAAAAATATCCTTAAAGGTGTGATCGTATTTCTTTGATATGGTGTCCTTTGCGGCAAACCACAAATCCTGCCCGATGTCAAGTGCGTAGGTAAAACATGCTCTGGCAAAATCCGTTATAGAGCTTTCCGTATTATGTACTCCCTGCAGAATACCCGGACCGTCAAATTCATGTACAACCTCCGTCAGTGTCCTTCCGTCTGCTCCCGTGAAAACAATGGAGGCCGTGCCCGGACCGGGGATTTTGATTTCTGCATTCTTGTACACATCACCGTAAGCATGCCTTGCCAGCGTAATCGGGCGTTCCCAATTTCTCACGCAAGGCTCAATTCCCCTGACAATAATAGGGGTACGAAACACGGTGCCCCCCAGGATGGAACGAATCGTACCGTTGGGGCTTTTCCACATCTCCTCCAACGCATATTCCTTCACCCTGTCCGCATTGGGTGTGATGGTAGCACATTTGACGGCTACTCCGTATTTTATGGCAGCATTTGCCGCATCCACCGTCACCTGATCTTTGGTGTCATTTCTATGCTCCAGTCCCAGGTCATAATACTCTGTCTTTAAATCCACAAAAGGCGAAAGCAGCTCCTCCTTTATCATTTTCCAAAGAATGCGGGTCATTTCATCCCCATCCATCTCTACCAGAGGGGTGGTCATCCTAATCCGTCCTGCCTCTTTCATTTCCCGTCTCCTCTCCTGCATAAGCTTCATATAATCCGTTCTTTACCATGTTCTCATAAGCGTTCAGCACGTGTCGATTGGCAGCTTCCTCCGCCTTTTTTTCATCCTTATTACGAATGGCGGTAAGAATCTCCTTATGCTCTTTATTGGACTGGGTACTTCGCTTATATTTAGACAATGTTTTTCTTCTCACACGCAGTACATAATCGTGAAAATCTCTCAGCTGATGCTCCAGCATTTTGCTGTTACAGGCCTCATACAAAATCTCATGAAAGCGATTGTCCAACTCTGTGATCTGCTCGCTGTTTCCTCTGGATGCATGAAACTCCGTCAGATATACGATCTCCTCCAGCTCCTCCAGCTGTTCCTTGGTGATGCTGTGTGTTGCCCATTTGGCGCACAGTCCCTCCAGAAGGGAGCGGATCATATAGATATCCTTGACATCCTTTACCGTGATCCCGGTAACGTAAGCGCCTTTATTGGGAATGATCTGGATCAGGCCCTCCAACTCCAGCTGACGGAAGGCTTCCCTTACGGGAGTACGGCTGACCCCCAGTTCCTCTCCGATGGCCACCTCCTTCAGTTCCTCATTGTCCTTGTATTTCCCGCTTAGGATATCTTCTCTGATCCTGTGAAACACCCTGCCTCTGAGAGAAAATTTATCGGTAACCTCCTGCTTTACATCATAGCCCTTCATATTGCCGTCACCTTTCCGCAATCGACGGGATCAAAATCCCCAGTTCATCACAGCAGCTTTTGATCACTCCCGTAAGCTCTTCATCGGTAATTACCGTCACCCGTCCGGAAGCGTATTCCTCATCCACCCAGAGCTTCACCTTCTGCACCAAGGCAGCATTTTTATCCACCTTATCTGCCTCATCCAGCTTATAATAAGCATTGATCCAGTGTGCGATCCCCGCCAGACCGGAGGTATTGGAAACGGCACACAGTACGGGACGATTCAGATATTTTTCCGTATCAAATATATTGTAGATCTCTTCGTTCTTCAGCAGTCCGTCGGCATGGATCCCTGCCCTGGTAACATTGAAGTTTTTGCCCACAAAAGGAGTTCTGGAAGGGATCTTATAGCCGATCTCTTTTTCGTAATACTCTGCCAGCTCCGTAATGACGGTGGTATCCATGCCGTCCAAATCTCCCTTCAGCTGTGCATATTCAAATACCATAGCTTCCAGTGGTGTGTTGCCGGTCCTCTCCCCGATACCGAAGAGAGAGGTGTTCACTCCGCAGCAGCCATACAGCCATGCAGTAGTGGAATTGACCACAGCCTTATAAAAATCGTTGTGACCGTGCCACTCTATCATCTCATGAGGAACACCCGCATGGGTATGTATGGCATATACGATACCCGGTACACTTCTCGGTATAACAGCACCGGGGTAATTCACTCCGTATCCCATGGTATCACAGGCTCTTACCTTGATGGGAATCCGATACTCCTGCATCAGCTTCATCAGCTCCAGGCAGAAGGGAACCACATAACCGTAGATATCGGCTCTTGTAATATCTTCCAGATGACATCTGGGACTGATCCCCTCCTCCAGGCAGTCGCGGATCACGCTCAGATAGTGTTCCATGGCTTCTCTTCTTGTTTTTTTCAGCTTCATAAAGATATGGTAGTCGGAACAGCTGACCAGTATGCCCGTTTCCTTCATCCCGATCTCTTTTACCAGCTTAAAGTCCTCTTTGCTGGCTCTGATCCAGCTGGTTACCTCCGGAAACGCATATCCCCGTTCCATACATTTATATACGGCATCTCTGTCTTTTTTGCTGTACAGGAAAAACTCACTGGCCCTGATCAGTCCCTTGGGTCCTCCCAGTCTGTGCAGACAATCATAAATATGCACAATCTGCTCCGTCGTATAGGGCGCTCTGGACTGCTGACCGTCCCGGAAGGTGGTATCCGTGATCCATACCTCGGCGGGCATATTATGGGGAACGATCCTGTCATTGAAAGGAATCTTTGGTATCTCGGAATAGGGAAACATATTGCGGAAAACATTGGGCTTTTTCACATCGTCCAATATGTACATATGCTCTTCGATTTCCAGCAAATGATTTCTCCGATTCATAGTAACCGGGCGATTTGTAAAAATGTCTTGACTGTTCATAACGGCTGACTCCTTATACTTCTCTGCTTCGTCATAACACTTTTGCACTGTATCACGACATACATCTCGTACAATTGTATACAATTATACGAGATGTGTCAACCGATTTTTTAGCGAAAGCACCGCGGTACATTCAGCATTCCCCATCCCTGCTTATTCCAGGGCTCCCTCAGATCCTCCGCTGCATAGAGAAGTCTTTGCTTAAGCTCTACGTTGGTCAGATAGGGCCATGCCTCCCAAAGCAAGGCGGCAGCCCCTGCTACCACAGGAGCTGCCATAGAAGTTCCGCTTTTGGCAATGTATGCATTTTCATATCTTCTGCCTCTTGGACGGCAATCACTGCAGGTTGATAGGATATTCGTTCCCGGAGCCACGATATCCGGCTTCCTGTAAGCTTCACCCGCCACCCCTCTGCCGGAGTAGGTCTCACAAAGAGCGACGCCTGTTCCCCGATAATTCCCATCATGGCAGCCTACTGTCAACACCTTCCTGCTCTCCCCCAAGGGTGAGAGCGTTCCCGCTCCTGGTCCGCTGTTGCCGGCGGCCGCCACCACCAGAATCCCAAGCTCCCAGGCCTCCTCCAAGGCCTTCACCAAAGGTCGGATGCGTTTTTTATTTCCTTCTTCTCCCAATCCGATGGATACATTTAAGATTCGGATCCTATATTGCATGTAATGGGAAAGCACCCACCGGATTCCTGTCAGCATAGTCTCCATATCACCTTCCCCTTGATCGTTTAATACCTTGCCGATCACCAGCTGAACTGCCGGTGCAACCCCCTTGTATTTTCCTCCGGATAATCTGCCGTCACCTGCCAGACAACCGGCTACATGGGTACCGTGTCCGCTGTCATCATAAGGCTCCTTTCTTTCGTTCACAAAGTCATAAAACCCCAGTATGCGGTTTCCAAAATCGGGATGTGGAAAAATACCCGTATCCAACAGTGCGGCAGTCACACCTCTGCCCTGCAGTCCACCGATGATCTCCTCCCGGCACCCGATCTGTTGCCTCACCCGAAACATAACTGCCTCCTGCCTTTTTTATAAGATATGAAGGCAGGAGGCAATTGTGAATAGCCCTGTTATCTTCTATTTTTTGCCGGCCTGTACAGAATACAGGCAGCTCCTGTAAAACCGATTCCCAAAGCCAGAAACCATTTGGGATGAATACTGTTGTCTCCCGTATTGGGAGAATAATCCTTCTTTCCGGAAACGGCAGTGTATTGGGCATCTCCATCCTTGATCACGATCCCCGTTTCTCCCTCGCCGTATGCATAAATGACAAATTCCGACAGGTGAACGGTGGTGAAGCGGACGGCGTCTCCCCCATCCGTCTGTACCAATTCGGCAGACAGCTTCTCCAACTGCCCGTCACCATCCAATACAGCCGCATGAATGGTATTTCCACTGAGATTTTCCGGCAACGGTACGGTAACCGTCAAAGGAACATCTCCCAGCTTCTTAATAGCCACGGAATCCGTAGCTTCATAGAGTTCCATGGAAAATGCATAAAGCTGAGGCATCTGATCCCCATAAACCCGTGTCATGGCACCGGTCACGGCAGCTTCGTCTCCTGCCGCGATCTTAAGATGAAAGATTCCTTCCGCAGGGATTGCTGCAGAAATCCGGCCGCTTTCCCAGTCTGCCAGAGATGATGTCACATAAACACCGTTTCCCGTACCCTTATCATAGCTCCTCTGTCCGATGGTTCCTCCTCCAGTTACGGCAACCGTTCCGGTAAATCCCATACTGCCTTCTTCAAGCACTGTTTTCTCCAGAGGCAGAGTGGAATTCCCGATATATGCTGTCCAGTTACCATAAAAGGCAGGCGTTCTGAGAGATTCCGGATCCAGTCTGGTACTTCTGGCACCGTAAGACAGCGCAGGCAGCGTTGTCCCCTCAAAGGTTACCGTTCTTTCGTAATCTCTGTGGGAACAGTCAAAAGCACCTACTCCGATGGCTTCCACCGATGCCGGAATAGTGACGGATCGCAATCCGGTTCCCTGAAAGGCACGATCCCCGATCCTCCTTAACCCGTTTCCACCCTGTATGGTCTCCAGTCCGGAACAATTCTGAAACGCCTCTTCTCCTATTTCTCTAAGAGCCGCCGGAAGAATCACCGTTTTGATCTCATCTCTGTCCATAAAACAGCCCGGTGCAATTGTCTTCACAGCCTCCGGAATCTGTACCGTTTCTCCATTTCCTCTGTAGGCCAGCAAAATACCGTCTCCCACAATCAGAAAATCCTCTCCATCGGTACCCGCCAACCAGTCGGTGAGCCACTTGGTATAAGAAAAGGCACAGGCGTCGATGTGGGTAACAGAATCCGGTATGGTGACCTCACTCAGATTATCACAATGATAAAAGGCAGCATATCCAACAGAAGTGACACCTGCCGGTATCACCATCTCTTCCAGACCGCTTCTGGCAAAAGCAAATTCTCCGATCACCCGGATATGCTCCGGTATGGCATAAGAAGTCAGTGGTTCTTCTCCGTAATAGGCATAGGCCGTAAGCCTGTCTCCTACAACGGAATACTTTGGCAGAGCACTGCCCTTCCCGGCATCCACTACAGCCTGATGGGCTTCCTGTTCCTCTCCGGAGGACACCCCCGGCTGATGCAGACCACTGATGATTTCCACTCTGTTTCCATCCATCAAAACCACCGCCTGTCCGCTGACGATCATGGTCTGTCCCAGCACATCTTCTCCCATATTCTCCAGGGGATCTCCCAGTGGAATATAATCTACATTGCTGGGGTCATGGATGGCACTGGCAGGATTCCCGTAGCCGCTTGGCATGGAACCTCCCTGTCCCGTTTGTCCATTGGAAGGTTCTGTCACCTCCCCCGATCCGCTTTGCTGCGTTACCTGACCGCCGCCGCCCACCACATATACGCCGCCGGCTTCATGATCAGAGCTCTCCTGAGAGGCACTGTCGTTACCGCTTTCCCCTCCTAAAGTGCCCACATCATTTGTACTTACCGTACTTCCGCCTCCTTCATTTTCTCCAGCAGCAGGCCTGGAAGCCTTCCAGTTGGTGAAATAATCGTAGGCAGCCGTATACGGATCGGCAATGATATTCAGCCTGGGACATCCGTCAAAAGCCGTCCCATGAAGATAGGTGGTGGCAGGCGTAATCACAACATCCTGCAGCATACCGCAGTTCTCAAATGCTTTGGCATCAATATTAGCCACGGAATAGGGAATGGCAATCCCCTGGAGGGCACTGCAATTGGAAAAGGTATAACCCGAAATCTCCGCCAGATTGGAGCTCAAACTGATCTGCTGCAAGTGGGTATTGCCCCAGAAGGCATAGGGATGTACCTTTGTCACCGTAGAGGGCATGGTATACGTTCCCGTTGTATTTCCCGACACATAGCAGTAAATCTGAGTTCTGTCCTCATCGTACAGAACTCTGCCGTCAAAAGAAAAATCCTCATTATCCTTACTGATACTGATATTGGTCAAATGCCCGCAGCCCGCAAACACGCCGGAACCGAGAGACTTTAAGCTTGCCCCCAGCGTCATAGAGGATACTGCCGTATTGCTGAAAGCGGCATCTCCTATCACCTCCACGGAATCCGACATATCCACCCGGGAAAGCCCGGTGCAGTTGCGGAAGGCTCCGTAACTGATTTCCTTTACATTCCTGCCGATGGACACAGAAGTAATGGCCGTATTCCCTGCAAAGGCTTCTTCACCGATCTTTTTGACCCCGGAGGGAATGGACACGGCAGAAGAGGAACCGGTATATTTTACCAGTGTTGAACCGTCCATCTGAAAATCAGACAGGCTTGCCGTTGCCTGTGCTTCATACCCCGGTATCTGGGTAGTTAAAAATGCAGTGATCAAAAGCAGAACCCCTATGGTTTTCCGAATTCTTCTTGCCATCTCTGTCTCCTTGTTAGCCAAATGCCGCCACGTAATGTGGCGGCCTATGGTTTTCTCGATGATTGCAACAGCCCGATGCCAAGTCTCAGCACCGATCTCTGTCCGGGAAAGGCTCTACACAGTTCCCGGTCTCAGCCTTTTATCCTTCTTCAGGAACAGTATCATAGAGATACTGGCCAGTCCCAAGCTCAGGAACCATTTGGGATGAATGCCGTCTCCTGTCTTGGGCGTTGCATCCAGACCGCCTGCCGTCAGATTGGCCGTATCCACATAAATCGTGTAGGGTGAGAAGTGGGTTGCCGTAAAGCTGACACAGGGCACACCGTTCACTGTCACAAACTTCACGCCCAGCTTCTCCAGCTTATTGGTATCCACCACAGCACCCATCTTGTTGTTGCCCGCATACTCTCTCAAAGCATCCGGTAAAGGCATGGTAACATGCACACTGAGTCCCGTGGTATCGGTGATCTGTCTCGTACCCGTGGCATCCCACAGAGTGATGTCCATGGCAAAGTACTTGATCCACGTCAGATCCGAAAACTCTCCCTGCAAAGCGGCACGAACAGCCTCTGTTGCCTCCGCACTCTCGGAGATCTTTACGATAAAGCTGTCGGTGGAACCGCTGACAGAGGCGGAAGCCACATTGGTATCGGAAATCCCGGGTTTGGTAATCAATACCTGAGTTCCCTTATCGGAACCGCCGTTTGTACCGGTGTTGAGACGATTACCGCTGATGGATCCTGTATCATAATAAGTAGCCGTTACCGTAGCATTCTTGGCAGGCATGGTAGCCTTGGTGCTCATGGCTCTGGAGTTCTCCACCGTTACCCCGGAGGAATCCAGACGCCAGCTTGCAAAGGCTCTTCCCGCCGGAGCTGCTACAGCAGAAATATCCACCTTGACTCCTGCCGGATACAGACCGGAACCGGAACCGTATACCACTTCCAGCGTATAGTAGCCTGTAAAGTTGGCCGTTACCTTCAGGTCACTGTTTGGCATGGTAAGGGTGGTCTGAGACTTCGTACTGTCACCGAAGTTAACACTCTTATCACTGCTCCAGTTGGCAAAGCCGCTTCCGGAAGGCGCTGCATTAGCCTGAATAGTCACTGTGCTTCCTGCTGCATACTTGCCGCCGCCGGTACCGTTGACCACCGTCAATGTAAAGAGACGATTGCCATCGGCATCGTAATCTCCGCTGTTACTGCCTCCCGGGCCGGTACCTGTACCCCCGGGGCCGGTGCCGGTGCCTCCGGGACCGGTTCCATTACCGCTGACACCACCGGGAAACTGGGTATTCCAGTAAGGGTCTTCGGGATTCAGTTCCCATGTGGCATAAATCAATGTATCTTCCTGGATATCTCTGTGGGATTTGTCCCAGCCTGTGAATGTGTAGCCCGGCCGTACGGGATCCTCCTCCGGCGGCTCTGCGCTGTCTCCCGCTGCCACGTGCTGTACCGGAGTCAACGCTGTCAATGTCTTTCCGTCATAATCCAAAAACTGTACCTGATATGTTTGTCCCAAGGGCCTCACCTCGACTCCGGGCATTCTGTCAGCTGTATTGTAAGCCGCCGAATCCTCATAGGCCCAAACAATAGGAGTTGTGGTATTTTCAAACGCATCAGATGCAAGACTGACCTCACGTCCGTAAATGGTCACTACCGTTGTGTCCATATCACCAAAGGCTCTATGACCGATCTCTCTTACGTTGGCAGGCAGGATAACATCCAGATAGCTTTGCGAGGAGCCTCTGATGCCGTCATCAGGAATCTCTCTGAAATTATCCGCTCCCCGGAAATCCACGGAAAACAGATAAGGACAGTCCATAATGGCACCTTCGCCGATTTCTGTTATGGTAGCCAATGTGGGATCTGCCGCTGTACTGATGGTATTATTACCGTCTCTGCCACGGCTTCCCAGCACTTGCACCAGTTTGGTGGAACCATCCTCGTTATTACCATACAAAATCCTGTTATCACATATAAAATTCGGATTATCCGTACAGTCTATGTTTTCAAGCGCATAGCATCCCATGAAAGGAGCTGTTCCGACATCCTCCATGGCACTACCCAGAGTTACATTCTGTAACCTCTCACACCCGTAAAATGCACCACTCTTAATCCTTTCCTCTACAGAACCAAGATTCATCTCATCTGTATTGGGCAGTGATTTTACAGTGTGGAAGGTGACACTTTCCACAAAGTCATTGCCTCGCTCTGTTGTTTCATAGGCATCATCATTTGGTGTACCGTCCGGATATTCTCCCTCTGTTGCATCACCATACTCCCCACCAAATAACCCAAACTGGCTGTAAGTCGTTGCATATGGCTGAATCTCATCCACCGGATCCTGTCCCGTCATATAAGTGGCCACATTCATCTGGTTTTCTGTGGCATTCATATAGCCACTGACATCAATAGAGTCAATGCCTGCAGGAAACTCCACATGAAGTGCGGCTCTGATTACTGCCAGCTCCGCAGGAGTCAGCTCCACGTTCCCGGCTTCGTAGGCTTCGCAAAGATTCGTTCCACCTTTTGCTGACGAAATATTTCTCAAATCATCATAGTGAGAGTAGTGAACAGCCACAGCCTCTCCGGTTCTGTCGTCATAAGCGGCATAGATACTGGGAGAAATCTTGTTGGCAGTACCTGCTCCCAACTCATAGGGGTCAGGACTCTTATACAACGGTCTCACACCCAAACCACCGTTGGAATAGTTGGGTGCGCTCATAGCCCACTCAAAAGGACCATATCCCTCATCTATTTTCCCTTCAATAATCAAGCGCGGCGAATTGGTACAGAAGGCTCTCTCTCCTACATTGGAAAGAGGAAAGCTCTCCGTTCCTCCCGCAGGCTCCGCAATCTTGATACTGACAAGCTCTTTACAATCCTCAAAGGCTCCGGCACCAATGGCTGTCACACCGGAACCAATGTCCATGGAAGTCAGCTTGGGACAATTTTTGAATGCACTATCTCCGATTGTTGCAACTCCGTCACCCAGAGTAACCGTATGCAGTACCGGACTGCTCTCAAAAACAGAAGCCCCGATCTCTGTAACATTATTGCCTATGACCAGCGTTCCCAGAACATCCTTTACTTCCGGCGTAATACATCCGTCACCCAGCTTAATCACATCATAGGTTCCCACTGTATCTGCGATTTCCAGCTTCTCATAATCCGGTGCTCCGGTCGGAGTATGATTGGGTACAAAATCTACATTACTGACGGAAGCTGTTCTGTCTGATTCATTTACATTCAGTGAAAGCAGATAGGTTCCGCTCTTTATTTCATAAAAATCTTCGCCGTTTAATGTGAATCTGTAAGGAACGGAAGCGCCGTTACTCATGGTACAGGGCCAGGTGGACTGTCTCGGCAATGCAGGGGTCGTTCCCCCTACAGCTGTGGTGGCAGGCCCCGTTACATAAAAGTCAGGATTGGCCACGGTAGAAAAAATATTATCATCAAAGGAAGCAAACCTACTTTCCTCCGGAAACTGAACATAAGATAAATTCACACAGTTAAGGAATACACTGGCTTCCAGCTTATCTCCGGTAGTGGCATCATCTCCGCTGTAGCCAAACTGCTGCGGCATCACAACCTCCTGCAGCTGCTGTCTTCCGGCAAGCACATACCCTCCGATATCCCCGGGATTATCCAAGGCGTTTGGGAACTTAAAGGAAGTACACCCACCGGTATCGGGACTCTGCACTGCAAAGGCTCCTTTCCCCAAGGATACAATCCCGTGCTCTCCCAAATCCATGGAACCTAACTTATAGCAATCATAAAAAGCAAAATCCTGGATCTGCAAAGCATTGTGGCGGTCAAAACTCAATGTTTCCAGAGACTGATTAAAGGCAAAGGCTCCCTTTCCGATCTGCGTCAATGTCTGAGGGAAGGTAATGGAGGTCAGCCATGTATTGCGGAAGGCTTCCGTTCCGATCTTCTGGGTAAAGGGCCAGGTAATCTGCGTTAACCTGGAGTCCATAAAGGCCTGATTTCCGATCTCCTTTACATTCTTGATATCAATGGACTTAACAAAGGATTGACGAAATGCCTCATCTCCGATATAGCTTACGGTTTCCGGCAGTGTGATGGATAATTCCACATTTTCCACCAGATAAAATGCCTTTTCTCCAATGCCTTTTAAGGTATAGCTCTCCACATCTCCCGCTGCCGTCAGATAGATAAAGCCATTGGGATCAATTCGATAGCCGGCATCGTTCAATGTTGTGTCCGATGAAGAGGACCACGCAATATAGGCAGCCTCTCTCGACTGTCCCACAATTTTTTCCACGGCCTTCAGTGTGAATCCCTTGGTATAGAAGGTCTCGGGCAAACTGTTCTTATAGGGGTTTGCAGCTGTTGGATAGTTGGCATCTTCCTTGATGCCATATTCACAATAATAATCCCCTCTTTTGTTCACATCCAGGTCATCCTTTACAACAGCCGTGACGGTTACCTGCGTGGGATCATTGACAGTTTGATCATTCTGATTGTTGTATTTGGCAAGCAGTTCCTCAAATTCCTTCAGCTCATTGGGAAAATATTTGGCAAACATCAATTGCTTATCTGTCGGGTCATTCTTATTATAGTCCGCATATTCCAATGTATACGAGGTACTGTTATTATCAAAAAAATCATTGTAGTGAGAAAGAGACAACTCGATGTAGGAACCTGAGTTAATGGTTTCCGCAAGCTTCACCTGATCCGCTGCGTACTCCGAATTGTACTTGATCAGTATGGCATCCGTTTGAGATGCGCCTGTCAGATAATAGTAGAACTGGAGCTGATAATACCACACTCCGTCACTGCCGTAACGCATATTATAGGCTTCTTTGAGTGCTCCACTTTGAACCAATGTGGCCAAATTCGGACTGTTCGGGTCATATCCGGCAGGTCCGTCCAAATCCACATTGGCATTGATTGTCGTATCATAGTCCGTATAACCGGGAGCCGCAGTATCCACTTCATAAGCCAAGGGTGCAATCGGAGTGGCCTTCGCCGTTCCTCCCTGTCCCGCATTCGGATCCGTCTGTCCCGTCGCCTGTGCATCCGGGAAGGGAATGGCCGCTACAAGGATGGCTGTGATCATAAACAAAGCGCCCAGCGTCCGCCTCACCGACCTGCGCATTCTGAAGTTTGCCTTCTTCTGCACCTTTCCTTTCGATTTCTGCTTTCCAGTCTGCTTTGTCATCGATTCTTCTCCTTTGTTCAATGCTGATTAGCTTATCTTTTTGGCTACAACCACAAACCGTCCGTCCTCTTCGCTGTCGTCGCAGGTGGACAGGGTAATGAACTGATCCCCGAAGGAAACCGGCACACCCGTATCGTACAGTGACATCCCCGCCATGGACTTCATGGCGGAATCAAACTCCGGCTCCGTATATGCATCAAAAAACTGATAGTACTTGAAAACAAAATCGTTCTCATTGTAAATCCGGGAACGAAATACAAATACGACCTCATAGAGGCCTTCCTCATAAATCGTATCGAATTGTATGTATCTGTGCTTCTCGTAATACTCTCTGCTGCTGTACAGATCCAGATCCCCGAACATCTTCCCGGACTTCATGTGGTGTCCGTAAATAATCATATTGGTGCCGGGATCCGTGATATCACAGTCCATATCCAGAAAAATGGAACCGTTCTTATCATATTCCTGATCGTAATTGTGATCCAGATAGTATTCATTATTGGCCGTCTGCATCACAGGGTAATCTATAATAGTATCGTCAATTTTGAGCCATCCGATTAGGCTTTTATTCTTATTATATAGATTTTCGTACTTGGAAAGAACTGTAAGTTCCTTCTCCTCTTCCCTGGTATAATTGATCCTGAAGTTGTCCGGCTTTTTCTCTCCCTCTTCCACCATGGCAGCCAGCACCTCATACTCTGCATCATTCTTCTCATAGAGAGCGTAGTAAAATATCACATAACCGATACAAAATACCGCCAGCAAAGAACAGATTAGCACCATCTGCTTTCTCTTGCGCTCCTGAAGATACATCTCATACCGGATCTTCTTTTGCATATCTTCATCAAAATCATCCAGTGATTTTGCCGCAGCTTTGGATGCGCTTTTCTTCCTCGCAGCAGCAGAAGCTTTTGTCTTCTGATTGACCTTCCTGATCCGTCTCCCTCTTCCTTTGGAAAACTCCTGCATCTTTGTCTTATACTGCGTTTCTATTTCATCCTTGAAATCATCGCCCAGAAGGGTTTCAAAAGTAACGGTACCCCTATGGAGACTCTGGTATATCTGCTCCCAGCCCTCCATGTCCGCGTTCTCCAGCTTCTTTAACACTGCCTGTATCTTTCGCTCATCCCGCAGTGCCGCCTGATAATCCGAAGCGGTTCGAAAACTCCTCCCACGCACTTGATATCCGTTGGTGCCCATAAACACAACAACTCCACTCTATTGACATACATCAACTTAATTTTACTATATATAGAAAATTTTGCAAGTGATTTTATTCTCTTCCGCAACTCTTTTAATTGTGATAGCAGGCAGGTCATTTGTCAAAGTCCACATATTTTACGAACTCTTCTCCAAAGCCCTCCGCCTCCGCCAGAGGGATGACTTTCATATTGCTCCGAAGTCTCCCGGCCTCCCGGTGAAGCTGCGGGAATCTCCCCCACATCCAGCACCCCTTCAGGACACCGTTTCCGGCGTGAACAACCCTTCCCGCAAATTCTTTGGGCAACAGTCCAAGCCGTATGGCAACTTCCGGAGACAAAGCATTGCCAAGTCCGCCGAAAAGAAAAATCCGGCTCAGATCTTCGGACTCTATCCCCGCCTCCGGCAGGAGATAATGAATACCGACCCGGATGGCAGACTTAGCCAGCTGGATGTTACGAATATCCTGTTGGCACAACAGGATGCGTTCCCCGTTTCTTCCCACTGCAAGAGGATACCCCTCTTTGGAAAAAAGTGAAGCAAGCGCACCTGTCTCATCCAGGATCCCGGCATCCAGCATGGAGGCCACAGCCTCCAGAGCTCCCGTTCCACAAATCCCCACAGGTGGGTAGGAATTCCCTATGGTGCCTATGACAGCCTTTCTTCCCGAGATTCTGACTCTGCTGATGGCTCCCTGTATCCCCGCAACACCATATCGGATATTTCCTCCCTCCAGCGCCGGACCGGCTGCTGCCGAGGTCCCAAACAAACGCCCACCGGCGCCCAATACCATCTCTGCATTGGTTCCAAGATCTACCATCAGCCAGGATTCTTCTCTGTTATTTAACGTCAGAACATCTGCCAGAATATCTCCCCCCAGAAAAGCAGAAAAACCGGGCAGTATTTCAGCCTTTGCGGAGCGCAGCTCCTTTCGGATCTCCGGCATCAGCTCTCCCAGGGGCAGCTCCATCTCTTCGGTGTGAGAAGCAGTAAAGGGATAACTGCCCAATTCCCTTGGATCCCAACCCATCAGCAGATAGACCATGGTGGTATTACCCGCCAGAATAAGGGGAGCGTTTTTTGGATGCCCGCATCTTTTCCAAAGCGTCTCGATCCCCTCTATCAGATCCTCCCGTATCAGCTGCTGCAGCAGTCTGCCCTGTCCCTGCGACACACCCTCAATCCGGCTCAGTACATCGGCTCCGATTCCTCGCTGACGGTTCGGCGAAGTATAGGAGCATACTGCCTTCCCCTCCCTGTTCATTGCGGTCATGGCAAGGGTGGTAGTGCCAACATCCACGCAAAACATAATCTCTTCTTCCTGCTGCAGACGGGATGACTCCCCGGAGAGGCTGGAAGTCAGAAGATCTGCGGATGACACATCCATGGCGAGGATATCCATGGGTCCCTCTTCCCCCTCTGCCCAAACAGTGACATCTTCCGTTGGGTAGGCACAGCAGGCCAGACGCCACCCCTGCGACAGCTCCCTTTCAGTGAAAACGCTCCGGTCTCCTTCCGTGATGGGAAGCTCTCCTTTCAATAGGCGTATCCTGCATTTGCCGCACCTGCCCCTGCCGCCGCAGGGTGCCGGAAGAAAAACACCGGCCTGTAGCATCGCCTCCTGCAGAGATCTTCCCAAAGCAAGCTCCGTCTTCTTGCTTGTTCCGGCACCCATAATAGTGATTTTAACCAATGGTTTTTCCACCTCTTTCCTCCACCTGAGTCTCTCGTCTTATTCACCGCTAAATCTTTTCGCTGAATATATTTTTGTATCCTTCTCCATAGATTTCCGTTGCGCTGGAAATGATCATAAAGGAGGCAGGATCCTCCTCCTTGACAATCTCTTCCACATGTGGCGCAATCTGTTTTCTTACCACACACATCAGAACCCGCTTCTTCTGATTGCTGTACGCCCCCACTCCTTCCAGATAGGTGACGCCTACATCCAGTTCCTCCAGCATACGGCCTGCAATGACGGAGCTGTAATCACTGACAATGTAGATCAGCTTGGCTCCATCCGTTCCGTACAGGATCATGTCGAAAACCACACTCATTACCATCACACCGATGGCTGCATACATGGCGGAATCCAATCTGTCAAAGACAAAGGCGGAGGCAGCCACTACCACCATATCACAGATCAGAAAGAGTCTTCCGCTCTTTAAGTGGGGATATCTCAAACGCAAAACCTTAACAATGATATCCGTTCCTCCGGTGGTGGCTCCCACCTTAAAAATCAGTCCCAAAGACACGGCGGCAATTCCTCCGCCGATCACCGTTGCCAGCAAAAGGTCCTCCGTAGCCGGGGGATATACCGCCAATAGATTTGTAAAAAAAGAACTTGCTGCGGTTGCGTAAATGGTGGACATGAGGAATCGCAGTCCAAATTTATACAATCCCAATCCCAGGATCGGGATGTTGAGCAGTAGTATCAGGGTACCGGTCTCCACGGGAATCATGCGATTCAGGATCATCGCCACACCGGAAACACCTCCCGGCGCCACATCATTGGGATCCAAAAACAGACTGACCGCCACTCCATAGAGAAAAGCGGCGGCAGTAATCACAATGTAGTCTACGGTTTTTTGTTTCCAGGATTTCTTTTCTTGAATCATACAATCTCTAACTTTCCGACTAAATATTAGTTCTCACGACCCTGGGATTGTAACCCTCTTTCTCCAGTGTCGAGATGATCTTATTTTTATGCTCCGTGCCGAAGGCTTCCATGGTAATACGAAGCTCTACGGCTACATTTCTGTTGATGCTGACAAACTGATTGTGCTCCAGTTTGATTACATTTCCGTTCTCTTGTGCAACCACACCCGATACGCGGCTGAGTTCTCCCGGCTTATCCGGCAGACGCACGGATACGGTAAAAATACGGTCTCTTAAAATCAGTCCCTGCTGCACCACAGAGGACATGGTAATCACATCCATGTTTCCGCCACTTAATACCGCAGCAATTTTCTTTCCCTTTACCTGCAGCTGTTTCAGTGCAGCAACCGTCAGCAGACCGGAATTTTCCACGATCATCTTATGGTTCTCCACCATATCCAGAAAGGCTGTCACCAGCTCACTGTCCTCCACGGTTATTACATCGTCCAGATTCTGTTGCAGCCAGGGAAAAATATGACTTCCCGGTGTCTTTACCGCAGTACCGTCGGCAATGGTATTGACCTCCGGCAGGGTGACAACACTTCCCTTTTCCAGAGAGGCCTTCATACAGGCAGCTCCTGCGGGCTCCACGCCGATTACTTTGATTTTTGGATTCAGCAATTTGGCAAGTGTGGACACACCGGTAGCAAGACCGCCTCCTCCGATGGGTACCAGAATATAATCCACCAGGGGTAGTTCCTTAAAGATTTCCATGGCAATGGTTCCCTGACCGGTGGCCACCGCCTCATCATCAAAGGGGTGAATAAACGTATATCCATGCTCACTTGCCAGCTCATAGGCCTTTGCACAGGATTCATCGTACACATCTCCGTAGAGGATCACCTCTGCCCCATAGCTCTTCGTTCGATTCACTTTCATCAGCGGTGTGGTGGTTGGCATTACAATAACTGCCTTTACACCGTAGCACTTGGCTGCATAGGCCACACCCTGGGCATGATTCCCCGCAGAAGCGGTGATCAATCCCCTCTGTCTCTCCTCCCCACTCAGGGTACTGATCTTGTAATATGCTCCCCGCACCTTATAAGCCCCTGTAAACTGCATATTTTCAGGCTTCAGATATACTTTATTTCCTGTGGCATGGCTGAAATAATCACTGAAGATCAGCTTTGTTTCCAGAGTCACCTTTTTTACCGCTTCCGCTGCCTCTTCAAACTTTTCCAGCGTAAGCATTGTCAGCCCTGTCGGCATCGTCTCCTTTTCCGGTGCGCTTGACTTATTCATTTCCATTCTTCTTTCCTTCCTTGCAGTACTTATGCCTGCTCCGTCATAAAAAGTGCATCCACAAAGGCATCGGCATCAAATTTCTGCAGATCCTGTATCGTCTCGCCTACTCCGATATATTTCACCGGAATCCCCAGCTCTGACTGAATGGCCACTGCAATTCCTCCTTTTGCCGTTCCGTCCATTTTGGTCAGTACAATACCCGTAAGGTCTGCCACCTCTCCAAATTCCCTGGCCTGACTGAGGGCATTCTGTCCTGTGGTGGCATCCAGAACCACCAGTGTTTCTCTGTGTGCATCGGGATACTCTCTGTCAATGATCCGGTTCATCTTACGCAGTTCTTCCATCAGATTCTTTTTGTTGTGAAGCCGCCCCGCAGTATCGCAGAGCAACACATCGACTCTTCTGGCCTTTGCCGCATTGACCGCATCGTAAATTACACTGGCGGGATCACCGCCTTCTTTGCCGCCGATCATATCCACTCCGGCTCGATGGCTCCACTCCTCCAGCTGCTCTCCCGCTGCTGCCCGAAAGGTATCGGCTGCTGCGATCAATACTTTTTTTCCCTGCCCCTTCAGTTTGCCTGCCAGCTTTCCCACTGTGGTGGTTTTTCCCACCCCGTTGACGCCGATCAGCATCACCACCGAGGGTTTTTCTTCAAAGAGATATTCCGTCTCTCCCACCCGCATCTGCTCTTTCATATTTTCAATCAAAAGCTCCTTGCAGGCAGAAGGCTGCGTCAGTAAATTCTCCCGGATCTGACCGCGCAGACGCTCCAGGATTTTTGTGGTGGCGTGTACACCTATGTCACCCATGATCAGAACCTCTTCCAGTTCCTCATAAAATGCCTCATCAATACAGGAAGCATCATAAAAAACGGTGTCTATCCCCCGTACAATGCTTTCCCTTGTTTTTGTCAATCCTTTTTTCAGTCTGGAAAAAAAGCTTTCGTTTCCGTGTTCGTTTCCCTTTTCCGGCATGGACATTTAATCCTCCAATTCTCCTTCCACCAGATTGACACTGACCAGTGCCGACACACCCTTTTCCTGCATAGTGATTCCGTACAGGCGATCCGCTCTTTCCATGGTGCCTCTTCGGTGGGTGATCACGATAAACTGGGTATGCTTGGTCAGCTTATGTAAATATCTGGCAAATCTTACTACATTATTCTCATCCAGAGCCGCTTCAATCTCATCCAACAGGCAGAAGGGAGAAGGTTTCAAATTCTGGATCGCAAACAGCAGTGCAATGGCTGTCAACGCTTTTTCTCCACCGGACAGCTGCATCATATTCTGCAGTTTTTTCCCCGGCGGCTGCGCAATAATACGAATTCCCGCTTCCAGAATATCCTCTTCCTCCATCAGCTGCAGAGATCCCTTGCCGCCTCCGAACAGTTCTTTGAATACTTTATCAAATTCCCTTGATATCATAGAGAATTTCTCCTCAAACTGCCTTCTCATGGCGGTGTCCAGTTCTTCGATAATCTGCATCAGAGTTTGCTCCGACTCCACAATATCATCATATTGAGCCTTCAGAAAGTCATGTCTCTCCCTGACATTCTTATAGTCCTGGATGGCATTCACATTTACATCCCCCAAGGCCTTGATCTCTTCCTTCAAAGAAGCTGCCAGACGCTTCAGGGGTGCCAGCTCCTTCATTTCTTCGTCCCGCAGGACAGCCGCCTGATGCAGCGTGATCTCATATTCCTCCCACATATAGTCAATCTGGTTCTGAAGGCTTTCCGAAAGCCGTTCTTTCTGTGTATTCAGGCGGTATACTTCCTTGTCCAAAGCGGTAAGCTTTTCGGACATTTCTTCGCGGACAGAAAAAAAGTTCTTCTGCTGACTGCTCATCTGCTCTTTCCGGCGCATCATTTCCTTCAGCTGTCCCTGCACGTCGGACTGTGCCGCAAAAGAAGCCTCTATGGTTTTTTCAATCTCTCCCATGGCAGCCTGTTTCTGTTCTGCCTCTGCCAGCATCCCGGCAATACCGTCTTTTACCTCCTTCCATTCTTCCAGATGCCTTGCAAGCTCTCCTTCAATACGACTTAAGTTTACCTGCTCAAAGCCTTGCCTCTGCAGAATCTTTTCCAATTCCACATCCTGCTCGGCCACAAATGCAGCCTGATCCGACTCCTGCTGCCGCACTTCATCCAGCTGTACCTGAAAACCGCGAACCTGCGCTTCCACATTTTTTTCCAGTGCCTGGGACTGCTCCAATTCCTTTTGAATCCCCTCTTTATCCAACGCCATAGATGTGACGGAAGCCTCCAATTCCTCTGCTTCTCTTTGCAAATGGCCGGCACCGGCTTTCGTTTCATTTTGCTTTTCCACCGCCGCACTGACATTCAATCTGGCAGTGTTCTGACGGATAAACTCATCCTGAATCTGCCCCTTTAAATGCTCCAGATCCAGACGCATTTTATTTCTTTTGTCCTTGACAGCTTCTATCTCACTGAGCAGATCATCGATCTTGGCAACATAGTCTCTGACCTTCCGGGACAGCTGTTCCATTTCCCTTCTTCGTCCCAGCAGATTGCTGCTGTTCTTAAAGGCTCCGCCGCTGATGGCACCTCCCGGAACAAGAAGCTCCCCCTCCAGTGTAACCATACGAATGGTATATTCGTATTTGCGTGCGATCTTTACCGCATGATCCACGTTGTCTACAACTACGATTCTTCCCAGCATGGCTTTTGCCACATTCCGGTATCGTTTTTCCAGTGTCACCAGTTCATCGGCCATCCCGATCACACCGGCTTCCTCCAGTACTCCGGCGGCTTTGAACTCCTGAGGATTACAAATGCCTGTAAGTGGCAGGAAGGTGGCGCGTCCGGCTTTATTTCGTTTTAAAAACGTAATCATCTTTTTGGCGGTCTCTTCATCCTCCGTGACGATGTTCTGGATATTGCCGCCCAAGGCCGTTTCTATAGCGACCTCATATTTCTTTTCCACGGTAATGATATCCGCCACCACGCCGATGATGCCCTTATTCTCCTCCTTCTGCTCCATCACCCGCTTTACGGCACTTCCGTAGCCCTCATACCGCTCTGTTAAATTGGACAAAGCTTCCAGGCGGGACTTCTCCTGATGATAAAGCACCTGCGTATCCCGCAGCTTCTGATCCAGGTCTGCCAGCCGATCCCGTACCGCACCCAGTTCTTCCTCCCGTCTGGTCTGCTCATGATTCATACCGGTGATATTCTCTGTAATCCTTTGGAATTCCTGCTCCAGCTCCTTTAACAGACGATCCTGCTTCTCTTCATCACTTTTTACATGTATCATCCGGTTGGCCAACTGTGCTTTTTTCATATTGGCCTGTTCCAGCATGGTCTCGAGACGTTCCAGACGACTTTTGATGGTAGCCCTCTCGTTTAGCGTCTCAATAATGGTATTCTTTCCTGTTTCAATCTCCTGATTCAGGGTTTCGATTCTTTCCTGCAGATCGGACAGCTTATCTCCCGCTTCCTGTCGAAGCTTTCTTGTCTCCGTCAGCAGTCTGTCCGTTTCCTCTTTCGACAGGGTGACTTTTTGCTTTTCCTTTTCCGCCTCCTTCACCAGCTCCCGGATGGAAGCAAGACGATTCTGCAAATGCGCTTCGTTGCTCTTGGCCGAATGGATCTGTTCCTTTAATACTTTGATCTCTCCTTCCAGATTGCCTCTTACAAGGCTGGTATCCGTCAAAGTATTTCTTGCTTCCTCCATCCGTTCTTCCAGCTCTTCTACCCGGTTTTGGATCTCTTCGTATTCTTTTTTGATCTCCTCATACCTGATGCCGGAAGCTTCCAGTTCCTCCGCTGCTGCCTGATAAGAGATTTCCAGCTTCTCTATCTGCCCTCGGAGTCTGTCATGCTCCAACAGAAACATATTGACGTCTGTGGTTTTGAGTTCTTCCTTTTTCTTCAGAAAGATCCTGGCCTTTTCCGACTGTTTCTGAAGCGGTCCCAATTGCTTATCCAGTTCTGCCAATATATCGGAAAGGCGCAGCAAATTCTGTTTTTCATCCTCCAGCTTTTTCTGAGCCGCATTTTTACGGCGTTTGAATTTGACAATGCCGGCGGCTTCATCAAAAAGCTCTCTCTTTTCTTCCGGTTTCCCGCTGATGATCCTGTCGATCTGTCCCTGACCGATAATGGAATATCCTTCCTTCCCAATTCCCGTATCATAAAACAGCTCGTTTACATCCTTCAGGCGGCAGGGTGACCCGTTGATCGTATATTCACTCTCACCGGAACGGTAAATTCGCCTTCCCACCGTAACCTCGCTGTAATCGATGGGAAGCTGATGGTCACTGTTATCCAGTGTAATGGCAACATAGGCATAGCTCAAAGGTTTTCTTATTTCGGTACCGGAAAAAATAACGTCCTGCATGGAAGCACCCCGCAGCTGCTTAATTCGCTGCTCTCCCAGCACCCATCTGACTGCATCCGCCACGTTACTCTTTCCGCTGCCGTTGGGCCCTACAATACCCGTAATACCATTGTGAAACTGAAATTTTATTTTCTGAGCAAAGGATTTAAACCCCTGTACTTCAATACTTTTTAGATACATAAGCCTCTTCCCGTTCCTGCTGCCTAAGAAGCAATATCACCTCATAGGCCGCCTGCTGCTGTGCCGCCTTCTTTGTCCGGCCTTCTCCCGTTCCGACCACGCTGCCGTTTAAAACCGCCTGCACCCGAAACAATTTATCGTGATCCGGTCCGCTCTCATGGATCAGCCTGTATTCCAGCATCTGTCCCTGCTTCTTCTGGATCATTTCCTGAAGCACCGTCTTACTGTCATAGAAAAGCTTCTTATGATCCATATCCGATAGAATCACTGTTTCTATATGATTTCTGGCAGCCTTCAATCCTCCGTCCAGATAAATTGCACCGATCACAGCCTCCATCACATCCGAAATGATGGATTCTCTTTTTCTTCCTCCTGTGTTCTCCTCTCCTTTTCCCAGGAACAGGTACTTCTCCAGCTCCAGTTCTCTGGCACAATAGGCAAGGGCAGGCTCACACACCATAGAAGAACGCATTTTGGTAAGCTTACCTTCCGGTGTGTCGGGATATTCCCGGTAGAGAAATTCACTGGTCACCATCTCCAATACCGCATCTCCCAGGAATTCCAGCCTCTCATAGTCTCCGTTTTTTCGGATCTTTTGTTCATTGGCGTAAGAACTGTGCGTCAGTGCCTGCTTCAATAAATTCTTATTTTGAAAAGAGTATCCGATTCTTTTTTCCAATTCCTCTATGGGAAATCCCATTGACATCTCTTCACCCTCTTTTTACGTCTCTACACTCGAAAAAAGCCCGAAACGGGCCAAAAAAGCCCGAAACGGTCTTTTACATTCACGCTTTATGCATCTGTTACAATGACAATCCGATTCTGTTCTAATTGATGGCACTCTTTATCATCTCTACCGCTTCCTCCACGGTAGTAATGTTTTCAGCACTTTCAGGTGCGATTTCAATGTCAAATTCCTCTTCCAGTCCCATAATAATTTGAAAAACATCGAGAGAGTCTGCCCCCAGATCATCCGTAAACGTAGTTTCCATGGTGATCTCATTGGGGTCTACGCTCAATACCTCAGCAATTACTTTTTTCAGCTTCTCAAATTCCATCTTTATCATCCCTTTCTGCAATTATTCATCAGCTGCAATGATGTTCTTTATTTTTTCATTTATATTCTGTTCTTTAAAGGTAACACATTGTAGAATCGTATTCTTAATTTCTCCGGCCTTGGAGCTGCCATGGGTCTTGACCACCAGTCCCTTTAATCCCAGCAGGGGTGCTCCTCCGTACTCTTCCAGATCGAAGGCTTTGAGACACCGCTTCAATGCCGGCTTGACCAAAAAGGCTCCCAACTTACTGCGAAGGGAGGTCATCATCGCCTCCTTCACCTTGTGGATCAGGGTTGCTCCCACGCCTTCGTACAGCTTTAAGATCACATTACCCACAAAAGCCTCGCACACAATAACATCCGCATATCCCTTTGGAATATCTCTGGCTTCAATACTTCCGATAAAATGAATCTCCGGCGTATTTTTCAGTAGGGGAAAGGTCTCCTTCACCAATGCATTGCCCTTCTCTTCCTCAGCACCGATATTGACTATGGCCACCTTGGGATTGGCAATTCCTGCCACCGCCTCCATATAAACGGATCCCATCTTGGCAAATTGAACCAGATGGGACGGTCTGGCATCCACATTGGCTCCGCAGTCAATCAACAATGACACACCGGTAGCCGTAGGAATCAACGGCGCCAGAGGCGGACGTTCCACTCCCTTGATACGACCTACCACCAGCTGTCCCCCCACCAGTACGGCACCGGAGCTACCGGCAGATACAAAGGCGTCACAGGTCCCCTCTTTTACCAACTGAAGGGCTCGCACAATAGAGGAGTTCTTCTTCCTCCGAATCGCCATGACGGGAGGCTCCGCCATTTCGATCACCTCATCTGCCGGTATGATCTCTATCTGATCTTTCTTATATTCGTACCGGGAAAGCTCCTCTGTAATCAGTTCTTCTTTCCCTACGAGAAACACCTTAACATCGTTTCTTTCCGCGACGGCCTCAACGGCACCCTGCACGATCGCTGCAGGTGCGTTGTCACCGCCCATTGCGTCCAGTGCTACATTTACCATATTCTTCTCTTTCCTGTTGTCAGCGGTAAACTGCCGATACCGCAATTCTAACTCCTAATATACTAAACACATATATAAAAATCAAGCAATAATGCAAAAAAATAACCAAGGGTCAAGTAACTCAACCCCTGGTCCTATCAGACTTACAAAACTACTCCACAGCGATGATTTCTTTTTTGTTGTAAGAACCGCATTTTCTACATACCCGATGAGGCACCATCAGAGTACCGCATTTGCTGCACTTCACCAATGTGGGAGCACTCATTTTCCAATTGGCTCTTCTCTTGTCTCTTCTGGACTTGGAAGATTTATTCTTAGGACAAATAGACATCGTTACACCTCCTTACAACAATTCTCGGCCACACTTGAATCATTATACATATTAAGCAGAAGTTTGTCAACCATATTTTCAAACTTGAATAACTTGGATAACATCAGGTGGAGCTGTTTTGAAACAGATCCATCAGACCTGCCAGCCGAATATCCGGCACAAAATCATCGCAACCACAATCCTTTTGATTCAGATTCTGTCCACATTTTTTGCAGATGCCGCGGCAGTCTTCGCGACACAGCAGCTTTACCGGAACACTTAAGCACAATTCCTCCAAAATCAGTCCCTTGGCATCAAGCTCATACTCGGTTAAAAATTGCTGTTCCTCTTTTTGCTCTTCATCGGGAATTGCCTCCGGCGCGTACACAATACGACAAAAATCCAAAGGAAGGCTGACGGGCACCGGCTCCAGGCAGCGACTGCAGGCGCCCTCCAGTATCATGGTGCCAAAGCCTTTGATCAGAGCCTTTCCCTTTTCCGTATGTTCCAGAGAGAGTGTGACTTCGGCGGCCTCCTTCAGACGCACATCCTCCAGTCCCCTGACTCCTGCAGCCAATTCTTCAAACTCCGCTTCTGTCAGCCGAATCCCCACAGTTTCCGTTTGATTGCTGCGGTAAAACACATCTGTCAGATTCATGCATATCTCCCAACCGCTATTGCAGTAAAGCGTATGTATCTCTCGCGATCATCAATTCCTCATCCGTAGGGATCACCATCACCTTGGGACCTTCTTCGTTGGAAGAAATCACCAGTGCTTCTCCGCGCTTGTGATTGGCTTCCTGATCCAGCGTTACGCCAAGATAGCCAAGATACTGCTCACAGATCATGCTGCGTACCAGAGCACTGTTCTCACCCACACCTGCCGTAAATACAACGGCGTCCACACCGTTCATGGCTGCGGTATAGGCTCCGATATACTTGGCTACACGATAGCAGAATGCCTCCAGTGTACGGACGGCAGCCGCATCCCCTTTGTCCTTGGCATCCTCCAGATCTCTGAAATCGGAAGAAAAACCTCCGGAGAGACCCAGTACGCCGGACTTTTTATTCAGTACCGCCATGATGTCACTTAAGCTCTTATTCTCCTTGCCAGCCAAAAATTCAATAATGGCAGGATCGATATCTCCGCTTCTGGTTCCCATGATCAGACCCTCCAATGGCGTAAGGCCCATGGAAGTATCCACACATTTTCCCTTCTGTACGGCAGAAACGGAGGCTCCGTTGCCCAGATGGCAAACAATAGTATTGATCTCTTCGGGGGCTTTGCCGAGCAGCCCTGCTGCCTGAGAGGATACGTAGGAATGAGAGGTTCCGTGGAAGCCGTAGCGACGCACCTTGTACTTCTCATAATACTCGTAGGGTAAGCCGTAAAGATAAGCCTTCTCCGGCATTGTCTGATGGAAGGCCGTATCAAATACACCCACCATGGGAACATTGGGCATCAATTCCTTGCAGGCGGAAATACCGATCAGGTTGGCGGGATTGTGCAGAGGTGCAAGATCGCTGCACTCTTCTATGGTAGCAATCACTTCATCTGTCAGAATACAGGAAGCTGCAAATTTTTCTCCCCCGTGTACGATTCTATGACCCACAGCCTTAATCTCATCCAGGCTCTTTACAACTCCGATGCTCTCATCACAGAGAGCCTCCAATACCATCTTGACAGCTGCTGTATGATCCGGCATGGGAGATACCTTCGTGGTTTTTTCCCCACCCACGGGAGTATAGACGAGCTGACTGCCGTCTATCCCGATCCTCTCACACAAACCCTTAGCGATCAAGGTCTCACTTGCCGCATCGATCAACTGAAATTTTAATGATGAGCTTCCGCAGTTTATTACCAATACTTTCATTTGTATCTCCTCCTGTTATGCCAACTGTGCCTGTACTGCTGTCAATGCCACTACACCCACGATATCCTCCCAGTCGCATCCTCTGGAAAGATCATTGACGGGTCTTGCGATTCCCTGCAGAATAGGGCCGTAGGCTTCTGCCTTGGCCAATCTCTGCACCAGCTTATATCCGATATTGCCCGCATCCAGATTGGGGAAAATCAATACATTTGCATTGCCTGCCACCTCACTGCCGGGTGCCTTGGACTGACCGATAGAGGTTACCAGCGCAGCATCTGCCTGGAATTCTCCGTCCAGTACCAGATCGGGATACTGTTCCTTTGCGATCCTTGTGGCTTCTGCCATCTTGTCCACCAGTGCGTGCTTGGCACTACCCTTGGTGGAGTGGCTCAGCATGGCGATCTTCGGCTCCGGCCCCACCAATGCCTTAAAGCTCTTGGCAGAGGAGTCGGCAATGGCTGCCAGCTCTTCGGAATTGGGGTCCTGATTCAGACCGCAGTCGGCAAAAATAAAGGTTCCGTTCTGGCCGTATTCACAATCCGGTACATTCATAACGAAGAAACTGGATACCAGCTTTACGCCGGGAGCTGTCTTTAAAATCTGCAGGGAAGGACGAAGAACGTCTGCCGTGGCATGGCAGGCACCTGCCACCATTCCGTCTGCATCTCCCGTCTTTACCATAACCACGCCAAAGGTAAGATAATCCTTCAGCAAAAGCTCCCTTGCCTTTTCCTGCGTCATACCTTTTGCTTTTCTCAGTTCGTACAACAGCTCCACATAGCTTTCCAGCTTGTCTGTCGTTGCCGGATCAATGATGGAAGCACCTGTAAGGTCGGCACCCAACTCGTCTGCAAAGCTTTTCACTTTCTCTTCATTGCCTACCAGAATCAGATTCGAAAGACCCTCTTTCAGCACCTGTGCTGCTGCCAGTAACGTTCTCTTATCTTCTGTCTCCGGCAATACAATGGTTTTTTTGTTTTGTCTTGCTTTCTCTTTGATTGTATCAATATATGACATATGTAACCTCCCCTGTTAGGATTAATTTTATCCTAATTATAGCGAACTTTTATTTGTCGTACAATATCAAAATAGATTTTCTTTTGTTGTTTTTAATTTAGAACAATGAAAATTCCACTGATTCCTTCCTCCTCTCCCCTTGACATGGGAGGAACTTTTTTTTACCCTGAAAACACAGGCACCGGCGGAGGAATTTAGGAAAACGCTGATTGAATCGGCATTTCCTTAGGAACTTATCCTATCCGGATCTGCCATCACAGAAATCGGGAGGAGTACATGCCATGAAAGTGACCGGATTGATTACGGAATACAATCCCTTACATCTGGGACATCGGTTCCATCTGAGGGAAGCACGTAGACAGACCAACGCGGATTATCTGATCGTGGTAATGAGCGGCAATTTCACCCAACGAGGCATACCGGCCGTTACGGACAAATATCTGCGTACCGCCATGGCTCTTGCTGCAGGTGCGGATCTTGTTCTGGAGCTGCCCCTCTGGCCTGCCACCTCCTCTGCCGAATATTTTGCCGCCGGAGGCGTGACCCTGCTGCATCGGCTGGGTGTGGTTACTCATCTGGCTTTTGGCTGTGAAAATAACAACATGCAACGACTGTGGGAATACGCTGCCCTTCTTGGAAGTGAAACGCCGGAGTTCAAAAAACAGATACGACTGGCGCAAAAACAGGGGATTTCCTATCCCAGAGCCAGAGCCGCAGCTCTGTCATCCTGTCTTTCTCACCGCAAAGAAGGGGAAGCTTCCTTGGATTCCGCCTTTTTCTCTTCTCCAAACAATATTCTGGGCGTAGAGTACTGTAAAGCCCTGCAGTCTTTACAGTCCCACATCAGTCCTGTGGCCATTTTGCGTCAGGGGCACGGTTACCATGATACCTCCCTGGCTCATGGGGAGGGCTTTCTTTCGGCCTCTGCCCTTCGCTCCCATCTTCTGAATGTATATGATCAGACCGCCGGCTCTGCCGCCGATTTTTCTTCCGATTCCGCAGCAAGCTCCCTGCTGAGGGAAAGCATGCCCAGGGAAAGTGCGGATATGCTTACCAAAACCTGGGGAATCTCCACTCCTGTGGGCAGCAATGATTTTTCTTTGCTCTTAAAATACCGCCTGCTTTCTCTTTCTTCCGAAGAACTCAGCGAATACGCAGATGTCTCCGGCCCTATGGCAGACAGAATGATGGGCTGTTTTGACAGATTTACCGACTTTGAAGGTTTCTGCAGTCTGCTGAAAACAAAAAATCTGACATATACGCGAATCAGCCGCGGACTGCTTCATATCCTTCTTGATATGAAGGAACGGCAGCGTGCCCATTATGTTCAAAAAAATCATCCCGGATATGCCAGAGTTTTGGGATTTAAAAAGACATCCACTCCTCTGTTAAAAGAGATCAAGCAAAAGGGAAGCATCCCTCTGCTGTCCAAGCCGGCCGATGCCCGCCTGCAGCTGCCGGAAGAGTCTCTTAGTTGGCTCAGACAAGAGATTTATGCCTCCCACATATACGAAACCGTAGTCGCCGATAAATTCAAGCGGCCTTTTCGCAATGAATATCAGCGACAGATCCTGATATGGGAGGATTGAATGTCATAAATTTCTCTCTGAATAAATAATTAACATCTATTTATCTTGTTCTGCGTAGTATTTCTTACTTGCTTCCAAATAATGTTTTTCGAACTCCGCAATCGCCTGTTTGCTTACCTTCTTAAACGGAAGAAGCATGTCAAATGCGTGAAAACAATTTGGATAGACATCTACACATGCCTCCACACCAGCCTTTTTCAGATTCTCAATGTAGGTAAGTGTTTCACAATAAAAAGGTTCAATATCGCCAACAAAAGTATATGCCGGAGGAAGATTCGTATAATCCGTTTGTCTTGCAGCTGCGGCATACGGAGATACCTTTTCGCCAAGTTCCCACAAATCACCAAGATATGCTTTCCATCCCATATGATTTCTTTTCGTATTCCAGACCGGAGCATGATTATCTCTCGACGAATCGGTATCAAGATTATCCATCATAGGATATAACGGCATCTGATAAGCAATATTTACCTCACCTTTATCCCTCGCATACATACAGAGAGCTGCTGTAAGACCAC
>JAFQLB010000004.1 GCA_017396675.1 Lachnospiraceae bacterium
CACCCGCAATATTGGTAATGATCTGGTTATAAAAATTGCTGAGATTCATAATGGGACGCCAGAACATGTTGATATATGTCCCGAATGCCACCAGTGTACCCACAGAAACGCGATCCGTTCCCAGAATGACGATCCCCGTATAATACAGAGCCACATTCCCGATCCCCCAGCAAAAATCTATAATGGAACCGAAAGCGTCGTGAAGCTTCACCGCATGCACAAAGGATTCTCTGTGCTCTTTCGTCAGCTCCCAAAAGGTCTCTCTCGTCTCTTCTTCTGCCGCAAAGCTTTGGATCACCCTGATCCCCGAAAAATCCTCGTGAACAAAGGCGTTGAGGTTGGAGGATTTCTGCCGGTATACCTGCCATCTCTTGTGAGAGTATACCTGAATGATCCAGAGTCCTCCTGCCATCAGCGGAAGGCTGCATAGGGAGGCTGCTGCCAAAACAGGATTCTTTACCAGCATAATCGCCACCACCGCCGCAACCGTAAAAAACTCCGGAACCATCGTTGTTACCACATTGCCCAGTACCGATTTCAGAGAATTCACATCTCCGATAATACGAGCCAGTACCTTTCCCGTAGGTCGACTGTCAAAAAATTCAAAATCCAGGGTCTGTATATGGGTGTACAGCTCCTGACGAATGGTAAGCAAGATGCTGCCTGTCATCTTCGCCATCATATGCATCCTTACCTTTACCGCAAAAATCATAGCTATGTTCAGTAAGGCCGCCACACCGATCAAAGAGAGCAGTCCCTGACGGTTTCCCGGTACGATATAATCATCAATGGCAGACTCCATGATCAGCGGATTCATCAGACTGACAGCGATGCAAAAGGCCATAATGCAAAGCACCGCCAGAATCTGCTTTTTATAGGACAACAAATAGGAAAACAGGCGGCCAAGGGTCTTTAATTTCCCAACCTGACGCACGTCTTCGTCTTCCCTGTAGGAATTAAATGTCATGCTCCCCATCTCCCCCTTTCCCTTTTTCCCATACAGACTCATACTGCGTGCGGAAGGTCTCGTAATACAGTCCTTTTTTCTCAAGCAGCGCAGTGTGAGTTCCTCGCTCGGCTATCCTTCCCTTGTCAAGAATGATGATCTCCTCCGCATCCCGAACGGCACTGATACGATGTGTAATGATGATTTTTGTAACCTTCTTTAATGCGTGGAACTCTTGCCATATGGCATGCTCCGTTTCCATGTCAAGGGCACTGGTGGCATCATCCAGCACCAGCACGGGAGCTCCCTTGGAAAGCGCTCTGGCAATGCTGATGCGCTGCTTCTGCCCTCCCGAAAGGCCCACCCCCCGCTCTCCGATCACTGTCTCGTAACCATGGGACAGCTGCTCCACAAATTCTTCTGCCTGCGCCCTTCTTCCCGCCGTAGCGATGTCTTCCTCTGTCAGAGATCTCCTGGCACCCAGCCTGATATTCTCGGACACGGTATCGGAGAACAGAAACACCTCCTGCATCACCATGGAAATACTGCTGCGAAGCTGCTTCAGAGACAGCCGTTTGATATCAATATCGTCCAGATAAATGCTTCCCTCCTCCGGTTCGTACATCCGCTGCAGCAGTTGTACAACGGAGCTTTTTCCGGAGCCCGTGGCTCCCATGATCCCCAGTGTTTTCCCCGGTTCTACGGTAAAGCTGATGTCCTTTAAGATATACTGCTCCTTGGTTCTTTTGAAGGATACACCCTCAAAACGAATCCTTCCTCCGATCTTCTCCGGACAAACCGGCAGCTCCTCCTCCCTGATGGCAGGCTTGTTGTCATACACCCTTTTAATTTTCTTGTAGCTTCCCACTGCCGTGGACAGGTCATTGGTCAACCATCCCAGCATTTCCATAGGCCATACAATATTCATGGAATATTCCACAAATGCTCCCAGTGTACCCAGAGACACCTCCCCGGTCATATACAAAGCGCCTCCAAACAGCAGCGTCAGCAGAGGGGTCAGCCGTGTGGCTGCCGAAAAATAGGGAGAGTATCGAACAAATATTTTGGACTGTGTCATATTCAGCTCATAATACCTTTTGTTATGAGACAGGAATTTTTTGATTTCATGCCTTTCCCGGGTAAATGCCCTGACCGTTCTCACACCTGCCAGATTCTCCTCCGCCACACTGTTGAGAACCGCATTTTCCTCACTGATCTTCTCATATACGGCATCCAGCTCTCGCTCCATCCGAAGAGCCATCCACCCGCAAAAAATCATGACAAGGGTTGGCAGCAGAGCCAGCTTCCAGTTCAGACTGTACATACAGAACAGAATGATTCCCACATGATATACCACCTCCAGTATCAGCATGGAAACATACCCCAGTGCATTCCAGAGGGCGTCAATATCATCCTTAACCCGGGTCATCAGCTCACCCGTCCCTGTACGATCGAAAAATTCGGCACTGAGACTCTGAATATGGTCAAACAGGTCTCTTCGCATCTGCGTTCCGATCCCCGCTGCCAACGTATCAAAGCCGTATTCCTTCACATAGCCGAATACAAACCGGGCAGCACCGATCACGAAGATTCCGGCCAGCAGAGGAGATAGCTTCTCCAGCTGTCCACCCACTATAACATCATCAATGATATGCTTCGTCAGCTGGGGAGACACCATATCAAGAGAGGTGGCGATGACCATACTCGCAATGGCCAGCAGATATCTGTGGATCCGCCCTGTCAGATAACAGGAAATCTTCTTCATGTCTCTCCTCCTTGATTTTTCTTCTGATGGATCGATCCTTTATTCTTTACAAGGATACCGAAAATTGCTCCCTTTGTAAAGATGGCAAGAAAGAGGGTGTCCCCCCTACGATTCTAAGATCGTAGTTTTGGGACACCCTCTTTTACAAACCGTTCTTAGCTTATTTCACATCCGGTAAAGCCTTGGAGATCAGGATTCACCGTACAGCTCCACCAGCTTAGTGAGATATTTGTAGCGATCCTTGGCCTGCTCTGCGGCTTTCTCAAAGAGCTCATCGGCTCTCTCGGGGAAGGCCAGCTTCAGGCGGCTGTAACGGGTCTCGCCCTCAATGAATTCCTTGTAATCTCCGGTAGGAGCCTTACTGTCAAGGGTAAACGGATTCTTGCCTTCTGCCTTCTTCCGGGGATCATAACGGAACATATCCCAGTATCCGGCAGCAACAGCCTTCTTCATCTCAGCCTGGCAGTTCATCATACCGCCCTTGATACCGTGCATTTCACAAGGAGCGTAGCCGATGATAATGGAAGGACCGGGATAGCTCTCTGCTTCCAGAATGGCATCCAGTGTCTGCTTCTGATTGGCTCCCATAGCCACCTGTGCTACATATACGTAACCGTAGCTCATTGCGATCTCTGCCAGGCTCTTTTTGCCGATCGCCTTACCGGCAGCGGCGAACTGTGCCACCTGTCCGATCTGGCTGGCCTTGCTGGCCTGACCGCCCGTATTGGAGTAAACCTCCGTATCGAACACCATGATGTTTACATCTTCTCCGGCTGCCAGTACATGATCCAGGCCACCGAATCCGATATCATATGCCCATCCGTCGCCACCGAAGATCCATACGGACTTCTTGGACAGATACTGCTTCTTCTCCAGAATCTCTCTTGCCAGCGTGCAGGCTCTGCATTTGCAGGTTTCTACAATATTCTCTTCCAGTGCGGTCACATACGCCTTGGAAGCCACTTCGTTGGCTTTACCGTCATTCATGGTATCCAACCATGCTTTGGCAGCTTCCTTCAATGCAGGTGAAGTCTTCTCCACATCCAGAAGCTCCAGCGTCTTATCGGCCAGACTCTTGCGAAGTGCCTTCTGACCAAGATACATTCCGTAACCATGCTCTGCATTGTCCTCGAACAAGCTGTTGGCCCAGGCCGGTCCTCTGCCGCTGTTGCGGTTGCGTGTATACGGACTGGTTGCTGCGGGGCCGCCCCAGATGGAGGAGCATCCCGTCGCGTTGGAGATAAACATACGCTCTCCGAACAGCTGTGTGATGAGACGGGCGTAGCTGGTCTCTGCACAGCCGGCGCAAGCACCGGAGAACTCCAGAAGCGGCTGATTGAACTGACTGCCTTTCACGGTATTTTCAGATACCATGCCGGGCTTCTTATCTATATTCTCTACGCAGTAGTCAAATACTTCCTGCTGAGGAAGCTGGCTCTCCAGACCTTCCATGCTCAGTGCCTTGGCCGGACATACGTCCACACAGACACCGCAGCCCATACAATCCAGCGGAGATACGGAGATGGCAAACTGATACTCTTCGCATCCCTTACCGTTCATCTGCTTCGTTCTCAATGCTTCAGGTGCATTCTCCACCTCTTCCTTGGTCAATGCGTAAGGACGGATGGTGGCATGAGGACATACATAAGCACACTGGTTACACTGGATACATTTGTCTTCGTGCCACTGAGGTACGCTGACTGCCACACCGCGCTTTTCGTAAGCGGAAGCACCCTGCTCAAACTGGCCGTCGGCATAATCCATAAAGGCAGATACAGGAAGGCTGTTTCCATCCATACGATCAATCGGCTCCAGAATGGACTCTACCATCTTCACGGTTCCGGCGTTACCCTTGTGAACAGCTGCTTTCTTTTCATCTACGGCATCCTTCCAGGAGGCGGGTACCTCTACCTTTACATAAGCGTCAAAGCCTGCGTCGATGGCCTTGTAGTTCATCTCAACAACGGCATCACCCTTCTTGGCAAAGGACTTATAAGCAGCCTCTTTCATATACTTGATGGCTTCTTCTCTGGGAAGTACGCCTGCCAGAGCAAAGAATGCGGACTGCAGGATCGTATTGGTACGCTTGCCCAAACCGATCTCGATGGCCTTATCGATGGCATTGATGGTATAGAGCTGTACGTTATTGGCTGCAATGTATCTCTTGGCTTCTGCGGACAGATGCTCTTCCAGCTCCTCGGGAGACCACTGGCAGTTGATCAGGAATACACCACCGGGCTTCACATCGTTCACCATCTTGTAGCCCTTGGTCACGTAGGCAGGTGTGTGGCATGCCACGAAGTCTGCCTGATTTACGTAATAAGGTGCACGGATGGGCTTATCACCGAAACGCAGGTGACTGATGGTCACGCCGCCGGTCTTCTTGGAGTCATACTGGAAGTATGCCTGAATATATTTGTCCGTATGATCACCGATGATCTTGGTGGAGTTCTTGTTTGCTCCCACCGTACCGTCGCCGCCGATTCCCCAGAACTTGCACTCTCTCGTACCCTCTGCAGAGGTAATGGGAGCTGCCTTCTCTTCCAGAGACAAATAGGTAACATCGTCATGGATACCCAGGGTGAATCTCTCCTTGGGCGCATCCTTCTTCAGTTCCTCATATACGGCAAAGATGCTGGCAGGTGCCGTATCCTTACTTCCCAGACCGTAACGTCCGCCTACGATCACGCCTTCTCTTCCCGCTTCACGGAAAGCAGCCATTACATCCAGGTGGAGAGGCTCGGCCAGCGCACCGGGCTCCTTCGTTCTGTCAAGCACAGCGATCTTCTTGGCTGTGGCGGGAATGGCGGTGAGCAGCTTATCGGCAGCAAAAGGACGATACAGGCGAACCTTTACAAGACCCACCTTCTCACCCTTGGCAGTCAGATAATCAATGACCTCTTCCGTTACATCGCAGACAGAACCCATAGCGATGATGACACGGTCTGCATCGGGAGCGCCGTAGTATTCAAAGAGCTGATAGTTGGTTCCCAGCTTCTTGTTTACCTTATCCATATACTTCTCCACAACACCGGGAACTGCCGTGTAGAATTTGTTGCAGGCCTCTCTGTGCTGGAAGAAGATATCATCGTTTTCATGGCTTCCTCTGGTAGCCGGATTCTCCGGATTCAGAGCGTGCTCACGAAATGCCTTAACGGCATCAAAATTGGTCATATCCTTCAGATCATCATAATCCCACACTTCAATCTTCTGGATCTCATGGCTGGTACGGAAACCGTCAAAGAAATTCACAAACGGAATGCGGCTCTCAATGGCAGCCAGATGTGCCACGGCCGCAAGATCCATAACTTCCTGAGGATTGGATTCTGCCAGCATGGCAAAACCGGTCTGGCGACATGCATATACATCGGAATGATCACCAAAAATATTCAACGCATGGCTGGCCACCGTACGCGCCGATACATGGAACACTCCGGGAAGCAACTCACCCGCAATCTTGTACATGTTGGGAATCATCAAAAGCAGTCCCTGAGACGCCGTAAATGTAGTGGTCAACGCTCCTGCCGCAAGGGATCCGTGTACGGTACCTGCCGCACCGGCCTCACTCTGCATTTCAACTACCTGTACTTCTGTGCCAAAGATATTCTTCTGGCCTGACGCACTCCACTGGTCCACCATATCGGCCATGGGGCTGGAAGGTGTGATGGGATAGATACCGGCAACCTCCGTAAACGCATAAGCTACATGCGCCGCAGCTGTATTGCCGTCCATCGATTGTTTGATTCTTGGCATTAATTTATCCTCCATTCTCTTATTTCCTGCGACCGGAAATGCTTCCGCAGCCGGAAACATCGCAAATCGCTCTAAGCTCATGCCTATTGTAGCAAAATTTTGTTGAAAAGTAAACACGGCAGATACGAAACTTACGGGAATATCTTTCTTACCATGGTAAATACTTACCAGAAAGCTATTCCCGTATCGTTATTTTTCAACATATTTATGAAATTTTATTTAAAAATCCCTTTTTTCTTTTTCGGTGCCGGCCCTTTGTCCTTTGGCTCCCCTGTCAGTCTCTTGGCCGCATTCAGGCTGTCTCCGCTCTCCTCATCAAATCTACGCAGCAGTTCCTTGGCTTCGTGGGACAGCTTATCCGGTATCTGAACCACCAGCGTCACATAGTGGTCTCCCCGGATCTCCTTATTGCGCAGGGAGGGCACACCCTTGCCCTTCAGCCGGATCCTGGTGTCCGTCTGGGTTCCCGCCTTCACATCGTAAATTACCTTGCCGTCTACCGTATCGATGATGATCTCCCCGCCAAGCGCAGCCACTGCGAAGGAAACGGGTACGGTTGAGAAGATATCATATTCCTGCCGCTGAAAAATAGGATGACGGCCAACGATCACCTCCACCAGCACATCTCCTCTGGGGCCTCCGTTGATCCCCGGCTCACCCTGTCCGCTCAGTCGCTTACACTGTCCGCTGTTGATTCCCGCGGGAATATCCACCGCAAACCGCTTCCTGATGGGAATATAGCCGCTGCCTCGACAGTCCGTGCATTTTTCTCTGATCACCTTGCCGGTACCTTGGCAGTCGGGACAAGCCTGTACGTTACGCACCGTTCCGAAGAAGGACTGCTGGGTAAATACCACCTGACCCTTGCCTCCGCATTTGCTGCAGACCTCCGGGTTCGTTCCCGGCTTTGCACCCGTGCCGTGACAGTTCTTACACTCCTCCTTCGTGTTCAGCTCAATTTCCTTCTCACAGCCAAACACAGCCTCTTCAAAGGTAATCCTGACACTGGTTCGAATATTGCTGCCTTTCATGGGACCGTTATTGGCTCTCCGACTGCTCCTGCCTCCGAAAAAGTCACCAAATATATCACCGAATATATCGCTGAAATCGGCTCCGCTGAAGTCAAAGCCTCCAAATCCTCCGGCACCTCCGGCAGCGCCATCAAATGCGGCATGGCCAAATTGATCGTACTGACGTCTCTTTTCCGGGTCACTCAATACGGCATATGCTTCGGAAGCTTCCTTAAACTTTTTCTCTGCCTCCTCATTTCCCGGATTCATATCAGGATGATATTTTTTGGCAAGTGCTCTGTATGCCTTTTTTAATGCAGCCTCGTCCGCATTTTTATCTACGCCCAAGACCTCATAATAATCTCTTTTCTGCTCTGCCATAAATGCCTCCGTCTATAAAAACTGCCTTCAGGGGACATTTTCATGTCCCCTGCATGATATTTCACTTTGTTTCTCTTACAGGCTCTTTATACTTCTCTGAAATCTCCGTCAATAATATCATCCTCGGGCGCCTGCGTCTCGGATTCGCCTCCCATATTACCCATATTGGACATATCGGGACCTGCCTGACCGGCCGCCTGCTGCGTCTGCTCATACATCTTGGCAAACAGGTTCTGAGCACCTGTCATCAGCTTTTCCTGTGCTGCTTTCAGCTCTGTCACCTGTTCCGGTGTCATCTCCTGATCCTTGGTTCTCTCCAAAAGCTCCTTCAGAGCACTCAGATCGGCTTCTACGGAGGCCTTGTCGGAGGCTTCGATCTTATCTCCCGCCTCTTTCAATGCCTTCTCTGTCTGGAACACAAAGGAATCCGCTTCATTTCTGGCGTCCACCGCTTCTTTTCTTGCTTTGTCAGCAGCTTCGTACTCGGCTGCTTCCTTAACAGCCTTCTCGATCTCGTCATCGGACATGGAAGAGCCTGCCGTAATCGTAATATGCTGCTCCTTGCCCGTACCAAGATCCTTGGCGGACACATTTACGATACCGTTGGCGTCAATATCAAAGGTAACCTCTATCTGCGGCACACCTCTCATGGCCGGAGGAATCCCGTCCAGACGGAACTGTCCCAGAGACTTATTATCTTTGGCAAACTGACGCTCACCCTGTACCACATTGATATCCACAGCTGTCTGATTGTCTGCCGCCGTGGAGAATATCTGACTCTTCTTCGTCGGTATGGTAGTATTTCTCTCGATCAGTCTCGTGGCTACGCCACCCATGGTCTCGATGGACAGAGAAAGAGGTGTTACATCCAAAAGCAGGATCTCTCCCGCACCTGCATCACCGGCCAGCTTACCACCCTGAATGGAAGCACCGATGGCCACACATTCATCCGGATTCAATGTCTTACTGGGCTCATGACCGGTCAGCAGCTTTACCTTTTCCTGTACAGCCGGAATTCTGGTGGATCCACCCACCAACAATACTTTGCCCAATTCGGAAGCGGTCACACCGGCATCCTTCATTGCATTCTGCACGGGAATGGCAGTTCTTTCCACCAGATCATGGGTCAGCTCATCAAACTTGGCTCTCGTCAGATTCATGTCAAAATGCTTGGGACCCTCTGCCGTTGCCGTAATGAAGGGCAGGTTAATATTGGTCGTCGTTGCGCTGGACAGCTCTTTTTTGGCCTTCTCCGCAGCCTCTCTCAGCCTCTGCAGTGCCATCTTGTCATTGGACAGATCCACACCCTCCAGCTTTTTAAACTCAGCCAGCATATAATCCGTGATCTTCTGGTCAAAATCGTCACCGCCCAGACGGTTGTCACCGCTGGTAGCAAGCACCTCGATCACACCGTCACCGATCTCGATGATAGAGACGTCAAAGGTACCGCCGCCCAGGTCGTATACCATGATCTTCTGCTCTTTTTCATTGTCCAGACCGTAGGCCAATGCCGCTGCCGTAGGCTCGTTGATGATACGTTTTACATCCAGACCCGCGATCTTACCGGCGTCCTTGGTTGCCTGACGCTGTGCATCATTGAAATATGCGGGTACGGTAATAACGGCTTCCGTCACCTTTTCTCCCAAATAGCTTTCCGCATCCGCTTTCAGCTTCTGCAGGATCATGGCCGAGATCTGCTGGGGGGAGTACTTTTTATCATCGATGGTTCTTCCTCTGTCGGTACCCATATCTCTCTTAATGGAAGAAATGGTTTTCTCCGCATTGGTAACAGCCTGACGTTTGGCAGGCTCACCCACCAGTCTTTCTCCCGTCTTTGTAAAAGCCACCACAGAGGGGGTGGTTCTGGAGCCTTCCGTATTTGCAATAACGGTGGGCTTTCCGCCCTCCATAACAGCCACGCAGCTGTTGGTTGTTCCAAGGTCAATTCCGATTATCTTACTCATATTATCTCCTCCTGTCTTCTATGCGAAAAAAGTTATTGTGCCACTGCTACCATACTGTGTCTTACCACAGTGTCTCTATACATATAACCCTTTAACAATTCCTGGGCTACCGTACCCTCTTCAAAATCTTCGCTCTCCACCTGCATCACCGCATTGTGGAAATTGGGGTCGAATTCCTTTCCTATCGCTTCGATGGGAACAACTCCGATTTTACTCAGTTCCTCCATCAGCTGTTTATAGATCATATGCATTCCTGCGGCAAAGCCTGCTTCACGCTCCTCTTCGGAAACACTTTGCAGTCCCCGCTCAAAATTATCCACCACCGGCAGGAGCTTCTCGATAACGCTCTTAGCACCCATTTCAAACATCGCCGCTTTTTCTTTTTCCGTACGCTTGCGATAGTTATCGAACTCTGCCATCTGGCGTTTGACTCTGTCTTCCAGCTCATCGTTTTTTTCCTTCAGAGCTTCCAGCTTCTTATCGGTCTTTTTCTTAAAAAATCCTTTTTCCTCTTCCTGTGCCTCTTCTTCTGCCGGAGCTTCCTTATCCATCTCTTCATCACTGTCCCGGGGACACTCCCCGGAAGCTTCGGACACTTCTCCTTCGCCGGTATCTCCGGGAGCTTCTGCCGTCTCCCTCGCTGCCTTTTCCGCCGCCAGCTCTTCTGCCACCAGATCTTCCAACTGTTCCTCAAAAATATCCTGCACGATTCTTACTTCCTTTCCTGACCCCTGGGGTATCATTCACGTTCATACATATTGTCCAGCTGCTTCATAATATGCCTCAAGCTGTCCACCACCTTGTCGTAATCCATTCTCTTCGGTCCGATAATGCCGATGGTACCTTTCATTCCCTCTCCCAGCTCATATGTGGCGGTAACAATACTGCAGTCCTGCATTGTTTCTATGGGGGCTTCTTTTCCTATATAAACCTGGATCCCTCCCGCCTTCTCATCCGCCAGTGTTTCCTGCACCAGCTCATTTAAGATCTTCTTTTCCTCGAAGGTAGTGATCAGTTCGCTGGCTCTGCGGTGATCCGACAGCTCCGGATACTTGAAGATATTGTTGGTTCCGCTGGTATAGATCTCAAGATCTTCATCCGCCTGAATGGCTTCTGCCACCGCATCGATCACTTCACTGATAATCTCGCTGTGAATCCCTGCCTGTGTCTTCAATGCCGCTATCATTCCCAGATTGATCTCCTGAATAGACAGACCGTTCAAATGAGTGTTCAGCAAAATATTCAGCTTCAGCAGTGTCTCGTCGGTAAGCACCTCATCCACATCCAGTATCGTGTTCTTGATCACATTCCCTTCGATCACAATTACTGCCAGCAGCTGATTCTTTTCCACTCTTGACAGCTGAAGAAATTTCAGCTTGTTTCCGTGGATGCTGGGTGCGGAAACCATTGTGGCATAATTCGTATTGACTGCCAGCAGCTTCGCAGTCTGCTTCAAAAGCTGATCCAGTTTGTCTTCCTTCTCCAGCAACAGCTCCTTCAGATCATTTACCTCTTGTTCCTTCTCCTGCATCATCATATCCACATACAGTCGATATCCTGCATCGGAAGGAATTCTTCCGGCAGAGGTATGGGGCTGTAAAATATACCCCATCTCCTCCAGATCAGCCATCTCATTACGAATGGTAGCACTGCTCAGATTCAGATCCGTGAACTTGGAGATGGTTCTGCTTCCCACCGGTTCTCCGGTCTCCAGGTAATTGCGGATGATGGCCTGCAATATCTTCATCTTTCTTTCATCCAACTGCAACTCCATCACCCCCTCTTTTCTTTGTTAGCACTCAGCATGGTCGAGTGCTAACATCTTCTTACCATAAAATATCACTATCCCTATTTATTGTCAACTGATTTGGTTGAAAATAATTATTAAATAATTCTTAAAAATAAAAAAATCCTCTTCTGTCAGTATCTGTTTGCCGATGGCATGTCTTCTCTTCAGCGAGGAAAAAAGAGAAAGAAAAGATCGAAGGATCCCTGCCTCTGCGGAAGACGTCAAGGGTGACAATGATTCCGAAAGAACAAAGTTGCTGTTGGTATGAGCTTTTATCGGATACAGGGGAGGCAATCAGCTCTTGCCGTACATGGAGGTACGGCAAAGGCGCGTCAGATACGGATATCTGTACGCGCCGTGAGCGTGAAGGGATATTACTGATCATCCCTGTATTCGATGAAAGCCATACCAGCCGACTTTGTTCTTTCGGAATCATTGTCACCCTTGACGTCTCCCACAGAGGCAGGGATCCTTCGATCTTTTCTTTCTCTTTTCTCCTCGCTGAAGAAAAGAAAAAATGTTTTTTACAGCTGGTAGCTTCCCGTAATATCACCGTTGAACACACAGTATACCGTGTTCTCCTCCGGCTTTACGTACAGCTCCAAAGAGGAAAGCTCCGCCACTTTTTTCTTCAATTCGCTCTTCCATACTTCCTTTGCCATTTTTACCAGATCCTCATCGGAAATACTCTTTCCTGCGAACTGTAGGGTGGTGCTTACTTTCATCGTCGCTTTTTTTGTTGCCGTTTTTCTTGCTGTCGTCTTTGCTTTGGTCTCAACTTTATCGGTAACGGTTTTGGTTGCAGCCATAATTATCTCCTTTTCTTCAGTGTTGATACGTCGATTTTAGCATTTGCTCATTTGCCTATCGTTTACATACTACAGGCAACAGTCTATCTCTTTTTCGGGAAACTGTCAATACATCTTCCAAAAATAAAGCATTACCAGACAGCCCAAACAGATGCGATACCACCCAAACACTTTAAAATCATGCTTTTTGATAAAGTCCATCAAAAACTTTATCACCAAAACGGATACCGCAAAAGCTGTAATCATTCCCGTTCCCAGTATCATAAGCTCCTGAACGGAAAAGGCAAACCCAAATTTAAGAATCTTTAAAAAGCTGGCTCCCAGCATCACGGGAATGGCCAGGAAAAAAGTAAATTCCGCAGCCACTGTTCTGGATACACCGATCAGCAGCGCCCCCAGAATCGTAGCGCCGGAACGGCTGGTACCGGGAAAGATTGCCGCAATCAGCTGAAAGAACCCGATCAGGAATGCTGCCTTCCATGTCATCTCCGACAAATCCGTGATCACAGCCCTTCGATCCTTATTCTTTTCCTCTATTACAATGAATGCAATACCGAATAGGATCAATGCCAACGCCACCGTAGGATAATTATAAAACCAATCCTCCAGCACATCATCGAACAGAATTCCCACCACCGCTGCAGGAATACAGGCGCCGATAATCTTATACCAAAGTGCCATGGTCTCCTTACGGATTCCCGGCTTTGCTCCGAACCGAAAGGGGAAAATTTTGTCCCAAAACAACAGTACCACGGCCAGGATAGCCCCCAACTGAATCACTACCAGAAACATCTCCCAAAATTCCCCGGAGACCTCCAATGTCACGAACTCATTCAGAAGAATCATGTGACCCGTGCTGCTGATGGGCAGCCATTCCGTGACGCCTTCCACAACACCGAAAAGCACGGCCTTTAAAATTTCTATCATACTGCTTCCTTTCCAATCATACCTGCATCAGCGAGGATATTCACTTTCCACAAATCTGCGGAGGGCGGGCAGGCTTCGCTCCACCTTATTCGTATCTATACAGTATGCCATACGGAAATATCCGGGACATCCGAAGCTGTCGCCGGGCACCAGTATCAAATCGTATTTCAATGCCTTCTGACAGAATACATTGGCATCCTCTTCCAGAGCTTTGGGGAAAATGTAAAAGGTGCCGCCCGGTTTCAGGCAGGTAAAGCCCAACGCCGTCAGTTCTCTGTAGAGCAGGTTCATGTTCCTTTCATACACACTGATATCCGCCGTATCCTCAAGATGCTCTGCTACCGCCAGCTGGAACATGGAGGCCGGGCAATTGTGGCCGATTCCTCTGGAGATCTGTCCGCACATCTGTATCATGGTCTTGCTGTCCCTGCATGCCGGATTCACGGCTACATACCCCATACGTTCTCCCGGAAGCGACAGAGACTTGGAAAAGGAATAGCAGGAAATGGTATCCTCATAAAACCGGGACGGATACGGCACCTGTACCCCTTCAAAAGCAATTTCCCTATACGGTTCATCAGATACCAGATAAATCTCATGACCGTAATGCTTACTTTTTTCTTTTAAGATATCTGCCAGCTTCTCCAGTGTTTTTGCCGAGTAAACGACGCCTGAAGGATTGTTGGGCGAATTGATCAGAATTGCCTTGGTTTTTTCATTCAGCATATCCGTAAAGGCTTCAAAATTGATCTGAAAATCCTCCGTATTGGGAGGCACGATCTTCAAGATGGCGCCCGACAAATCGACATAAGGATGATATTCCGGGAAAAACGGAGCAAAGGTCAAAACCTCGTCTCCCTCGTTGCAGATCAAACGGAAGGCATGCGCCAGGGCACCTGCAGCTCCGCTTGTCATAAATATATGATCCTGTGTGTAATTCATTCCAAATTTTTGATTCAGATAAGCGGCCACCTTCTGACGCACATAGGGAATCCCCAAAGTAGGGCTGTAGCCATGCAGCTCCATGGGATTTTTCTCTCTCAGCATGGCAATACACGTATCGGTAAAGGCCTGAGGCGCCGGAACGGAAGGATTGCCCAGACTGAAATCAAAGACGTTATCATAGCCGATCTCATTTCCTCTGTTGGTAGCAAATTCCGACAGAATCCGTATAATATTTTTCTTTTCCAGCATATCCACATATTTTTGTACTAACATCACTTTTCCTCCCGTAAATACCGATTCTTCCTACCACCACCGCTTGTATGCGATCAGTGCTGCCAAGGGAACAAGAACCTCGCAGATCTGTATGAAAAATCCCGCACTGTCCTCCGTTACACCTCCAAAATGCTTAAACGCCACAAAACAATAATACAAAAATGAAACTGCAGCTCCCCCCAGACAGGCAAAACCGATCTCCCGATTCACGGAGAGCATCAACATGGCACTGATGCCTACGTAGAGCAGAAGAATCAACATCTCCACCACTCTCATACCGCCCTCAGGCACATAAATACTACATTTGCTCTCCTTTGCATGGGGCAGTGCCAATATGGAAAAGCCATACAAAGCCCGGGAAATCACATAGCTGTATGCCAGAACAAACAGACCGTCTATGGGCATCTCACTCCAGATACCGATACTGATCATAAAATAGCAGATACAGACGATAATGGCGAAATAGCCCCCATGAGAATCCTCCAGAATCTGCAGCTTACCCTCCCGCGATTTGTTGGAGCTCAACGCATCCACGGTGCGGAAAAATCCGTCCAGATGGGCACCTGCGGAAATCACACTTGGAAGCACCGCCCCCACCACCGCCGGCAGGATGGCATAGCTGCACAGGTAAGGATAGCCGATGGCCCACTGGCTGATCAAAAGCCCAATCACTACGCCGATAATCGGAATAAAAAGCAAAATATATTTGGTATTTTCCCTGTTTCTTTCTATCTGCGCTTTGGGACTGACAGAATACATCGATAATGCCAGCAAAAAGCTGTTCCATATGCTTCTCATGCATCACACCTCATTGTCCTTTGTATTTCATGATTATTCCACAACTACATCATCACCGTATTCCAGCCATATGATGCATACCCAGGTTTTGCCGGGATTGAGGACGATGGGATCCCCATTCTCATCCGTATACAAAGCAGGCACCTCATCCCTGCTGCGGTTCCAGGTGCCTTCCACCATCTTTCCTCCGGTAAATACCTGTACCTTATAATCATCCTCTCCATGACATCCGAAGGCAAGATAATCGTTTTCATCCCGTACTTCCCCGTGGCAATACTGGAAAATCACATTGTCTACCGCAATCTGCTCCCCGGTATTCTCTTCCACATGCTCCGCTCCATACTGCCAACGATAATACCGTCCGTCCTCCGGATTATACTCAAACCGAACCTCCGGCAGACTGTAGCCGTTCCCCGAAGAGCCTTCCTTGCCTCCGGGATACAGCACAAGGGCATCTGCCTCATCCTCGTAAGTCACCGGAGCATCCACCGGGGCGAAGGTGAATTTGGGTACGTACTCCTCCCTGATCTCCTTCCGATAGCCAAATTTCTCAATATCTCCCAGCATTCCCTTAATGGACAACGCCACGTTATTGGGCGCCTTTCTGTCACTGGTCCGGACAAAGCTGTTGGGTGCCGGATTATCAATTCCCGCAACCGCACCGCTTAAATTGTCTACGCGATCGCTGTTTAAAAGCTCTCCCACATAGGGTGTGGCCTGCCCAAAATGCGCATAATATGCATCGAACTCACCGGCGAAATAGACAAAGTAGTCCCGGCTGCTTCGGATATAGCCGATATCTCCCAAATCCTCCAGGTTCTCGTAAATTCCCATCAGTCTGGTGACGCGACCCTCTACGGGTGCTTCATAAATGACGGAGGCATCCTCCAGCCCCTTCTGAGGACAGTTTTCTTCCCTGTTGCCAAGCATCACTGCCAGCGGCCGCTGCCTCATTTCCTCCTCTGTTACCGGAAGTCCCGTCAAATAACTGCGATACTCTGTATCCTCAGCCGTCAGCTCCTCTTCCTCCTGCTGTGTCTCCTGCGCCGCTTCTTCCTGTATCTGATCTTCCTGCTGCTTCCCGCCGCCGCAGCCGGCGATCCAGACCGTCATCCCAAGTACAAGCATATATCGCATATATATGGAAATTCTCCGCATGATCTCACTCCCGTTATCTCTGTTTCATTCTTTCCGTAGGTACCCTCACATCACTTTATCAGAAAGTACAAACTACATCATCTTATCATACAACTAATTCCACTGAAAATCTACCACAATTTTGCAATTTATAAAATTACAGCAAGTGAAGCTTCCCCGCAATTTTCATCAGCTTCCTTCCCCCCGGCAGGCTCTCCAGCTCTTTCCCCCGAATACCTCCCAGCTTGATCACAAAGGCGAAATAGACAGTCACTGCCACCGCCATGGCGGGAAGCAGGCACAGCAGATTGGCTCCCCAGTTCAGCTCTGCTTCCGCTCCCGGCTGCAAAGCCGCCAACGCCCGGTAACAGCCCTGATACGCCAGCCAGGCTCCGCCGCTCATCCAGAGTGCCGACAGCCCGGGGATCAAAAAGGTTCGAAACAGCTCCTGACGATATCCCAATTTTCTTCGGATACTGATTCCGTTGAATATACACATACAGAACGAATAGCAAATGGCTGCCGCTGCCAGAGCGTACAGATTCATGGGCGTAAAATACAGCAACGCCACCAAAAGTCCGGCCTGTAATACCAAGGCTGCAGCCGCGTGAATGACCGGTCGGTTGACATATCCCGTTCCCTGCAATATTGCATTGGACAGAGTGGACAAGGCGTAGAAAATTACGGAAACCGCCAATACCTGTACCAGCCGGGCCACTATGTCAACGGTGGACTTCTGCGGATACAGAAGATATACAATGGGTTTCGCCAGTACAGCCAGTCCCGCTGCCGCCGGTATGGAAATCAGCATGGTGGTCTTCACCGCACTTCCGATTTTTCGTCTGGTTTCCACATCCTCTCCTCTCTCAAAGGTTCCCGCAATACTGGGAATGATTGCGGAAGACATGGCTGTGGACAGCGCAATGGGAATGTTGACGATCTGATTTGCTTTCCCGGAAAACAGACCGTAATAGGTGGTTGCCTGAGCCTCCGTATATCCCTGCAGTGTTTCAACAATTCCGCAATACAGCTTCAGATTGGTGGCATTGCTCAGATTATAAATACAGGTACTGAGCAGTACCGGCGTCACCATTCCGAAAATCAGCCGGAATACCTGTCCGTAAGACAATTCTTTTCCGGTACGGTCCCTCTCTCTTCTCCGTTTGAACATCTGCCGGTTCATTCCGTATACCACCGCCATAAACAGCAGTGTAAATACCACCCCTGCTCCGGTTCCCATGGCGCTTCCCATGGCTCCGTAAACCGCCTGCGTTGTGGCATCCCGATTCTGTACACTGCGGATCAGAAAATAGGCCGCACCGATGCTGACGGAAGCGTTGAGGATCTGTTCCAGGATCTGGGAGACAGACGTCTGCACCATGCTGCGATGGGCCTGAAAATATCCTCTTAAAACTCCCAGAAGACCGGAAAAAAAAATGGTAGGCGCAAAAATCCGCAGCACTCTTGCCGAATTACTCCCCACGATGGATTCCGCAAAGAAAAAACACAGCAGACTTGCGATTCCTCCCACCACGATAACATAATAAAACGCACCCATAAAAATCTTATGTGCGTTTCTGTATTCTTTCTTTGCCAAACGGGCTGCAATTACCTTGGATACCGCCGACGGAATACTGTAAGAGGACACCAGCAGGATAATAGTATAAATGGTGTATGCCGTATTGTAGTAGCCGTTTCCCTCATCGCCGATAATAGCAACCAATGGACTGCGATATAAAATTCCGATCATGCGCACGATCAGCCCGGCTGCCGCCAGTATGCCCGCCTGCATGATAAATCCGTCTTTTTTATTCTTTGCCAAATTTGCCATAAGGTTATTATAATTCCATTTTTGGGTGAATTCAATCCGTATCTGCTTTCCCGCCGCTCCTTACAAAAAAAGCTCCAATAGAAATACCACTCCGCAGGAAAGTACAGACACCTGAAACAGACTCTTTCCCGTCCAGGCCAGCCCTATGGCGGCCAAAAAGGCGACGCCACCCGAAACGGGAGAGCGGGTGGCACTCAGGATGGCAGGAAAGGTCATAACCGCCAGAGTTACATAAGGTACGTAGTAAAGGAAGGAACGTATCGTTACATTGGAAATTTCTTTTCTGATCAATGTCAGCGGCAGCACACGGATCAGATAGGTGGTGACTGCCATAACAAAAATATATGCGTAAACATTTCCCTTCATACAGCTTCTCCTTTCTCCGGTTTCTCTGTCACAGGAAACAGCACTGCCGCTGCCAGGGATATGGCCACCGTCAGAAGTATGATCTTGCTTCCGGAAGATATCCCCGCAAACAGACCGGCTCTGTGAAATACGAAGCTGGCCCCAAAGGAGAATAGCACCAATCCCGCAATCACCTTGTTCTCTCTGGCGGGCGGAACGAACACTGCCGCAAACATTCCGTATAGTGCCACACTCAAGGCACTTGACAGGCGCAGAGGCAGAATATTGCCAAGCAGCACTCCAAGACCCGTTCCCAATGCCCATCCCGGTGCCGCCACCGCAATAACACCGTAGGAATATAGGGGACGCAGCATGCCCGGTACGGATACGGATACGCCGAAAATTTCATCCGTAACATAAAAGCCCAGCAGCAATCTATGCAGCAATCCCGTTTTTATCGAAATCTTCTGGCTCAGTGCGCAGGACATCAGCAGATATCTGGCATTAGCCACTGCCTCCATCACCATTACCTCCAAGTATCCGGCGTTTGCCGCAATCAATGTAAACCCGATATATTCTCCTGCGGAAGCATTCAGCAGCAGGCTGGTAAGTGTTGCCTGCCAGGCCGTCATCCCCGCATTTTTTGCCGCAATTCCCAGCGTGAAGGCCACCGCAAAATACCCAAGACCGATGGGAATCCCGTCCCGCATTCCTTTCACAAAGATCTGTCTGTTCGTACCTTCCATCCTTCTTCAGTCCTTTCGGAGCATTCTGCGATACAGCTCTCCCTGCTCCCACACCTGCTCATTCCCTTCAAAACCCAATTTTTCACACAGCCTCAGGGAAGCTTCATTACCTGCCTTGAGCAGCACCTGAACGGTATCAAATCGATAATACTCTTTTCCAATCTCCAATATTCTGCTACAACATTCATAAGCATAGCCCTGTCGTTGATAGGGAACGCCTATCACGAAGCCAAGCTCCGGTTCGGCGTAGCCTTCCCGATAGTTAAAGCCCGCCCTTCCGATCACTTTTTTGTCTGATTTCTTTTCGATGATCCATGTGCCAAAGCCAAAAAAGCCATAGACATTTTTGATATATGCCTGTATATATCTGCGCTCTTCCTCTTTGTCCTGATACAGATCCTCCATAAAGGCCGTAATGGAAGGCTCCTTATAGATTTCATACAAATCCTCCAGATCCTCCAATCGCATTTCCCGAATCCGACACCGACTTGTTTCACCGATGATCCAGGGAATATTGTGATATCTGCAGTAGACGCGGTAGTAATATTCATACTCCGCTTCTTCCGGATTCTCCAACCCATAGGGCACAAATTCCAGGCTTTCCTCACGATTTTTCTCATGCAGCCAGGCAATGACACAGCAGCCCTTCTCCAGCAGCCCCCGGCACACAGATTCACTGTCTGCAAGAAAGAGGCTCTCCTCCAACAAATAGTCTTCCACCGGATAGGGAAGTCCATACCACACTCTTACATCATGAACTGCCAATTCTTTTTCCATTTCCGTAAGCTCCGGCCGCTCTGCATGAGAACTGATGAGTATGATATTTTTTAATTTCGTAAATTCTGCGTTTTCCATACTTTACGAATTCCTTTTCTTTCGGTACAATAGTGTCCGGAAACAGATTACAGATTTTTCCACAATAAAAATACCCGTTTCATTGTAGCGGAAGTAACCCTCTAAGGCAAGAGAGGAAGACAGAAAGGAACATATTATGTCACAAAATCCTATTGTAACCATTACCATGGAAAACGGCGATGTGATGAAGGCCGAATTGTATCCCGAAATCGCTCCCATTTCTGTAAACAACTTTATCAGCCTTATTCAGAAAAATTATTATGACGGGCTGATCTTTCACCGAGTCATTCGCGGATTTATGATCCAGGGAGGCTGTCCTGACGGCAACGGCATGGGAGGTCCCGGTTATTCGATCAAAGGTGAATTTGAACAAAACGGAGTTGCCAATTCTCTGAAGCATACGGAAGGCGTTCTGTCCATGGCAAGATCCATGCATCCCGATTCCGCAGGCAGCCAGTTTTTCATTATGCACAAGACCTCTCCTCATTTGGACGGTGCCTATGCTGCCTTCGGGAAGCTGATTGAAGGCATGGAGGTTGTCGACAGGATTGCCGAAGAAGCCACTGACTACAGTGACCGTCCCCTGTCTGATCAAAAAATTAAATCCATGACAGTGGAAACTTTTGGAATTTCATACACAGAACCAGAAAAAATCTGACATGTTCACATTTTATTTACAATTATTTAAAGATTTTTTCATTCTACTAACACTAAATATACATTTTTCATAGGTATACTGTAACCATAGAAACAAAACAATTTGAACGTTACGACTTCATCTAAACTTTTATATAAACTTTTTCATAATAATGCCGGGCAACCCAGTGATTGCCCGGCATCCTCCCTTTTATGGGACTTATCCTATCTCCAAAGCGGAAGCAGTTTTTGATGTGCGGCAAAGAACAGCTTATGCCTTGCCTTCGCTTCCCAATACATTCTTAATCTTGTGCGCCACCACAGCCTTCACATTGGCACGAGCTACTGTGAGGTACTGTCTGGGATCAAAATAATCGGGATGCTCAAACATTACCTGACGGATTCCTGCCGTCAGACCCAGACGAAGATCGGAATCAATATTGATCTTACAAACCGCACTTCTGGCAGCCTGGCGAAGCTGTTCCTCCGGAATACCAATCGCATCCTTTAACGCACCGCCGTTCCCATTAATGATCTTCACATACTCCTGAGGAACCGAGGAGGCGCCGTGAAGCACTATGGGGAATCCGGGAATCTTTCTCTCGATCTCCTCCAGAATATCAAAGCGAAGCTGAGGCTTCGTTCCCGGCTTAAACTTGAAGGCTCCGTGACTGGTGCCGATGGCGATTGCCAGAGAGTCGACGCCTGTGCGCTCTACAAATTCCTGTACTTCCTCAGGCTGGGTGTAGGAGGAATCTTCGGCGGATACGTTTACATCATCCTCAATACCGGCCAAACGACCCAGCTCAGCCTCTACTACCACGCCATGCGCATGTGCATACTCTACCACCTTCTTGGTCACTGCAATATTCTCCTCGAAGGAATGATGAGAACCATCGATCATAACGGAAGTAAATCCGCCGTCGATACAGGCTTTGCAGATTTCAAAATCTGCACCGTGATCCAGATGCAATGCAATGGGAATCTCCGGATTCTCAATGATGGCTGCCTCTACCAGCTTCGTAAGATACGTATGGTTTGCGTACTTTCTTGCGCCTGCGGACACCTGCAGTACGATGGGAGATTTCAGTTCTCCTGCCGCCTCTGTAATCGCCTGTACGATTTCCATGTTGTTAACATTGAAAGCGCCAATTGCATAGCCGCCCTCATATGCCTTTTTGAACATTTCGGTTGTTGTTACCAATGCCATTTTGCTTTACCTCCTAGCTTTACAATGCTTTACAAAATATAATTATGGAGCTATTGAGCCTTAGTATACTACAAAAAAATCCTGTCCGCAACCTATCTCTAATCGATTCTCTCGACGCTGTGATTTTTCAGGGATCTGGCCGTTGCAAAGGTGATCTCCGTTGCCCGTGTACCGTCATATACGGTAATATCCGGCTTTCTTCCTTCCCGAATACAATCGATGAATTCCTGCATTTCCAAACGATAGGCTTCCGCAAATCTTTCCGGAAATCCACTGACACACTCCGTAACCGCACCGTGCTTGTTATAGATCATAGCCAGGTTCTTCTCCGGTACCGGACTGATCCGAAGCGTCCCCTCCGTCCCCACAATCTCTGTCTCAATGTGATAACCGTGAGGTGCGGTTCTTCCTACATGAAGCTGTCCGATGGCGCCGTTGGCAAATTGATAGATTGCACATCCCGTTTCATTGTCACCGCATTCCGTGAATTCCGGATGCTTGAAGGTGGTACCCAGGGCATACACCTCTACTGCTTCACTTCCCAGAAACCAACGCATCAGATCCACATCATGGGAGGCCATGTCGATATAGATGCCGCCGCTTGTAGGTGCAAATTTAATGCTGCCCTCTACCAGTGCCTCCGGATCGATCCCCGTTGCCTTCACAAGATAAGGCTTTCCTATGACTCCCTTTTCTATCTGCTCCTTGGCATACCGATAAGAAGGATCATACCTTCTCATAAATCCCAAAAAGAACACCTTGTCCGGATGTGCCTCCACAGCCTTCTCTGCAATTCTGCATTCCTCGGGATCCACTCCCAGAGGCTTCTCCGTAAATACGTGTTTCCCGGCCTTTAGGGCGCTTTCGATCTGTGAACAGTGCAGACCGCTGGTAGTCACAATGGCAACCGCATCGATATCCGCCTCTGCCAGCATCGTATCAAAATCACTGTATACCTCCTGTACGCCCAATTCCTTCTGTGCATACAAAAGCTCCTCGGGAACAATGGAACAGGCTGCTGTCAGCTTTGCTCCCGGGATACGAAAGGCCAGATTGCCGGCGTGTACCCTGCCCAGTCTTCCAAGTCCTGCAATTCCTACTTTTACCGTATTCATATGCTTTTCCGCCTTTACATTTTATAAAAATATTGGGCCAAGTTCCCTCGGCCCAATATTTAAATGAACGTTTTATATCTGTTATCTTATCACTATATTTATCTGTACCGAATTTATTTTGTTGCCATACGGCGAGCCTTGGCATCCATCTTCTGACGGGTAACATCCAGCAATACGGCGCCGATGATTACAAGACCCAGTACCATGTTCTGAATTGCAGAAGAGAAGGACAACAGGGCAAATCCGTTACGAAGCACTGCAATGATCAGAGCACCCAGCATGGTTCCCACCATGGTTCCCTTACCTCCGCTGAAGGAAGCGCCGCCGATGATACATGCAGCGATAGCATCCGTATCGTAGGGCTGAATGGCATTTGCACCGTTACAGATACCGCTTCGACCGATGGAAACGATTCCGCCGATGGCTGCCATGAGACCGGATACGGTATAACAGAAGGTCAATACATTGGCAGAATTGATACCCGACAGGCGAGTGGCTTCCATGTTGCCGCCGGCACAGTAGATGGAACGTCCCAGAGAAGTACGTGTCAACAACACATGCATGATCACATAAATGATAACAACCACGATAAAGCTGATGGGGAAGCCGCCGATGGTAGCGGAGCCCAGCCACATAACGCCGTCATTACCGGAGAAGGAAATCATCTGTGAATTGGTTACCAGCAGCGCAACACCCCACAGCACGTTCTTCATACCCAGTGTGGATACGAAGGGATGAGGCAGATGCAGGCGGGTAAGCAGGGTACCGTTGATAAATCCGATCAACGCACCGCAGCCCAGAGCACCAACAATCAGAATGAAGGGGTTGGTTATACCGTTCATTACCAGCATACCGGCAATACAGGCAGAGAAGGTGGCATTTGCACCTACCGACAGGTCGATACCTGCCGTGATCAGACACAGCAGCATACCGGTGGACAGTAAAGCGTTAAAGGACGTCTGCTTGAGTACAGACATCAGGTTTGTGTATTTCAAAAAGTTTTCGGAAGCAATGGCCAGTATCACGCAAAGCACCAACAGAGCGCCAAAGGTACCGGCATATGCCATCAATCCACTGTTTTTTAATTTTTTCGACATAGTATCATACCTCCCAAGCGGCTTTCATTATATCTTCCTGGTTAAAGTTATCTGTGTTGCGGTGCATGGTTCCGGTGATCTTGCCTTCTCTCATAACGATGATCCTGTCACTCATTCCAAGGATCTCAGGCATTTCCGAGGACACCATGATAACACACTTTCCGTCCTTGACCAGCTTGTTCATTACATTATATACCTCTACCTTGGCTCCCACATCGATGCCTCGTGTGGGTTCGTCAAAAATAAAGATATCCGCATCTGTATTGACCCATTTACCGATAACCACCTTCTGCTGGTTACCTCCGGAAAGCTGACCCGCGATCTCATCCGCAGAGGGTGTTTTGATACGCAGCTCCTTGATCCTCTCCGCTACCACCTGGGTAATCTTTCCAAAGTTCAGGAAAAGTCCGTTGCTGAAGCCCTTCAGATTGGCCAGCACCATGTTTGTGACAATCGGCTGAGCCAATACCAGACCCTGACCCTTTCTGTCCTCCGTAAGGAAGGCAATACCCGCCCGAATGGCATCTCTGGGAGATTTGATATTTACTTCCTTTCCCTTTATGTATATCTTGCCGCCGTCAATCTTATCAGCGCCAAAGATCGCTCTCATCGTTTCTGTCCGTCCGGCGCCTACCAATCCTGCAAATCCAAGGATTTCTCCACCGTAGGCCTCGAAGGATACATCCCGCAGGACGCCCATTTCCTCCAGATGCTCTACCTTCAAAAGAGGCTCTTTGGATTTGACGCCGTATTCCTTCGGGAACTGCTGCTCCAGAGTACGTCCTACCATGGCAGTTACGAGAGAATCGTTGTCCCATTCGTTGATGGGGCGGGTATCCACATATTCACCGTCTCTCATAACCGTTACACGGTCACACAGCTCAAACAATTCTTCCAGCTTATGGGAAACGAATACGATTCCGACACCTCTGTCCCGCAGGGAACGACAGGTCTTCATAAGCTGCTCCACTTCCTTTTCGCCCAGAGAGGAGGTGGGCTCGTCCATAATGATCATCTTTGCATCGATCAGTACTGCCTTTGCAATCTCAATCATCTGCTGAATACCCATGCCGAAGGTGCCTGCCGCCTTGGTGGGATCCACATCCTGTCCCAGCGACTTCATCACCTCTCTGGCCTTCTCATGCATGGTCTTGTAATCCAGCAGGCCGTTCTTTCCTTTGATCCATTTGTTAATAAAGATATTGTCCGTGATGCTCAGAAGCTTCTCCATATTCAGCTCCTGATATACACATGCGATTCCTGCATTGGCGGAGTCATTGGGACTCTTGAAATGCTGCTCTACGCCATCCACAAAAATCTGTCCTTCGTCTATCTGATGCACCCCCGTCAAAGACTTGATCAATGTTGATTTACCGGCTCCGTTCTCTCCGATCAGACCAAGTATTTCCCCCGGTTTTACTTCTAAGTGCATATTGCGCATGGCTACGACTCCGGGAAATCGTTTCGTCGCATTCCTTAATTCCACGACATATTCACTCATCAGCTTACCCCTTTTCTGTAATTAAAATAATGGGGAAGAGGTGGAACCCCTTCCCCGCATTCAGTTACGCAGTAAGATTCAGCGTTCTCTTCTCATTCATTGTATGAGATTGACTTGTGCAGCCTATCTTATCCAATGTAACCCTTCAGCTGATCCAGTCTCTGCTGAGCATTGCTGGGATCTACGATAGAACATCCGGAGTCGATGAACTTGTCCAGAGTCTCGCCCTGAAGTGCGCGAACGGCTGCGTCAACGGCCTTGTAGCCCATGTCATAGGCTTCCTGTGCAACGGACATTGTCTCTTCACCGTTCAGGATAGCGTTACATGCGGACTGGATACCGTCAAAGCCTACGAATACAGTATCTGCATAAGCTTCGTTGCCCTGTGCGGCACGGCAGGCTGCCATAGCCATATCGTCGTTGTTGGCTACGATAATAGCGATACCTTCGGGATGGTTCTGCATGATAGCTTCCATACTGGTAACAGCCTTGTCGGCTACAGCGTCAGCATACTGGGTCTCGTCTGCCAGGAAGGTTCCGCCGGCAGCTTCAACACCTGCCTGATAACCGTTGGCACGTGCGGTAGCGGTTCCGTCACCCTGTACGCCGGAGATCAGGATTGCGTTGATCTCTTCCCAGCCTCTTTCCTTAGCCAGAGCTACGGCTGCTTCGCCGCCCATCTTGGCTGCATCTTCGTTGGAGGTTCCTACGAAGGAAAGAACTTCGGGAGCATCAATGTTGGTATCTACGGCAACGATCGGAACGGTCTGTCCGGCTACCAGAGTAGTTACCAGGTCGGCCTGCAGGGGAGCGATAACGAATGCGTCATACGCGCCGGAAGACAGGTCGGTCTCGATGATGTTCTGCTGCTCATCATAAGCAGTCTCGGAAGTAGCACCCTTTACGTCTACGGAAACGTTCGGGTTGTCGGCTTCATATGCTTCTGCGCCGGCCATTACATAGCTCCAGTACTCGGAAGATGTGGTCTTCAGAATAACGGAAACGGCATAGCTTTCATCTGCGGGAGCGGCTTCTTCAGCTGCTTCCTCAGCGGGTGCCTCTTCTTCTGCGGGAGCTGCTTCCTCAGCGGGTGCTGCTGCTTCCTCAGCAGGTGCCTCAGAGCCGCCACAGGCAACCATGCTGATGCCCATAACAGCTACTAACAACAGTGACAGAATTTTCTTTTTCATTGTGGTACTTCCTCCTTTTTCTTTTGCTTGCAGTCATCTGCAAATATAAAAACACGTCCTTTACAGGCCGGTTTTTTCCGCAATGTACTTTCTGGCCTTTAATGCATATTCAAAGGGATTGGCGATGGCGGGATCCTGCTCCGCCTCCACTACCAGATACCCCTCGTATCCGCTTTCCTCCAGAATCGCAAAGACCGGTTCAAAATCGATATCCCCGTCTCCCGGTACGGTAAAGGTGCCTGCCCTGACACCGTCCAGGAAGCTCATATTCTCTTTCTTCACCCTGTCGACAACGGCTTTTCTGACATCCTTTAAGTGTACGTGCTTGATCCTGTGGGCATATTTCTTAAGAACCGCAACCGGATCCTCACCGCAGTAGTAAAGATGTCCGGTATCAAACAGAAGGCTGAATACCTCCGGATCCGTCCCTTCCATCATGCGATCCACTTCCTCTGCCGTCTGAACCACCGTACCCATATGATGATGCAGCGTCAGTGCAATCCCATGCTCCCTGGCAGTCCTTCCAAGACGGTTCAGGCCGTCCAGAAAGCGCTTCCACTCCTCATCATTCATCACATACTTGTGTCCGAAGATGGGTGTATCCAGCTGTCCCTGCACACTGTAGCTCTGTTCGGAGATACCAACCACCTTGGCTCCCATCTCCTTTAAGAAGGTAATGTGCTGTATAAAATCCTTTTCCACGGTCTCGTAAGGCTGGGTCAGCAGAAATGATGAAAACCACTGATTGCAGATCTCCAGACCTCTGATTTCAAGATATCTCTTAAGCTCCGCTGCGTCCTTGGGATACTTGCTCCCCACCTCGCATCCGGTAAAGCCTGCCAGCGCCATCTCACTGATGCACTGCTGGAAGGAATTCTCCTTCCCCAGATCCGGCATATCGTCATTGGTCCAGCCAATGGGAGCAATTCCCAGTTTCACCTTGTTTTTGTCCAACATGACGTTTCCTCCTAAGATTCTGATACAGGAGCATTCCCGCGTAGGGTCATTATACCCGTAAATCGCAAAAATGTCCAGTATTTTATAGGTTCGTTCTCGCTTTTATGTCTCGGTTTTATGTATTCCCCACCGATTTTACACATTTTTCCTGTTTTCTTCCTATTTGTACATCTCCGGTTTTTCAATCATTTCCACCTTCAGGAACTGACCCGTACCTCTGGATTTGATCAGGGCGTCTGCTGCTACGCAGGCTGCGTAGCCATCCCAGGAGGAGGGTCCGGTGGGCACACCGTTCTGATTCAGGCTGTTGACCCAATCGGTCAGCTCGATATCATAAGCCTCAATGAAGCGGTCCTTCCAGTCTGTCAGAATGGGAACCTGATAGGTTGCGTTGGCTCTCTTATATACCGTATAAGGCTCGGGAAGATTGACGGTACCCTTTTCGCAGACTACCTGGCACTGGATATCATAACCGTAGCCGTCTGCCACCTGTACCTCCACATCGATCCTTGCGCCCGATTTGGTCTCCAGCAAAACAATCTGAGGATTGTCGTAGCCTCTTGTGGAGAGAGAGGACTGACGCACCTTCAGCACCTGTGCACTCTCATATTCATCTCCCAGCAGCCAGCGGCAGATGTCCAGCTCATGGATGGCAACATTGGTAATACCCATATCTGTCTGGAAGCCGTCTCCCTGTGATACGTTTCTGTGAGCCGCATGGATCATCAAAGGTGCTCCCAGCTCTCCGGAAGTGATGATCCGCTTCATCTCCGCATAGCCTCTGTCATAGCGGCGCATAAAGCCAACCTGAACAAGACGCTTTCCATGTGCCATTTCTGCCTTCATGATCTCTTCACACTCAGCTGCCGTCAGAGCCAGAGGCTTCTCACAGAAGATCTGCTTGCCGTATTTTAAAGCCTCCATCACATAGGCCGCATGGGTGCTGTCTATGGAAGTGATCATCACAGCGTCTACCTCCTGCGCTGCGATCAGGTCGTTGGGATTTTCATATACCTTTACATCCGGATATTTCTTTGTTACTTCCTTTGCCGCCTCCACAAAATAATCGGAGCAGGCTACAACGGTACAGCCCGGTACCAGATCCATCAGTCTGCGGATATGATCCTTTCCTATGGCTCCGCATCCAATTACACCAATTCTAATCATAAATACCTCCTAAAATTTTGCGTCGTGAAGCCAAACGTAAGTCTCGTCCTCACAACGGTCTGTTTGCAGCCATCTCTTTTCCTCCAGATGACGGATCATCCAGCAGGTATACATCTGAAATCCGGGAGCCGCCACCTGGGGATGCACAACGCCGCCGGGAATGGCGGAAAAGCTGTTGTTGACGCTCTTAAACACCTGATCTCCCACAAAGCTGGCGCCGAATCCTTCCGGACGGTCGAATTTAAACAGATATGTTTCCGGATTCACGTGCTGATGAGGAAGATAGCCGGACCAGTTTCCTCTGTCGTTTAATACCTCCCCCAGCACCATATTGGACTCCGGACAAATGGTATCGTCAAATATGGTGTTCACCCGACGGTTGGCCGTATCTCCGAACTTTCCTCTGCAGACATCTCTCCAGGGTGCATCCTCGGGGGCGAATAAGCGGCTTTCAAATTCCCTGTCATTCTCCGCACACTGAACCAGGATCTCTGACCGCTCATGTGCCTTCACCGTGATCTTTTTGCCCTTGCATACATGCACACACCAGGGACCTTCCGTAAAGACATCCTTACGGGACACGGTTTTCTCCTCTCCTTCAAAGGAGAAGGTAATCCTGCCGGAAAAGAGAAGAACTGCGATCTCCTCTCCCGGTCTCTCAAAGCCGCGCTCCTCCTCCGGCTTCATATCATACATTCTGATATCCATCAGCATATCCCTGTATGCATTGTCGTAGGTGGTAAGAATCATCTCTCCCTGTGCATCATACTCCGGATATCCAAATACTTTCTTTTCCATACAATACTCCTTATTCACAGGATCCGTCCGGTTCCTAATATTTTCTTGCCGCCATGCGTCCTTCCTTTACCTCTTCCCATGCTTCTCTGACGGATTCCTGCACGGAAGTGGTGGCCATTCCCACATCCCACCATGCCTCATAGCCGTCTGTCATGGTCTTGGGCAATACCTTCAGGTCGAAGAGACAGGCTGTTGTCTGACTCTTGGCGTCCTCAAGGGCGTCCTCCAGCTCCTGTACCGTCTTACAGGTGTAGCTCTTAAGTCCGTATCCTTCCGCAATCTTGGCATAGTCTACCGGAATCAGCTCTCCGCAGGGCTTCTGTCCGTCCGTATACCTGAATTCCGTTGCAATACTGCCGATTCCGTGGGTCATTTCCAGATTGTTGATGCAGCCGAAGCCACAGTTGTCAAATACCAGAATGTTGACTTTTCTGCGTTCCTGCATGATGGTCATAATCTCACTGTGGAGCATCTGGAAGCCGCCGTCTCCCACAACCGTATAAACCTCAGTCTCAGGCTCTGCCATCTTAACACCCAGAGTGGCTGCGATCTCGTAGCCCATACAGGAGTAGCCGTACTCCGCATGGTAGCCGCCCCGCTTGTCGGTGGTCCACATTCTCTGCATGCAGCTGGGCAGGGAGCCTCCCGCCGTAATAATGGTGGCGTCCGGTGCGATCCTGCGGCGAATGGCTGCCAGTGCTGCCGTCTGTGTCAATTCTCCGCCTGTCAGCTCTACAAACTCAGGAATGGTTCTGGGATCTCTGGCGCTGATCAACGGCTCGAAGCCTTCGCCCGTATAGGCGATGGCACCCAGGCGAGCCAGCTCTTCATCCCATTTTGCCTTGGCCTCTTTGATCTCATCGGTGTACCCGGAGCAGTATTTCTTTTCCCGCAGCTTCTCAGCCAGTGCCTCTACCGTAGCTTTGGCATCTCCCACTGCTTTTACGGCATCCATCTTATAGGCATGGTATCTGGAATTGTTGATGGTCACAAATTTCACGTTTTCATTTTTGTACAGCCACTTGGAGCAGGTCGTAAAGTCAGACAGTCTGCTGCCGATGGCAATAACTGCGTCTGCCTCTCTCGCAATGACGTTGGATGCATAGGTTCCCGTCAGACCGATGCCTCCCAGGCAATAAGGATGGGAGGATCTGCAGGCACTCTTACCTGCCTGTGTCTCTCCGAAGGGTATCTTGAATTCTTCACAGAATTTCTCTACCGTTTCTCCCGCATCGGAATAGCGCACACCACCGCCCACGATGATCAGAGGATGTTTGGACTGCACAATCACGCCGGCAATATCCTCCAGCTCTTCTTCCACAGCCACGGGCCGTGTGATACGATGAATCCTCTTGTTAAAGAAATATTCCGGGAAATCAAAGGATTCACCCTCCACATCCTGACACAGAGCGATACAGCAGGCACCTGTTTCCGCAGGATCCGTCAGCACACGCATGGCGTTGATCAGCGCTGTCATGATCATTTCGGGTCTTGTGATCCTGTCCCAATACTTGCAGACCGGTTTGAAAGCATCATTGGTAGTGGTTGCCAGACTGTTGCTCTGCTCCAGCTGCTGCAGCACGGGATCCGGCTGTCTGGAAGCAAAGGTGTCTGCCGGGAATACCAGCAGAGGAATATTGTTGACTGTTGCCGTAGCGCAGGCTGTCACCATATTGGCGGCACCCGGACCCACGGAAGATGCACAGGCGATAATTCTTCTTCTCATGTTCTGCTTGGCAAAGGCGATTGCCGTATGGCACATGCCCTGCTCATTTCTTCCCTGCATCACACGCAGACTGCCCGGATCCGAATCCAGAGCTTCTCCCAGCCCCACCGCAATTCCGTGTCCGAAGATGGTAAAGAAGCCTTCCACAAATTTGATTTCTTTCCCGTCTACGGCTACGTACTGCTGATCCAAAAATTTGACAATCGCCTGTGCTACTGTCAATCGAATCGTCTTGCTCATACTGACCTCCTTATTCTTTATGATTATTTTTTACGCGCTATGGCCGCCTTCACTTTTCTTACGATATGTTCTGCCGTAAGATCAAATCTTTGTTCCAGATAATCCTGAGGTCCCACCTCTCCGAATTCATCTTCAATGGCTACATATTCGATAGGGGTAGGTGCTTTACCTGCCAGCAGTTCGCTGACAGCACTGTACAGACCGCCGATCTTATTATGATTTTCCGCCGTAACCAGAGCTCCCGTTTCCGATGCAGCCTTCAATACCAGCTCCTCATCCAGAGGCTTTACGGTAAACATATCGATCACCGTCACACGGATGCCGTCCTTTGCAAGGATCTCGGCCGCTTCCACAGCCTTGGCAACCATCAGACCGCAGGCAATAATGGCACAGTCTTTCCCCTCTTCCTTTACCGTGATTCCCTTGCCCACGGTAAAGGTGGAACCCTTTTCGTACATTTTCTTATAGCTCTTTCGTCCCACACGGATGTACTTGATTCCGGGAATGTCCTTGCACTGTGTCAGAATATCCTCCAACACCACAGTATCCGTCACATCAAATACGTAGGCTCCGGGAATGGCACGGTACAAAGCCATATCCTCAAAAGGCATATGCGTTCCCCCGTTAAAAGCCGCACAAACGCCGGGATCCGTTCCGATCACTGTCACAGAGTTGCCGGCGTAGCCTCCCGATAAAAAGATCTGATCATAGCAGCGGCGGGATGCAAAGGGTCCGAAGGTATGCATGATCGGCTTTAAGCCTGCTGCCGACAGACCTGCCGCGATTCCTGCCATATTGGCTTCTGCGATTCCGCAGTTAATCGCTCTGTCAGGGTGTGATTTTACGCATTTTGCCGTGCCGATGCAGCTCATCAGATCTGCATCCAGGTATACCACATCCTTATCCGCTTCCAGAAGTCCTGCGATTGTTGCTCCCAGAGTATCCTTAAAAGCGCCATCATTTTCACCATTATAAACAATCTTCATTGCTAACTCCTCCTCTTAACCCAGTGCTTCCAGCTCGGCACGCAGCTCTGACAGCCAGCGGTCATACACCTCTTCCGTCATTGTCATGGAATGGTTGCTGACGGTATCCTCTACCTCTTGTACGCCTTTACCCTTGACTGTGTTCAGGATTACGGCAATGGGCTTGTCCCCTGCCTCCTTCGTCAATGCATCATAAAGCTGTTCCAGATCATTTCCGTCGATGGACAGCGCTTCAAAGCCAAAAGCCTCAAATTTGGCTCTCATATCGCCCATGTCCATAATGTCCTCCGTATATCCGTCCAGCTGCTTCTTGTTGTAGTCGATCAGCCATACCAGATTGTTCACTTTTTTTGCAGCGGTGAACATGGCGGCTTCCCACACCTGTCCTTCATTGCTCTCTCCGTCTCCCACGATCAGGAAGGTACGGCACTTACGACCCTTGATCTTATCTCCCATGGCAAGACCCACCGCCTGAGAGGTTCCCTGTCCCAAGGATCCCGTAGTCATATCGATACCCGGCGTTTTATTTCTGTCACAGTGGCTGGGGAAGCGGGTTCCCGGCTGGTTTAAGGTCTTAAGATCCTCGTAAGGGAAAAATCCCTTTAACGCCAGAGCCGCATAGATAGCCGGACCGGCATGTCCCTTGGAGCAGACCAGCTTGTCTCTGTCCTCCCACTTGGGATTGGCAGGGTCCACCTTCATAATATCGCCGTACAGCACTGCCAGCGCATCTGCGATACTTAAGGAGCCGCCCACATGGCCAAAGCCTCTGGCCTTGAATGCCTCCACAGCACCGATTCGAATCTGAAGGGCAAACTTCTGCAATTCCTTTCTTTTGTCACTACTTAACATACGATCCTCCATTCCCGGCCTGCCCATCCCGGGCAAAACCGATTGTTCCAATTATTCCCCCACTCTGGGAAGTGTCGATCCGCCGTAAGGCATGATCAATACGGTGGCATCTTCTCCCCGCCTGGCTATGGCAGCATCAAAGGCCTCCTGAACGGTTGCGTAAGGCTCCATAAAGATGGTCCTTACAAAGTCCGGATCCATCTCCGACACCAGATAAATCTCCGCCGAATTCAGAACCATGGCAATGGCTGCTGCCTTGTGTCCTCCCAGCTTAAAGTCTGTCTCCACTCTGCGGATCAGATCCCCGGGCTCCTTCGCCTCCGTAATCCATTCTTCAAATACTCTCTCTCCCAGACCCTCCTTACAGGAGCCTACCAGAATAATGGTGCCCCCTTCCTTAACGGCATGCTTGGCATTGTCCAGCGCCTTCTGTGTCTGGTACAGATTCAGATCCTTGGGTGCGCCGCCCTGGGAAACGATGACGATATCCGCTCTGGCATCTATCTTTTTTTGATACAGGGTATCCAGAAATGCACAGCCCACTCTATGTGCCTTTACGGAGTCACCTGCCACCGCACAGATTACCTTCTTATGCTCGTCCAGAACCACGTTAAGGATAAAGTCAATGCCGCACATGGCAGCACCTTCCTCGATATCCTCCCGTACCGGGTTGTCCTTTAAATTTCCGGCACAGGCTCTGGCGTCCGTCATCCTGCTGTGATTGGCCTGAATGGCGTCTCTGGTGGAAACACCCGGCATAATCGCCTTGGCGCCTCCGGAGTACCCGGCGAAATAATGATATTCTATATTTCCCAGACAGATGCGTCTGTCTGCCTCCGCCACCACTCTGACTACATCCACCGGCGTCCCGCGGCTCGTCACTCCCAAATGGACACAATCGGAAGGATCGCCGTCTATACAGCGAATCTCTTCGTATACCTTCTCACCTACCAGCTTTATCATTTCCTCACGGGTGTGCTTTCTATGGCTTCCCAGTGCAAATACCAGAGTGATATCCTCTGCCTTGATGCCTCCCAGATAAAGCTCTTCCAGCAGCGGCGGAACGAGTACGTAGCTGGGTACGGGACGGGTTATATCACTGGTGATAATCACAATCTTTTCTCCCGTACTGACCATATCCTTCAGACGCGGACTCTCTATGGGATTCTCCAGAGCCCTTCTTACCTCTGCCTCTCCCGTCAGCTCATAGGTCACCTCATTGGGTGTGAGGATTCCCGCCACATTACCGTCAGGTACCGTTACCTGCTGGGTCGAAGCGCCTATTCCAAGTTCTATTTTCATTGTCCTACCTCCCATCCGGTTCTGTTGTCAGCTTACAGCGTGGATCCGTGCCGCAAAGCCTTCACCACGGGAAGCTCCTCTCCCGTCAGGAAGCGGATCAGCGCTCCTCCTCCGGTACAGATATAGGAAATGGCTTCCTTTTTGCCATATTTATTGGTGGCAGTGATGCTGTCGCCGCCTCCCACTACCGTATAGGCCTCTGTATCTCCCAAAGCATCCCAGACAGCCTTTGTTCCGTACTCTGTCAGTGCTTCCTCAAAAATTCCCATGGGGCCGTTGACAAACACGGTCTTGGAGGACCTAATATACTCCTGATACTCTGCAGCCGCTTTGGCTCCGATGTCCGTCAGTCCCACGTGGGCAGGGATGCTTCCCACCTCTGCTTCCTTACGCTGACCGTCCTCCGTATAAGCCAGATCCTTGGGCAGCACAATGTTGGACTGATATTTTTCGTAGATCACCTTGGCTTTGTCTATGTATTCACCGTAATTGGATTTCAGGATAAAATCCATACTGGCCTTGCCGATATTTTCTCCCTTTGCAGCCAGAAGAATATTGGCCACCAGACCTCCTGTCAGAATATGATCGGCTACACCTGCCTTCAGTACCGTCTCCATCATCATGAAGGCGTCCGAAATCTTGGCCCCGCCCAGCACGAAGGTACAGGGTCTTGCGGGAGACTCCATCAGTTCCGAGATCACACAGTATTCCTTCTCAAACAGTCTTCCCATAGCAGAGGGAAGCACCTGCTCAAAGCCGCAGAGAGAGGGCTGATCCCTGTGGGCTGCGGCAAAGGCATCACATACGTAATAGTCTGCCAGCGGAGCCAGCTTTCTTACAAGCAGCGTCTGCGCCTGCTCCTCATGGCTCAGTGCCAGCTTCAGTTCAAACAATGTCTGCTCCTCGGATACAAATCTTACGTTGTCCAGAAGAAGGATCTCTCCCTCCTTCAGCCCCTGAATGCATTCTATGGCTGCAGGCCCGCAGACATCCGGGATAAACTTCACTTCCTGCCCCAGAAGTTCGCTCAATACCTTGCTGTGAGGCTCTGTGGTATAGAAATTCTTGTATTCGATATCACTTCCCTGATGCGCCATCAGCACCAGCTTGGCTCCTCTTTCCGAAAGCTCCTTCAAGGTAGGCACGCAAGCTTCTATTCTGGCCGTACTTTTCAGCGTACCCGTGGCTCTGTCCACCGGCTGGTTGATATCGATCCGGCACAGCACCGTTTTGTTCTTTACATCCAGTTCATCTATGGTACGAATTCCAAAACGCATCTTTCTATGCTCCTTTTTATACGGCAGAAGGCGGGGCCGGCCCCCGCCTTCCTATGGTTAACTCTATCTCTTACTTGAACAGGCCAATCTTCAAATATTCATTTGTTTTTGCCGTTCCTTCTGCTCCGTCCTTCTGCATACCGCAGGCAGCGCGGATACCGTCCATGGTCTCCGGTATAGTTACACTTTCCTGAGGAATGTTGATGGCGTACATGATATCGTTACCGGATTCTACGATGCTGTCCTCCCACAGACCGATCTCATACATATCTCCTCTGGGATTGCCCAGATCCCTTGCATATCTGAACAGGGAAGCATTGCCCTTGAAGCCGTCGTCGATTCTTACCACACGGATACGGGGATGCTTCTGGAAGGCCTCCAGAGCCATCTCCTTGGTGATCTTCTGCTTACCGGTAGCCACAACCGTAATGATATGGCCGTGGGTAACAGGTGTATGCACCAGAATACCGGTGGCTTCGATGTGAGGCATGATGGTCATAAGATCCACTGCCTGATGGGAAGGCGCCTTATCCATCTGCAGTGCATTGGTAAGTCCGCGATGATAGTCACCGGGATCAGCCACACGACGAATGATGGTAATCGCTACCTTCTCGATTCCATACGCACGGTCAAGGCAGTCTACGGAACGAATCAAGCCGGTGGTATTACAACTTGTCAGCTTCAGATAATCCTTGTCCACACCCTTCTCATAGTTGGCATAGCCATGGAAGAATACATCTGCCACGGAATTCTTCTTGCCACCCTGGAAGATGGCCTTCACTCCCTTGGCTTCGTACAGTGCCTTATTCTTCATTCCCACGCCGCCGGGAGAGGAATCCAGCATAATGTCCACTTTGTCGATGAGATCTTCAAACGTGCCGGATACGGGAATGTCCAGAGCATCGAAAGCACTCTTATCGGCACCGTCTACCAGATACAGATTGTAGGGCATACCCTTTTCCTTTAATGCACGGATGGACAGTGTAGGGGCAAGATCCGCAATACCCACCAGCTCCATATCCCCCTGCAGAGCCACACCGTCTGCCAGACGCTGACCAATCACGCCGTAACCGGCAACACCAACTTTAATCTTACTCATAATAACCTCCTTAGATAATTATTTCACGAAAACCTGTACGTTGATTATAAAATAAACATACAGGTTTTGCAATCATTTTCCCATAATTTTCTACATAATATGAGTTGTTTCTTCTTCAACACTACCGGATAGCCGTCTGTTTTCAGAATATTCAGCAAAATACCACCGGTCCGCAAGCTGTTCCAAAACAAAAAAGAGTGCAAAGGAATAAAAGTATCCCATTGCACTCCTTGTCTTTATTTTCCGTCGTTCCCAATGATGAAATTCTCAATGCCATCCATTGCCGCCGCTTCGTCGCTGCCGTTTGTTTCCACAAGTATTGTCTCGCCTTCGTTCAGCCCCAGGCTCATCATACCCATAATGCTTTTGGCGTTGACTCTCTTCTGACCGGCTTCCAGATAGACGGTACATTCATACTGGCTCGCCACCTGTACAAGCACGGCTACCGGTCTGGCCTCCAGACCTCCGGCATGCCGGATCTGCATTTCCTTTCTGATCATTCTTTCTCCTCCTTTTCCTCCTTATCCTCTATTCAACTCTGCAATCTCGCTTAATTTACGCAACCTGTGATTGACCCCCGATTTCCCAAGAGGCGGATCCATATACTGTCCCAGCTCCTTCAGACTGGCTTCCGGAAATTCCAGGCGCACCTGTGCCATCTGCCTGAGGGTAGGCGACAATTTTTGAAAACCCACAAAATCCCTGACAAACAAAATATCCTCCAGCTGTCTGGCCGCCGCGTTGACGGTCTTGGAGATATTGGCAGTTTCGCAGTTCACTCTTCGGTTGACGGAATTTCTCATCTCCTTCACAATCCGAAGATTTTCAAGCTCCATCAATGCAATATGGGCTTCGCAAATATTTAAAAAATCTACGATATTGGAGCCTTCCTTCAAGTAAACCACGAAGTACTTCTTTCGAGAAACTATCTTAGCATCTAATTCAAATCCTTGCAATACCTCTTTTATCTGTTCCGCCTGTCCTTTATTGCCGCAGACCAGTTCCAAATGATATCCCTTCTCCGGATCGCTCATAGAACCGATGCAAAGAAATGCACCCCGAAGGAAGGCTCTTTGGCAGCAGATATTTTTTAAAACCATGGGATTTACCGCATCCCTCATATCGTGCAGAATCCCCTTGCTGTCGATCAGCTTTATGGCATTCATCACATCCAATATCTGCTTTTCTTCCCTTATGGTTATGGTATAGACCGCGCTTTTGCGCTTCGCAAAGCATTCCCGTTCCATCCGGGAGGTATCCATGGTAAATGCTTTGTTTAACAATGTAAAGCATTTACCGGCAATCCCCGGATTTTCCGTGGATATCTGCAGCACAATCTTACCCTCCGACCCTCGGATCAGACGACCGCTGTAATGACACAATGCCGCCAGCTCGGCAATCTGACAATGCCTTGCCTGACCTGTGTGATGCTCCAGTTCTTCCTTTACCTGTGATGAAAAGGACATCTCTCTCCTCCCTGTCACCTGATATCTCTGTGGCTCAGACTCAGACCGTACTGACCCTTATCTCTGATATGTCGGTACAGCATATTGGCCAGCGTCACACTGCGGTGCTGTCCGCCGGTACAACCAATGGCGATCACCAGCTGATGCTTCCCTTCCTGGACGTAGCCGGGCAGCAAAAATTCCAACAAATCCTCCAGCTTGCACAAAAAAGTACCGGCCTCCGGAAAGCCCATAACGTAGTCCCGAACCGCCCCATCATTTCCCGTCAGCATTTTCAACTCCTCAATATAAAAGGGGTTAGGCAGAAAACGAACATCGAATACAAGATCTGCGTCTGCCGGAATGCCGTGCTTGAATCCGAAGGATATAATATTTACCATGAGACTGTTGTATTCCTCATTGCGAACAAAAATACGCTCCAGCTCTTCCCGCAAATTCCTCGTTAATACATTGGTGGTGTCAATCACATAGTCTGCTTTCTTCTTAATACTGGAAAGAATCTCCTGTTCTCTTGCAATCCCGTTTTCGATCCGCGGATTTGCCTCATTGGAAAGCGGATGCAGCCTCCTTGTTTCTTTGTAGCGTTTCAGTAATGCCTCCGGGCTGGCGTCCATAAAAAGTATTTCAAAAATATAACCGCTTCCCCGCAGCTTATCCAGGCTCTTTTCCACCTGTCTAAAGTCAAGTCCGGCTCTCACATCCAGTCCCAGAGCTACCTTCTGCAGTTCTGTATTGGGTGTGACGATCAGCTCCATCAGCTTTTCGATCAGAGGTACAGGCAGATTGTCAATGCAGTAAAACCCCATATCCTCCAACATTTTCAGTGCCGTACTCTTTCCGCCGCCGCTCATTCCCGTTACTACCACAAACTTCATGTCCGCTTCCCCTCATTTGTATTGTAGGAAACACTGATTGAATCAGCATTCCCTTAATGTTCTTCCCCCACAAAGATCACTTCCGGTTCCAGCCTCACCTGAAAACATTCCCAGACCCCGGCCTGAATTTTCTCCATCAAAAGACGGATATCTTTTGCTGTAGCATTGTCCCGATTGATCACAAAGCCGCAATGCTTGGGCGAGACCTGCGCTCCGCCCACGCAGGCACCTTTCAGCCCGGCCTCCATAATCAGCTTGCCGGCATAATGCCCCTCCGGTCGTTTAAACGTACTGCCTGCACTGGGATATTCCAGGGGCTGCTTTTCTCTTCTGGCTTTTGTGTACTGCTCCATGGTCTTAAGGATCTCTTCCCGGTTTCCCGGCTTCAGACGCAGCACCACCTGCAAAATGATGAGCCGTTCCTTCTTGAAAATACTGCTTCGATACCCCAACTGCAGCTCCTCTTTCCCAAGAAGTCGAATCCTTCCCAGGGCATCCATGACCCTGGCGCTTTCCACCACTTGTCCCATCTCGCCGCCGTAGGCTCCCGCATTCATAACCAGGCCGCCGCCTATGGTTCCGGGAATGCCGGAGGCAAATTCCAGTCCGGTCAACCCTTTTTCGGCCGCCGTTTCAGCTGCCTTGTTCATAGAAACCGCGGCTCCCGCCAGGATTCTTATCTCCTTGGCTTCAATCTTACGAAACTCCCCTTCCGGCAACAGGACCACACCTCTGTAGCCTTCATCCGACACCAACAGATTACTTCCTTTTCCCAATATGAAATACGGAAGTCCGTTTTGCTGCAGCAAAGGTACCAGCTTTGCCAGTTGAGCCTCTGTGTTCACCCGGATAAAATAATCCGCGGGACCTCCTACCCGGAACGATGTATGGTGCTTCATGGGTTCCCGGCACAGAATTTGATCCGGGTCTAAAAAAGATTTGATCTCCTTTAAAAAAGCCTGATACATATTTGCTCCAATCTGTGATAAATGCCCATAGAAAATTTCTCTTCTATGAGCATATGCATCCCCGCGGAATCCTATGCGTTCCCACGGAATCTCTTTCCTCTGCGGTTTTAATCTCTTTCTTCATCCCTGCCCCGTGCCAGAGAATTCTGTACCCTTGCATAGAGCTCCTTGGCCGCATTGTATCCCATTTTCTTCTGGCGGTGATTGACCGCTGCCGACTCACAAATGATGGCCAGATTACGTCCCGGACGGATGGGAAGGTTATAACAGACTACTTTGTTTCCAAGATACTCTGTATACTGCTCTTCCAGACCCAAGCGATCATATTCCTTATCCTTATCCCAATCTTCCAGGCGAATGACCAAATCGATATTCTGCGTATCTTTTACACTGGATACACCAAACAGCGTCTTAATATCCACGATTCCGATGCCCCGCACCTCTATGAAATGCTTCGTGATGTCGGGGGCGGTACCGATCAGTGTCTGTTCACTGACTCTCCGGATCTCCACCACATCGTCGGTCACCAGACGATGGCCGCGTTTGACCAGCTCCAGAGCTGCTTCCGACTTTCCGATTCCGCTTTCACCGGTGATCAGAACACCCTCTCCGTAAACATCCACCAGAACTCCGTGCACGGAAATACAAGGCGCCAGCTTCACATTCAACCAGCGGATAATCTCCGCCATAAACGCGGAAGTGGTCTTTCTTGTACTGAAAACAGGCACCTGCTTCTCCAGCGCTTTCTGCAAAAACAGGGGATCCGGCTCCAGCTCCCGACAAAAAACAATGGCAGGAATGGGACAGGACAGCAGCTTGTCATAAATCTCTTCCTTGTCTTCCTTCGACATCCGCTCCATATAGGTATACTCTACATATCCGATGATCTGCAGACGGGCAGCATCAAAATGTTCAAAAAAACCTGCCATCTGCAGTGCCGGTCGATTGATATCCGGCTGAGTCACGCGGATATGATCCACATCGATTTCCGGTGTCAGATTGGTAAGATTCATTTTTTCGATAATTCTGTTTAAACCTACACTTGCCATAAGTTCCCCTGCCTCTCTTGCGGATTTTCTATTATCTTATCACAGAATCATGAAAAAAAGAATAGATTTCTTCGGCAATCCTCTGCGGAATATCGGGTATCCCCGCCAGCTCTTCCACACCGGCCTCCCGGATTTCTCCGATACTCTCAAAATGCTTCATCAACGCTTTACGTCTCCTGGGTCCGATTCCCGGAATATCATCCAACACGGAATGCACCTGTTCCCTGCTGCGAAGACTTCTGTGATATTCGATAGCAAAGCGGTGAGCCTCCTCCTGGATTCTGGTGATCAGCTTAAATCCTTCCGAATTTCTGTCTATGGGAATCTCCCGGTTCTCATAGTACAGCCCCCTGGTACGGTGATTATCATCCTTTACCATTCCGCAGACGGGAATCTCAAGCTGCAGCTGCTCTAATACCTGAAGCGCCGTATTCACCTGCCCCTTGCCTCCATCCATCAACAGGACATCGGGAAACTTCGTAAAGCTTCCGAACTGTTCTCCAATCTCCTTTTCCGTAAGCTTTTCCCGTTCCTCCAGCCCATGCCGAAACCGTCTTGTCAGAACCTCTTTCATGCAGGCGTAATCATCCGGTCCCGCAACGGCTTTGATGCGAAACTTCCTGTAATCACTTTTTTTGGGCTTTCCTTTTTCGTATACTACCATGGAACCCACATTTTCATAGCCGCTGATGTTTGAAATATCAAAGGCTTCCATTCGATGGATCTTTTCCAGATTCAGCAGAACCGCAATTTCCTTGACTGCCCCAATGGTTCTTCCCTCTTCCCGCTTCATACGCTCCTTATCCCGTTTCAGAACCATGGAAGCGTTTCTTGCGGCCAGCTCCATCAGTTTCTCCTTGGTTCCCTTCTTGGGAATCCGCATATAGACCCGCCCGCCTCTGCGACCGGACAGCCATTGCTCCAAAACCTCTGTCTCCTCTATCTCCTCCTGCAAGAGCAGTTCTCTTGGAATAAAGGGCGTACCTGCGTAAAATTGCTTGACAAAGCTTAAAAGAATCTGCGCTTTCGTATCCTCTCCCACATGGGTCATGTAAAAATGCTCCTGACCGATCAGGCGGCCATCCCGGACAAAGAAAACCTGAACCACCGCATCCTGCTCTTCCCTGGCAATGGCAATGATATCTCTGTCCTCTCCCTCCGTGTCCGTCATCTTCTGCTTCTGAGATACCTGCTTCACATGATCGTACAGATCTCTGTATTGAGCGGCCTCTTCAAACTTCAACAGCGCAGACGCTTCCTCCATCTTTCCCTTCAGCTCTTTTAACACAGGCTCATGATTGCCGTTCAAAAAATCCAGCGCCTTCTCCACGCCCACTCGGTATACCTCCGGAGGCACATCCCCCCGGCAGGGACCGCTGCATTTTCCGATATGAAAATTCAGGCAGGGACGCTCCTTCCCGCACTGCTTCGGCAAAGATCGGCTGCAGGTCCTGAGCTGATACAGTTTGTTGATCAGTTCAATGGTATCTTTGACGGCAGCGGCACTGGTAAAGGGACCGAAATACCGGGAGCTGCCCTTTTTCATTTCTCTGGAAAACAGCACTCTGGGATAGGGTTCCCCTACCGTCACCTTGATATAGGGATATGTTTTATCATCCTTCAGCATCGTATTATATTTGGGACGATACTCTTTGATCAGGTTGTTTTCCAGCACCAGCGCTTCCATTTCCGTATCCGTCACAATATACTCGAAACGGGTCACCTGACTGACCATTTTGGCAATTTTGGGACCGTGTCCCGCAGCTTCCCGGAAATAGGAGCGTACTCTGTTTTTCAGGATTCTGGCCTTTCCCACATAAATAATGGTATCTCTCTTATCCTGCATCATATAAACTCCCGGTTTGTCCGGGAGTTTTTTTAATTCTTCCTGAATGTTGAATTTATCTTCCATAGGCTTTATTTCTCTTTACAGCCTGTCGATATCGGCCCGGCTGTAAGCACCTCTTCTTTCATGATCGGGAGATACCTGCTCTCTGGCCTGATCCATCACCTGGGAAAAGTCTTCTCCGGAGGTTTCTTCCGACTCCGCTTTCGCTTCCTCTTCCACTGTGTCCCTATCCTCCGACTCCGGTGCTTCTTCGGATTCCGAAATCTTCTCCTGTTCTTCCCCCGGCTTTTCTGCCTGTTCTTTGTTTTCCTTTTTCTCCTCCTGTTCTTCCTCCGGCTCCGGAATTCCTTTCAGTTCACGGAAAATCTTCATAAATTCTTTGCCCGTGATGGTTTCCTTTTCAATCAGGTATTCCGCAAGACGGTCCATCACCTCTCTGTTTTCCCGCAGCAGGGTCTTGGCCTCCTCGTAGCTCTTCTCCAGAATCAGCCTCACCTCTTCATCCACGGCTGCTGCCGTTACATCGCTGCAGTTTAAGGCCGCCGTGCCGTCCAAATACTTACTCCTGACGGTGGCAAGACCCATCAGACCGAACTTCTTGCTCATTCCGTACTGGGTCACCATGGATCTGGCAATATCCGTCACCTTCTCTATATCGTTGGCGGCACCGGTGGTGACTGTGTCGAAAACCAGCTCCTCTGCCGCCCGTCCGCCCAGAGCACTGACGATCATATCGTGGAGCTCTGCTTCCGTATTCAGATACTTCTCCTCCTCCGGCACATGCATAACGTAGCCCAGAGCTCCCATGGTACGGGGAACAATGGTAATCTTCTGCACCGGCTCCGAATTCTTCTGCAAGGCACTGATGAGAGCATGCCCCACCTCGTGATAAGACACGATCCTGCGCTCTTCCTTGCTCATAATCCGATCCTTTTTCTCCTTGCCCACCAGCACCTGCTCCACCGCGTCGAACAGATCCTTCTGGCTGACATATTCCCGACCCTCTTTTACCGCATTAATGGCAGCCTCGTTGATCATATTGGCCAGGTCGGAGCCCACGGCGCCGCTGGTAGCCAGTGCAATGGCATCAAAATCCACCGTTTCATCCATTTTTACATCCTTGGCATGTACCTTTAAGATCTCCACACGCCCTCTGAGATCCGGCTTATCCACGATAATTCTCCGGTCGAACCGTCCCGGACGCAGCAGTGCCTTATCCAGAATCTCCGGCCGGTTGGTGGCTCCCAGAATCAGTACACCCTTGGAAGAATCGAAGCCGTCCATCTCGGAAAGCAGCTGATTCAGCGTCTGTTCTCTTTCCTCATTGCCTCCTCCGTACTTGGAATCACGGCTTCTTCCGATGGCGTCGATCTCATCTATAAAAATAATACAGGGAGTATTCTTTGTGGCTTCCCGGAACAGATCTCTGACCCTGGAAGCTCCAACGCCCACGTACAATTCAATAAAATCGGAACCGGTCAGGGAAAAGAAGGGTACATGCGCCTCTCCCGCTACCGCTTTGGCCAGCAGTGTCTTACCTGTTCCCGGAGGACCCACCAGCAGGGCACCCTTTGGCAGCTTGGCACCGATCTGTACGTATTTGCCGGGGTTATGCAGGAAATCCACTACCTCCTGCAAAGATTCCTTGGCCTCATCCTCTCCGGCCACATCCTGGAAGGTAACGCCTGTCTCCTTTTGAACATAAACCTTTGCATTGCTCTTTCCCACACCCAGCGGCCCACCTCCGCCGCCCATTTTGCGCATGGCAAAGCTCAAAATAAACCACAAAAACAAAATCGGGAAGATATAGGTCAGAAGAAATGACATAATCATTCCGGAGCTGTCCGGAATCTCCGGATTGATCTCCACCTCTGCCGCCAGCAATCTTTCTGTCAGCGCATCATCCTCCTCTGCCCTTCCCGTGTAATACGTAATATCGGGAACAAAGGCTCCCGTTCCGTCGCCGCTTTCCTCCGGCTGCTTTCTGATGATCTCGATCCGATCCGAGGTGATGTAGACGCTCTCTATCTGTCCTTCCTCAAGCATCCCCACAAATTCATCGTAGGGAATCTCCTTGGAAGTGGCTCCATTCAAGGTTTTCATAAAATAGCTCATAAAAACCAATGTAACCAGAGATGCTATCAACAGCAGCAGCAGATTCTGCTTTCTGGGGGACTGGCCGGAATTACCCGATCCGCCCTGACCGTTGTTATTATTGTTTTGACGATTGCCTCCACCGTCAAAAGAATTCGTATTATTATCCATGTTTCCCTCTCATTCTCCAATACCTCTACCGTTTCTCCAGGCATCGTAAGCTATATTATAAAATAGGATATCTCCATAAATCAATACTATTCCTATGAATTCTTGGACACAATTATAAAAGATTTGTTAAGATTCTGCTTTATTATTGTATTTTCTTATTATATAATAACTACAGTTTTATCATAACCGATTGCTGTAATTTCCTAAAATACAGACAGACTTTCAAAGTGCAGGAGGATTTATGCGAACCATACTCTCCACCCCCAAAACCGAAATGATACGGCGGCTGCGCCGGTTACTCTGGGCACTGGCAGGAACTTCCTTTGCCGCTCTTTCCCTCAATCTTTTCATCGTTCCCTCGGGGCTGTATACGGGCGGTATCATGGGCTTTTGTCAGCTCCTTCGTACCCTGCTTGTGGAGTATCTGAATTTCCCGGCGCATTTTGATATTGCCGGTATCATTTATTATATTATCAATATCCCCATTTTTATCATTGCCTACAAACAGGTGGGACGCTGGTTTCTGTTCAAGACTCTGATCTGCGTCACCTGGTATACCATTATGATTTCTGTCATTCCCATACCGGAAACCTCCCTTCTGCCGGACGATGTTCTGGCCACCTGTATCATCGCCGGGATCATTACCGGCTTCGGAACGGGTACAACTCTGAAAATGGGAAGCTCCGGCGGCGGTATGGATATTGTGGGGATCATGCTGATCAAATGGAAGAAGGATTTCAGCGTAGGCAGGATCAGTCTTATTGTCAACCTTGTCCTCTACAGTGTATTTCTCCTGCTGTTTGATGTTCCTACGGTGATCTATTCCCTGATCTATTCCTCTGCATCTTCCTTTGCCGTGGATAAGGTGCACACACAGAACATTAATATGGAAGTGAATATCATTACAAAAAAATGCTGTCCCGAAATGGAAAACGAGATTTTCAATGAACTGGGAAGAGGAATCACCAAATGGACTTCCATGGGCGCCTACACCCATGAGACCTCGGAGGTTCTGTATATTCTGGCCTCCAAATATGAGGTCGGACATCTGAAAGAGATCATACGCAAATACGATCCCAACGCTTTCATTGTTGTAAAGGAAGGGGTCAGAGTAGACGGCAACTATCTTGTAAAGCTGTAACACTGTAACAAATGAAAGGAGTTTTCTCATGAAGCAATATCTTTATAATGACCCCGTGGAACGCTGCAAACGAGTCAATCGTGTCTTTTTACTGGCTGCGTGTATTCTTTTTTCCGTCCTTATTGTCTATCAGTCCATGCTTGTTTCCGACGGTCTTTTCCCGGAATCCACAGCTCCTTTCACACTGGGTGCTCTGATTCTGTTTTTTCTGCTTGATACAGTTCTCTTTCTGAAAAATCGGGCCACCGGACTTCTGAAATACTGTATTACCATCGAGGTGGGGATCGCCTTCTGGTATTACATGATGACCACCTCCGCCAATTTCCTGGGTCTGGCACTGATCGGTGTGCTGGGCGTCTCCATCCTGTATTATGACAGCAGATCCTACACCATAACCTTTATTCTTTATGTACTGCTCTACATCGGCGGGCAGATTGTCCGTGTCACTACCCACGTTGTGGAAGGAGACAGCAACGGTCTGTGCAATGTCATCATGACCTTCGCCGTATTTGTCATGCTGTTTATCATCAGCCGCCTTTCCAAGATGTTCAGCGACCATGCCCTGGGAACGGTGGAGGAGCAAAGCCGTCAACAGGCGCAGATGATGCAGGAAATTCTGAATATCTCCCATGTGGTAAAGGAAGAGTCTGATATCGGAACCGATATGGCCAACCGTCTGTACGGAGCCTCCGAACAGACCACCGAAAGCATGCATATCATTTCCGGTTCCACAGAAAAAATAGCGGAAAATATTGTGGAGCAGACCACCATGACCCAGGATATTCAGGATGCCATCTATAACGCCAAGGAATATTCCGAGGAAATGGTCTCCATCGCCACAGGCTCCAACGAAGAAATACAGCAAAACCTTATGATGATGCAAAACCTCCAGGAGCAGTCCAGGCAGATTTCCCAGACAAATGTCCAGGTTACGGCTGCCATGGAGCGGCTGCAGCAAAGAACGGAGGAAGTGGCCGCCATCGTCTCCATCATTCTGAATATCTCCAATCAGACCAATCTTCTGGCTCTGAATGCCTCCATTGAGAGTGCCCGGGCCGGAGAGGCCGGCCGCGGCTTTGCCGTGGTGGCGGAGCAGATCCGCCAGCTGGCAGAGGAAACCCGTCGCTCTACCGAGAGCATCACCGGGATTATTGCTCAGCTGAATGCAAATGCAAAAGAGGTGGTGGACGTGATTCACTCTTCTGTTGCCGCAGCCGCAAGTCAGAATGATATGATTGAAGTGGCCGCCGATGCTTTCGAAGGGCTGAGTCTGAATATGAAGAAGCTGATCAAAACCATCGAAGAGATCAATATGAAGATCGAAAACCTATCCGATGCCAATCAGCAGATCATGGATAGTATCACGCAGCTTTCCGCCCTTTCAGAGGAGGTCAGCTCCAGTGCGGAGCAGACCAATCAGCTGACAGAAAAAAATATGGAATACGTGGAGCAGACCAGAGAGTCCATCCAAACCATTCAAAGCAGCACCTCCCGTCTGGAAGCTTACATATAATTATTGACAAAATCTACCATGTACTTTATATTTTATGTGTGTCCTATTATGCACAATGCCTATATTGTTATAATGGCGTCACATAATTTTTTTAAGGAGGAATCATATGAAGAAAAAAGTTTTATCTGTTTTGCTGGCTGCGGCTATGACAGTATCCGCTTTGGCCGGCTGCGGCGGAGGCTCCGCTGAGGAAACTGCTCCCGCTGAGACCACCGAAGAGGCACCTGCCGAGTCCGGCGAAGAAGCTCCCGCTGAGACCGCAGGCGCAGAACCCGTTGCGCTGGATATCATCATCTCCCAGTACGGTAACTACACCCAGGAATGGTGGAACCAGTTTGAATCCGACTTTGAAGCCGCCAATTCCAACATTGACCTGAACATTGAAATCGTTTCCTGGAATGATATTTACACCGTGGTAAACACCCGTATCTCTACCAACGAACAGCCTGATATCCTGAATATCAGCGGTTTTGCCGATTATGTGGCCGACGATCTTTTGATGCAGGCTACGGAGTATACCTCTCCCGAGCTGCAGGCCAACTTTATCCCCAGCTTCTGGGAATCCAACTCCATTGACGGCACCGTATGGGCTCTGCCCATCCTGGCTTCCTGCCGCGCTCTGTTCTGCAACGTGGATCTGCTGGCAGAAGCAGGCATCGAGAATCCTCCCACCACCTGGGATGAGGTTCTGACAGCATGTCAGGCCATTCAGGATACCTTCGGTGACGATATCGTTCCCTGGGGTCTGGATATCTCCACCGACGAAGGACAGGCGGCATTCTCTTACTACAGCTGGAACTTCGGCGGCGGTTACGTGGATGCCAACGGAGATTGGGCTCTGAACAGTCCGGAGAATGTAGAAGCCGTTGAGTTCATCAAGACTCTGATCGATTCCGGTTACTGCAATTCCGCACCTTTCACAGATACCCGTTATCCTCTGCAGGACGCCTTCAGCGCCGGAACTCTGGCTATGATGATCGGTCCCATGAACATGGTTGCTGCCGATTCTACCGTAAATTATGTGGCAGCCGACCTGCCGGGCAATCAGGTTGCTCTGGGTGTGTGCGACCAGCTGATGGTATTTAAGGATGAAGAGGCCGAGAATCAGGAAGCCCGTACAGCAGCCATCACTGCTTTCTTTGACGCTTTCTATGAGCAGGAGACCTATTCCGATTACATGGTATTCGAGGGATTCCTTCCCGCAACACTGGATTCTTCCGAGTATTTGGCTCAGAACGCCGAAAATCATATTGTAGGCGGATCTGACGTAACCGGCAGCAGCGAATATTTCGCAACCTTCTGTGCCGTTCTTCCCAACTGTGAGTTCTATCCCATGCAGAAGGCTGAATGGATGGATGTAAGAAACGGCGTCATCGATGTGGAGCAGCAGGTGTGCACCGGTACCATCGATGCTCAGACCGCTCTGGATAATCTGCAGGCAGACGTTGCCGAATAATTATCCCAAAGCTACATACAATTATTGCAAAGTATTGGAACGAGGAGCCGAAATGGTTTTGGCTCCTCGCTTTTTGAAATTAAGTAAGGAGATGCAATTATGATACAGAATAATGCATCAAAGAAAAAAAATGCCGCCGCCTCTTTCATGCCCTATGTATGGCTGCTTCCCAGTATCCTGCTGATGGTGATTATGATCATCGTTCCCATTTATACGGTTTTTCAGATCTCCTTTTCGGAAGTAGGACGTACCGGTAAGATCAAGGGACTGAACGGCATTACAAACTACCTGGAGGTTTTTGAAGAACCCGCCTTCTGGACGACTCTGCAGAACACATTTGTCTGGACCATCGCAGTCGTTGGCATCTCAACGCTGTTGGGCTTTATCATTGCCATGGTCTTGAATCAGGAATTTGCGGGGCGTAAATTTGTCCGTGCCGTTGTTATCTTCCCTTGGGCTACCGCTCTGATCATCCAGTCGGTCATTTGGAAATATATTATCAATGCGGATTACGGCTCTCTGAATGTACTGCTGCGTAAGCTTGGGCTTATCGATTCTTTTGTCAACTGGACGGCAACTCCGCAGACCATGTTTGCCTGGGAATGCTGGGTAGGTATTTTTGTTACCTTCCCTTTTGTTACCTTTTGCATACTGTCCGGTCTACAAGGGATTGACGACAGTCTGTACGAAGCCGCTGCAGTGGATGGTTCTTCTTTCTGGCACAAGATGTTTCGCATCACTCTGCCGCTGCTGCGGCCTAACCTGACAGTATCCACGGTATTGAACATCATCTACGTATTTAACTCTTTCCCGATCATATGGACAATTTCCAAGGGCGCACCTGCAGATCAGACCCATACGTTGGTTACTTATTTGTATCAGCTCTCATTTGCAGACGGCAAAAGCGGTCACGCAGCCGCTGTTTCCGTGATCGGTTTTGTAATACTTGCATTCTGTGCCAGTATTTATATGATTTTATCGCTGCGCAGGGAGGAGGAATAACCCTATGATATCAAAAAGAAAACCATGGCAAACCGTTGCTCTCTATCTCTTTGTCACCATCCTCTGCGTGGTAATTCTCTATCCGTATTTTATTATGTTTATTACCGGCATGAAATCCAATAACGAAATGTATGCCATTGACCATATCTTTCCCCAAGCATGGCAATGGAGCAATTTTGTAGACATATGGTCTGCCGCCCCCATCTTCAGGTATTTTATTAATTCCCTGATCATTGCAGGCGGAGCTACATGTCTGGCCATCCTCTGTGGTATTCCTGCCGCCTATGCCCTGTCCCGCATGAAGTTTAAGGGCAAGGGAATCTTTATGGGTGCCGTGATCATGAGTCAGATGTTCTCACCTGTTGTTCTTTTGGTGGGAATTTATAAGCTGATGGTAAACATTAACCTGAATGACAGTCTTCTGGGACTGATTCTTTTGAATGCCGCCTTCAATCAGGCATTCACCATCTGGCTGCTTCGGGGTACCTTTATCTCCATTTCTCCGGAGATGGAACAGGCTGCAAAAATCGACGGCTGTAATACCGTCGGTGCTCTGATCAAGGTTTTGCTTCCTATGGCCGCTCCCGGAATCATCACTACATTGATCTTTGTTTTTATCAATGCCTGGAATGAATATACCATCGCTCTGACCCTGATTTCTACGGATGCATTCAAACCCATCACTGTAGGCATCAATGTATTTTACGGCTTTAACTTTATCCAATGGCAGTATCTGTTTGCCACATCCTTGTTTGCTACGATTCCCGTGGTCATCCTCTTTTTGGCTATTGAGAAGCACTTGGTGGCAGGACTTACGTCCGGCGGAGTGAAGGGATGATAGAAAGGCTGCCCGGTATGGGAAAGAAAAAGAAAATTATGGCACTGCTTGATATTCTCCGGTATATTGCATATAATGGGAGTAGGAATTTCCTACTTCCCTACCTTTTAGATTGGAGGTCATATCAATGCCAGAAAATATTCTAGTAAATGATGCAAGAGTTATGTCCAAAGGACAGGTGACGATCCCGAAAAATATCCGTGCAGTGCTGGGCATTTCCACCGGCGACCGTGTGACTTTTGTCGTGGAAAACGGAGTTGTCCGTGTAATCAATTCCGCTGTATATGCCATGCAGCGGTTTCAGGAGCAGATGCAAGGGCAGGCTGCCGCTGTAAAACTGACGTCTGAGGAAGATGTTGCTGAGTGGATCACGGAATCCCGCCGTAAGGAGGATGTCGAATGAAGGTGATGCTCGATACCAACATCATCATCTCCGCTGCGCTTTTTCCAAAAGGCAGAGCGGCACAGGCGTTTTTCAAATCACTGCACCCACCGTATGAGCCGGTGGTCTGTGATTATGTCGTGGATGAACTACGGCGGAAATTTCGCGAAAAATTCCCTGACCGATTGACCGAATTGGAAGCGTTTCTCTTTCACACTCTTGCCTACATTCGTGTCGTTTCGACGCCGGGAGAGGAGCTTCGGGCTGAGAGTATGGTCAGAGACCCCAAGGATAGACCCATCCTTCGCGCTGCGCTGAACGCCCACGCAGGTCTGTTTCTGACAGGGGACAAGGACTTTCTGGAGTCCTCTGTGACCGACCCGTGCATTATCAGCGTGGCGGGCTTTTTGGAAATGTGACAGCCCTGCGGCTGTAACGAATGATCGGTACATATCGCCAAGAGGGTGATTATTTCATCCCAAACCTAGTTTTGCCGGATGACGGCAATTATCAGATTGACCGAACTTGTATATGCTTAATCGAATGCCCGTTATCGGCTGTATGGCTAATAACGAGCATTATCTTTTTCTGTTACCTTTTCCGTAACCGCTGACAGGTGTAATCAATTCTTCCGTCTTTAATTTTCTGATAATCTCACCGGCAGGCGAAACCGTGATGCCTAAAATCTGTGACATATCAGTTCGTCCAAATACTCGTTCACAACCAACGACCTTGAACAATGTTAGGATATGC
>JAFQLB010000045.1 GCA_017396675.1 Lachnospiraceae bacterium
AAGACCACCACCGGCACTTTCACCGCCAACCATAATCTGGCTGCTGTTTATGCCCAGTTCTTCCGAATGCTCTTTTAAATACTTTAAAGCAGCATAACAATCGTGTAATGCTGCGGGATAAGGCGCTTCTTTTGAAAGCCTATATTCCGGTGTGACAACTACGGCACCATACTTTTTAACAAGAGCAATTGCTCTGGATATATATATCATTTTTGCCATTCCGGTTACATAGCCTCCACCATGGATCCATAAAATTCCCGGTGTATTTGCTTTATTTTTTGCATTTATAGTAGGACGAAATATAAGTAATTCAATTACATTTCCTACTGTTTCAATTTGTATTTTCTCCGACATGTAATACTTACTCATAGCATCTCTCCCAATAAATCTTTGTTATTTGTTCTGCAGTCCGTTTTCTGCATTTTTACAAATACGCTCGAAACATGTATGGCACATCTTTTTTTCTTCCCGCTATACAGCCAAAAAAGCCTTGATGTTTTCTATCATTTTCAATCCGTCCCGGTATCCTACATCATAAATCTCCTGCGTCTTTTCTGGATTGTTTTCCAATCTTCCTATTCTACTAATCTTGAAAAATAAGGCAACGATGCAGATGCACGAAGATAGTCAATCTCTTTGTACATGTCGGCAAAATGATGATACACCGGTTTTCCTCTTTCGACATCTGTACAGACAGCGTAGAACTTTGTTTCTGAAGACATAAAAGCCTCGTTATCATATACATCCAGCTTTTCCGGAAGTTCATGATAACAAAAGTCTACACCGATGTAGTCTCCTGTCTTAAGCCAACTGCGTAATCCCATAAACCTCGGATCATTGCCATATTTTTTATAATAACGCAAGCTTCTTCCTTTTTGCTTTGAAATATAGGACACACCATGAATTGCTCCCGCAGATACTCCTATAACACCATCAAATGTAATTCCGTGTTCCAAAAATACATCTAAAATTCCTGCGGTGTAATTTCCTGATACAATGCGGAGTTCCTGTTCCATTCTCCTTCATAGGTTAACCATTTATGCTGGTATCGGATACAGGGAAGGAGTCAGCCCTTGCCGTACACAGAGGTACTGCAAAGGCGCGCCAGACAAGAATGTCTGTACGCGCCTTGAGCGTGGAGGGATACGACCAATCCTCCCTGTATTCGATGGAAGCCATGCCAGCCGACTTTGTTCTTCCAGAATGTTTTTTATCCTTACCTCCAGACAGCAGCAGGGATTCTTTGCACTTCTACATCACTCCTCTTCCACCTTCTGATATCTCTGATGGATCTTATCCGCACCGCAGACATGTTTCGTTCCGTCTTTGTCTATGATGATGTAATCACCCTCACCGATAAAGGTACGTCCCCTCCTGTGTATGATATAGGGACATACGATGCTTCCGTCCTCTCTTTTGATCTTGATCAGGAAATCCGTCACGATCCAACCCTTGGTGACCACGTCCGCCCAAAGCTCTACGCCATCCTCCAGACCTTTCCCATATTCGTACTGCTCCACTTCTGCCTCAATTGCGGTTCTTCTACACTTCATGTCAGTTTACCTTCCTTCGTAAATTATCTGTTCGTATCAGTTTTTAAAGCTATGGATGGGAGCAGGAATTCTGCCTCCTCTTCCGATAAATCCGTCACAGGAAAAAGGATTCACAGGCATGATCGGTGCATACCCCAAGAGGCCCCCGAATTCCACCATCTCTCCCACTCCTTTTCCGATCACCGGGATGATCCTTACGGCGGTGGTTTTCTGATTGATCATACCGATGGCCAATTCATCCGCAATCATACCGGATATGGTGGAAGCCTTTGTATCTCCCGGTATAGCGATCATATCCAATCCTACGGAGCAGACACAGGTCATGGCCTCCAGCTTCTCCAATGTCAAGGCTCCTGCCTTCACCGCATTGATCATCCCCTGATCTTCACTGACAGGAATGAATGCACCGCTTAAGCCTCCAACATAGGAGGAGGCCATGACACCTCCCTTTTTCACCTGGTCGTTAAGTAAGGCCAATGCCGCCGTAGTTCCCGGTGCTCCCGCATATTCCAGACCCATTTCACATAGAATATCGGCCACGGAATCTCCTATGGCGGGGGTAGGCGCCAGCGACAAATCCACGATACCAAAAGGAATATTCAGTCTTCGGGAGGCCTCTCTGGCCACCAGCTGCCCCACTCTGGTCACCTTAAAGGCCGTTTTTTTGATGGTTTCACAAAGCACTTCAAAATTCTCTCCGCGAACCTTCTCCAAGGCTTTCTTGACCACACCGGGGCCGCTGACTCCCACATTGATAATATACTCCGCCTCTGTTACTCCGTGAAAGGCTCCTGCCATAAAGGGATTGTCATCCGGTGCATTGCAGAACACAACCAGCTTGGCACAGCCAAGGGAATCTCTGTCTTTTGTATTCTCTGCCGTCTGACGGATCACTTCCCCCATCAGCTTTACACCATCCATATTGATTCCCGTTCTGGTGGAACCCAGGTTGACGGAGCTGCACACCCGTTCCGTCCTTGCCAGAGCTCCCGGAACGGAGCGAATCAACAGTTCATCGGCAGCTGTCATTCCCTTACTCACCAGGGCAGAATATCCTCCGATAAAGTTCACTCCCGCCCGCTCTGCCGCTTCATCCAGTGTTAACGCCAGGCTGATAAAGTCCTCCTCACATCTGCAGCAGGAGGCCCCCACAAAGGCCATAGGCGTAACGGAAATCCTTTTATTCACAATGGGGATCCCGTATTCTCTGGCAATTTCCTCTCCCACGTTCACCAGATTTTTGGAAGCTTCGTAGATTTTGCGGAATACCTTTCGTCTTGTAGTCTCCAAATCGGAATCCACACAGTCCAGAAGACTGATGCCCAATGTGATGGTACGTACGTCCAGGTTTTCCTTTTCAATCATCTGATTCGTTTCTCTGATCTCAAATATATCCAACATGGTATTTACTCCGAATTATAATCTGTGCATACTTTTAAAAATATCTTCCCGCTGACACTTGATGATCACACCGATCTCCTCCCCCAGCCTTTCCAGCTCATCAGCTGTCTCCGCAAAGCTTTTCGGACTCAGCTTGCGATCCACGATCATCATCATATTAAAATATCCCTGAACAATGGTCTGGGAAATATCCAGAATATTGATCTGATTCTCTGCCAGATAGGTGCATACCTTCGCAATAATCCCTACCGTATCGTGACCCACCACGGTAATAATTGTTTTTTTCATATTCCTTTCCTCTCTTCTCTATGCAATACGGATCATGGGTGATGCCTTGGAACGGCTTGCCACATAAATAGGAAATTCATTGCCCCTGTACTCGCCTTCTCCCATGGACAGCTCCACCCGCACCGTTTCATATGCCAGCTCCGGCAAATTATTGTCCTTACTCAAATGCCCCAAAACCACTGCCTGGAGGTTATCATGCAAAAGCTCCCGCAGCAGTCTTCCCGATGTTTCATTGGAAAGATGTCCCCTCTCTCCCAGAATACGCTGCTTTAACGCATACGGATAGGGTCCTACCTGCAGCATATTCACATCATGATTGGCTTCCAAAAACAAGAGATCCATGCCCTTCAGACATTCTACCGTATATCGATTGTAGGTTCCCATGTCCGTTGCAATACCGATTTTCCTGTTTCCGTGCCGGATACAATAGGCCACCGGCTCTCTGGCATCATGGGAAATCCGCATGGGTTTTACAATCATATCCTTCACCGTAAAAGAGGTATCTGCTTCCACCGGTACAAACAAGGAGGCATCGATCTCACCCATTCCGGGTGCGGTACGGATGGCCGCAATGGTTCCCGGGGTGGCATAAATGGGAATCTGATAACGCCTGGCCAAAACTCCCAGGCCGCAGATGTGGTCGGAGTGCTCATGAGTAATCAAAATTCCGTCTATGTCCTTACAGGAAAGCCCTATGTTGTTCAATCCGTTCTCTGTCCGTTTCCCACTGATTCCCACATCCAGCAGAATATGTGTGGCCTGGGTACCCACATAGATACAATTGCCGCTGCTTCCGCTGGCAATACTGCATAAATTCATTCTGTCCTCCAACCTCTCCTAAGTTCTCCAGTAGATCTCCAATTCATCTCCCTCCTGCAAGGGCTCCATGAACTGAGCCGGATGACCGTTCAGCGTGGTGACGATGGCTCCTTGAGGCTTGGATAAATCAAAAGAGATGAAATCAAAGACATCTACAAAAATATATTCCTCCTTGCCCTGCATGGCTACGGCTTCTCCGTTTACCACCACCGTAACAGCGTCAGCTGCTTTGCTGTCCCCGTCATCCTCCTTCAGGCCAACAGTCTCCGGAAGCTCCAAAGTATAGCCTTCTTCTTCCGATGATCTGGTTTCTTCCACCAGCGTCTCACCCTTATAGGCTTCGAAGTCCAGCTTCTGAACCACGAAATGAACGCTGAAATTCTCATATACTTTCGTATTCAGATCCGCCTGCTTGTTATTTACAAAATAAATCCGTTCTTCCCCCTGCTCCAGATCCAGAAACTCCAGTATCTGTGCCAGTGTATAGTAATCCAGAAATCTGATATCATCCTGTTCCTGAATCTCATAATACTCCGACTTCAGACTGCCTCCCACACTGGCAAACTTGGGCAAAACCATCTTTTTACCGTCAATCTCGATGGCAATGGTGCTCTTAAATTCCGCCAGCCTGCCAATCTCCATCCTGGCAGGTGCTCCGGCTGTGGATTCCTGCACCTTTATAATATCATCCTTTTTAATGGCCGTATGCACATTGGCCGGTTTTCCGTTGACGGTGATCACCGCTCCCTCTCCCGGTTCGCCCCGCACGATTTTCCGTACTCCGTTGACGGTAAAATTCAATTCCCTGCCCCGCCTGGGAAAAAAACCGTCACTTGGAAACTGCGCCTGTATGGCTGCATCCGTTACCGTCAGGTTCTTATTATCGTACAGCTTCACCTTTCTGTTGTTGAAGGAAACGTAAATAAAATTATTGTCCTGTTCATAGAAATTCAAACAAATACCAATGGGAGTGACCAGCAATGAGTCCTTCTGTATGCTGTCATCCGGAAATTCGATCCTCTGCATCACATCGGCTCCCCGCAAAGCCACCCGCTCTGCGAGAATTCCCAGCTTAGCGGATATCTTTTCCGTAAATCCCTTTGCTTTGCCGCCGCCGCCTACAACAAATACCGCACTAACCGCCTTATCTCCGTTCAGTGCCATGATCTGACGGGCAATTTTATCTGTCATATCTTCCAGTACGGGGTCTATGATCTCTTCCAGACGAGAGGTTTCTATCGTCTGCTTCAGACCCATGATATCTTCATACACCACCGTATCCGAAAGAAGCATATCTTTCTTCATCTGTTCCGCCGTATAGAAATCCGTCAGGCAGTGCAACGCAATTTCTTCCGTCAGTTTGTCTCCCGCCATGGGAATCATGCCGTAGGCAACAATACTCCCGTCCTTTGTAATGGAAATATCACTGGTTCCCGCGCCCACATCCACCAAAGCAATATTCAATAAACGAAAGCGCTCCGGAATGGCCACCTGAATGGCTGCAATGGGCTCCAATGTCATGTTTACCACCTGCAGTCCGGCCAGCTCCACAGACTTATGCAGACCGTCCACCACTTCATCCGGCAGAAACGTAGCGATCAGATCCACTGCAATTTTTCTTGCCCCATGATTCTCCAGATTGCCGATCTTGAAATCATTCAGATAGTAGGCAATGACGGAATTGCCCACACAATAAAACTTCTGAGAGGAGGTATTGTTCTCCAGAAACGAAGTATAGGCGTTTTCTACCGCCATGGACTTCAGGCTGAAAATATCCTCCTTCGTCACGCGGTGGTCTTCCTCATATTCCACTTCGGCATGAGCCGTTACCGTTTCCAGTACGCGTCCGGCAGCAGCGATACAAACATCGGTGAGGGGGCGATTGATCTCCTTCTCCAGTGCCTCCTTTACCTCCATAATTCCGGCACCCACCTTTTCGATATCATGGATCTGACCGTCCAGCATGGCTCTTGTTTCGTGTTCTTTAACCTTTTGTGCCACAATAATAAACCGATCACCGGCCTTGTATCCCACCGTACCCACGATGCTTCGTGTTCCGATATCCAGTCCGAATACAGATTGTCCCGAATAAGTTTTCCACATCTCCATTCTTTTTTCCCCACTATCCTTCTCTTATCTGTAATCGCCGCAGCTGTACTCTCAGCTGTTCTTTTGTGTCCTCAAAGGCTCCGCTGTTGTCGATGACCCGATCGCAATGGAGGCGAAATTCCTCTGCAGACAGCTGCCGCGCCATAATATCTCTTGTTTTTTCTCTACTGTATCCTCTGGATTCCTCCAGCCGCAAGGTTCTCAAATCCGTATCTGCTTCAATATACCAAAGCTCATCCAAAAAGTCTGTGTACCCCGCCTCGATCAGAAGTGCTGCTTCTATAAAAACAGCATCCCAAAGTCGGCAGCTGCGCGCACGCTCCACTTGTTCGATGAGTTCCTTTCTGACTGCGGGATGCACGATTCCATTGACTTTAGAAAGAAGATCGGGATCGGAAAAGATCCTCTCCGCCATCCGTTTGTTATGAATCTCTCCGTCCTCAGCCAGAATACCTTTTCCCAGCAGCTCTGTCAATCTGTGATAACAGTCGCTGCCCTTCCTTTTCAGACCATTGGCCACATCATCCGCCCTTATGGCGACACACCGATACTCCCCTTCAAGGAAGGAAAGAATCTCTGATTTTCCCGCACCGACGCCTCCGGTAATCCCTATTACTTTCACTATTTCGCCTCATACCAGTCGGCACCGGAGTGAATATCTGTTTCCAACGTCACCTTCAGCTCCGCTGCCCCTTTCATTTCCTCCTCCAGAATCCTGCGAACGCTTGCTTCTTCTTCCGGCGGTGTTTCGATCAGCAGCTCGTCATGCACCTGAAGCAGCAGGCGGGAACGCAGCTTTTCCCTGCGCAGACGCTCAAATACGCGGATCATGGCAATTTTCATAATATCCGCGGCAGTTCCCTGAAGCGGAGAATTCATCGCCACCCGCTCTCCGAAAGAACGCTGCACGAAATTACCGGAGGACAGTTCGGGTATGGGCCGCCTCCTGCCAAACAGCGTAGTCACATATCCTTTTTCCCTGCCTTCCGCCACCAGCCCCTCCAGAAAGCCCTTGACACCGGGATATGCGGCAAAATACTGCTCGATATACTCTGCCGCTTCCTTTCTTGTGATACTTAAGTCCTGGCTCAAGCCAAAGGAGCTGATACCGTAGACAATACCGAAATTTACGGCCTTCGCATTTCTCCGCTGGAGATCGGTGACCTCCTCCATGGGGGTATGAAATACTTTGGAGGCCGTAATCCTGTGAATATCGGCATCGCTTTTGTAGGAAGCGATCAGCTTCTCATCTCCAGACATATGCGCCAACAGCCGCAGCTCGATCTGGGAGTAATCGGCGTCTACGAAAATATACCCCTCCTCCGGTACAAAAACCTTCCTGATCAGTCTTCCCAGTTCCATACGCATCGGTATGTTCTGCAGATTCGGTTCCGTGGAGCTGATCCTGCCTGTTGCGGTAATGGTCTGATTGAAGGTTGTATGAATCTTACCGTCCTCCTGAATACAGGCTGCCAGCCCGTCCGCATAGGTCGACTTCAGCTTGGCAACGGTACGGTATTCCAGGATATCCTTTACAATCTCATACTCACCAGACAGCTTTTCCAATACATCGGCTGCAGTGGAATACCCCGTTTTGGTCTTCTTGCCGCCGGGGAGTCCAAGTTTCTCAAACAGAACCTCTCCCAGCTGTTTCGGAGAATTGATGTTAAACCTAAGACCGGCCTTTTCATAGATGCTTGCCTCCAGCTCTCCTATCCTTACAGCCAGCCGACTGCCGTATTCCATCAATTCCGGTCTGTTGACTCTGACCCCTTCTCTCTCCATGGAATACAACACGTAGGAAAGGGGCATTTCAATGGAGGTAAACAGCTCCTCCATTCCCGTCTGCCGTAATTTTCCCAAGAGTACGGGCTCTGCCTTTAAGGCCGTATACACAACAAATCCGGCGTACTCCAAAAAAGCGTCCGGTTTCTCTCTCAGGGCTCTACCCGGAGAATCCTTTCCGAAAAGGCGGGAGGCCTCCGGAATCAGAAGCTCCAGATGCTCGCCGGCAATATCTGCCGCCGTATAGTCGTTTTTCAAAGGATTCAACAGGTAGGCGCCGATCAGAATATCAAACACATCCCTGTATTCCTCTGCCTTTAAATATTCATACTGCCCCTTGATCCCGAAGGTGATGAGCCTGCAACGGCCGTATAGCCCGGACAGCTTCTCTCCAAGATACTCCACGGTCAGATCCCCTTCCGCCGGAAAGACATAGATCTCATCCTCCGAAAGAGCTAATGCAAGGGCAATAAAGCCCTTCTCTGCCAAATCATCCTTCAGAATATAAAAAGCCGCTGCTTTTTTCTCTATTGCAGTCTTAAAGATTGCTTCTGTCTCCCGCAGCTGTTTGACATATCGAAAGCTGTCCTTTTTCTCATGGGCACAAACGCCATCTGCTTCAAATCTGCCAAGAAGGTTCTTAAACTCCAGTTTCCTGCAGATCACATAGGCTTCCTTGGTAAACGGATTCCCGTATTTTGCATCCTTCAGTTTGTAAGGAATCTGTGCGTCGGTCTCTATGGCAGCCAGAGTTCTGCTCAATCGTGCCAGATCTTCATGCTCTGTCAGAGACTCACGGATACTCTTTTTGGAAATCTCATCTACATGGGCATAGATATTCTCCAGAGAGCCATAGGCAACCATCAGCTGCGTGGCTGTTTTTTCTCCTACCTTTGGGACTCCCGGTATATTGTCGGAAGCATCTCCCATTAACGCCTTCAGATCCACAAACTGCCGGGGAGTTACCTGATAGACGCGCTGCACATCCTCTGCATAATAATCTTCGATCTCCGTTCTGCCGCCCTTTGTCTTGGGAATCCGGATTTTGATATGTTGGCCGGCAATCTGCAGAAGATCCCGATCTCCGGATACGAGGGTCACTTCCAGTCCTTCCTCTTCCCCTCTCTTTGCAAAGGTTCCGAGTATATCATCAGCCTCCAGACCGGGCTGTTCCATAATCAAAATGCCCATGGCCGTCAGAAGCTCTTTCATTACCGGCACCTGCATGCGCAGCTCCTCCGGCATAGGCTTTCTGGTTCCTTTGTAATCGGCATACAGCGTATGGCGGAAGGTAGGCGCCTTCACATCAAATGCCACTGCCAGATAGGAGGGTTTTTCTTCTTCTATGATCTTAAACATTATATTCAAAAAGCCATAGACGGCATTGGTATGCAGTCCCTCCGAATTGGTCAGGTCCGGAACGCCGTAAAACGCTCTGTTGAGAATGCTGTGTCCGTCAATCAGTACAAGTTTATTTTCCATCAAAATATCACCATCACCAAAAAAATCAAAATCGCCAGAATGGCTCCCACTTCCAGAATATACAATAGCACAGCAAGCCGATTTCCCCTTTTTCGCAGCTTTCCTCTGTTTTCCTCCAGCATCCTGTGCATTTCCTTCTGAAGGTCGAAACTGACACCCTCCTCCAGGAGAGACGTTCCCACCATCACCAGATATTGAATATTCAATTCTTCCATACATTGGGGACAGCTGTCCATGTGCTCCAGAAACTCCTTCAGGGGTTTTCTGTCCATCTGACCTGCCAAAAATACGGGAATCATTTTCTCCGTCTGCTTGCAATCCATTCCTGCACCGCCTGCTTGCCTGTGATATGTTAACTCTTCGTCTATCATACACCAAAAAAGGACTGTTGTAAAATACAACAATCCTTTTTTTGACCCGTCTGACAGATGTCCTGCCAAAAACCGGCTTTCTCAGACCAGAGACAATGCATCCGCATCCGCCACAACCGTAACATCCGGATGCATCTGCAGAATGGATGCCGGTACTCTGGGCGTAACCGGTCCGAAGAAGGCGTCCTTTACAATCTGCGCCTTATCCTTTCCGCTGACCACCACCAGAATCTTTTTCGCCTGCATAATGGTACCGATACCCATGGTATACGCCTGTCTGGGAACTTCCTCTGCACTGGCAAAAAATCTCTTATTGGCTTCTATGGTTCTTTCCGTCAGATCCACACAATGTGTTACCTTATCAAATACATCATTTGGCTCGTTAAATCCGATATGACCGTTATGACCCAGACCCAGCAGCTGCAGATCCTGTCCTCCCAGACCACTGATGATGGCTTCATACTCTCTGCAGGCTTTGTCACTGTCTGCATCTGTTCCGTCCGGCAGGTAGGTATTGCCCGGATCAATATTCACATGACGGAACAAATGATCCTGCATAAAATAATAATAGGACTGATCATTCTCTTTGGGCAATCCCCGGTATTCGTCAAGATTGACACTCTTTACACGGGAAAAATCCAGGTCTCCGTTTTGGTACGCTTTTACCAGATTCTCATAGGTGCCGATGGGGGTGGATCCGGTAGCCAGTCCCAATACGCAATCCGGCTTAAATACCACCTGGGCAGCAATGATGGCCGCTGCCTTCCTGCTCATGTCATCGTAGTCTTTCGTTTTGATTATCCTCATACTTTGTCTCCTCTCCCTTTGCAGACTGTTTATCGTTCCTCTTTTAAGTATATTGTCTCTTAAACGGTACTCTTACCTGCTTACAGCTCCCTTACTCTTTTACGCAGAGGCAGTACATATGCGGGAGAAACAGACAATTCATCCACTCCCATAGCAAGAAAGGTCTCCGTCAACTCCGGATCTCCTGCCAGCTCCCCGCAGATTCCTACCCAAATGCCGTTTTTGTGACCGTTCTCCACCGTCTTTTGAATCATCCTAAGCACTGCCGGATGATGTGCGTCATAGAACACCTCCAGACTTTCATTCTGCCGATCGATTGCCAGTGTATACTGGGTCAGATCATTGGTTCCGATGCTGAAGAAATCCACTTCTTTGGCCAGTTCATCACTCATCATAACGGCAGCCGGCGTCTCTATCATAATGCCAAGCTCCACCGAACCAAAGGGGATATCCTCCGCTCTCAGCTCCGCCTTCACCTCTTCCACGATCTCCCTGATCCTTCTGATCTCCCAAAGGGAAATAATCATGGGAAACATAACGGAACAGGTTCCGAAGGCTGAGGCTCTGAAAATGGCACGAAGCTGTGTCTTAAACACATCTGTCCTGCTTAAACAGATACGGATGGCACGCAGTCCCATGGCAGGATTTTCCTCCTTGGGCAGCCCGAAATAATGGGCCTGTTTATCCGCTCCGATATCCAGTGTACGAATGATGACCTTTTTTCCCTTCATCCCTTCCACCACCGTCTTATAAGCAACAAACTGTTCCTCCTCGGTGGGATAGTCCTGACTGCCAAGATAGACAAACTCGCTCCTGTAGAGACCGATTCCGCCGGCATCGCATTCCAGCACCCGGGGCAGATCGGCCGCATTGCCGATATTTGCATAGATATCGATCCTTCGTCCGTCCCTTGTCACATTCTCCCTGCCCTTTAATTCACTCAGCAGAGCCAGTTCCCTGCGCCAGCTTTCCAGTGATTTTCTCTGCTCCTCCAGAGTGGCATCATCCGGATCCAATATCAGCCTGTTGTGGAAGCTGTCCACCACGGCCATTTTCCCATGGTATTCCTCCAAAAGCTCAATATTCGTATTTACAAGGGACGGCAGATTCATGGTTCTTGCCAGAATGGCGGTATGGGAATTGCCGGAACCGTATCTGGTTACAAATGCCAGGATTCGGGATTTGTCCATCTGCACCGTCTCACTGGGCGTGAGATCATCTGCCACCACGATAACGGGGTCTTCGGAGCGGATCCCACTCTCTCTGATCCCCGCCAGAATTCTGATTACGCGATTGGAAATATCGAGAATATCAGCACTTCTTGCCTGAAAATACGCATCCTCCATACCGGAAAAGAGCTCCGCAAAGCGTTTTCCCGTCATAGTCACCGCGTATTCCCCATTCACCTTCTCCCGGCGAATCAGGGTTTCCACCGCTTCCAGATAATCCGGATCCTCCAGCATCATTTGATGCACTGAGAAAATAGAGGCATGTTCTTCCCCCACATCTTTCAGTGCCGCAGCATAGATCTGTGCCAGCTGCTGTTTGGCCTCTTCACAGGCATCACGGAATCTTGTCACTTCCCTCTCCGTGTCCTCAATACTTCGTTTTCCCAGTACATATTCCTGTTTTCTGAAGATATGGATCCTGCCGATAGCCACACCGGCCACAACGCTTTTACCCGAGAATTCTTTCATTGTCGTCTCCCTGTTTTGTTATTCTGTTCACAGACAAATCATGATGATCCGACGGGAAATCCTCAGTCACACCCCCGGTCCGCTGCATCCAACGGGTGTTCTAAGGAAATGCTGATTTCATCAGCATTTCTTTAGGGTGATCCCCAATTCCTCCAGCTGATCTGCATCCACAATATCGGGCGCATTTGTCATCAGGCAGGAGGCATCCTTCACCTTTGGAAATGCGATCACCTCTCTGATACTCTCGGCTTTTACAAGAAGCATCACCAATCTGTCCAATCCGTAAGCCAGACCCGCGTGGGGCGGCACACCGTACCGGAAGGCGTTCAGCAGAAATCCAAACCGCTGATACGCCTCTTCTTTTGTAAAACCAAGCACCTCAAACATCTTTTCCTGTACATCACTCTGGAAAATACGCACACTTCCGCCTCCCAGCTCCGTACCGTTGAGCACGATATCGTAAGCCTTGGCCCGCACTCTTCCGGGATCTTCGGTAAGAAATGCAAGATCCTCATCCGCAGGCATAGTGAAGGGATGGTGCATAGCCGTATACCGATTTTCCTCCTCATCCCATTCAAGCAGCGGAAAATCCGTTACCCACAGGAAATGAAACACATTGTCATCCAAAAGTCCCATCTGTCCGGCAAGTTCCAGACGAAGTGCTCCCAGAACACTGTATACAATCTTCTTTTTGTCAGCAGCAAATAACAACAGATCCCCGGGCTGACCCTTCATGGCGTCCACAAGACGATCCAGCTCCTCTTCCGTCATAAATTTAGCAAAGGAGGATTTATAGCTTCCATCCGGCAGTACTGCCAGATAAGCCAGCCCCCTGGCTCCGTATCCTTTGGCAAATTCCACCAGGGAATCGATCTTTTTTCTCGGCATCTCTGCCTGTCCCTTGGCATTGATGCCGCGGACGCTGCCACCGCTCTCCAACGCAGAAGCAAACACGGCAAAGCCGCAGCCTGCCACCGTTTCGGAAACATCTGTCAGCTCCATCTCAAATCTCGTATCCGGCTTATCGCTGCCGTAACGATCCATGGCCTCCTGCCAGGTGATCCTTGGGATCGGCAGCGGTACCTCCAATCCAACGGCTTCCCGACAGACATACTGCAGCAGTCGTTCATTGACGTCGATCACATCCTCCACGTCCACGAAGGACAGCTCCATATCAATCTGTGTAAACTCCGGCTGTCTGTCCGCCCTCAAATCCTCGTCACGAAAGCATTTTGCGATCTGGAAGTATCTGTCATAGCCGGCACACATCAGCAGCTGCTTAAACAGCTGCGGTGATTGAGGCAGTGCATAAAAGGAGCCGGGATGCACACGGCTTGGAACAAGATAGTCTCTGGCCCCCTCCGGTGTGGACTTCTGCAGGATGGGAGTCTCAATCTCCAGAAAGCCTTCCTTTGTCAAAAACTCCCTGACCTTGGAGGTGATGTTGCTTCGAAGAATCAGATTCCTTTGCAGGTCGGGTCGGCGCAGATCCAGATATCTGTATTTGAGCCGCAGCTCCTCCTTGGTTTTGGAATCCGCTTCGATGGGAAACGGCGGCGTTTCCGCCTCCGAAAGGATCCGAAGCTGTGTGGCCCTTATCTCGATGGCTCCCGTGGCAAGATTCTCATTGACGGCACCGGAGCGTTTCTCCACTCTTCCCACAACCGCAATGACGAATTCACTCCTCAGCTTTTCCGCCTTGGCAAAGCCCTCTCCTATATCACTTTCTTCAAAAATAATCTGCAGCAATCCGGAACGATCCCGCAAATCCACGAAAATAATACCGCCCTTATTCCTCTGCTTTTGTACCCAACCCATAGCGGTCACGGACTCTCCCACATTGGAAAGAGAGAGTTCCCCACAGCGATGGGTTCTTTTTAAACCTTTCATTGATTCAGCCATATGATCCTCCCACTTAGTTTAACGGATGATGATAGAATTCCAGAAACGTATCATAGCCTTCCTTTTGCAGCTGCTCCTTCTGGAATTTCTTGTTCTTATTCATGCGTGCGATCAGAATGTGCTCTCCCGCATCTCTGCTCTCCTGAGCCTCTTTCATAATCTCGCTCAGCCTTTTTGTGTCCATTCCCTTCTCAATCAGCCACGCTGTCTTTTTACCGGCTCCCGGGATCTGATAGCCCTGCTCCAGCAAAAGCAGAACGATACGTTCAAATCCGATGGAAAAACCGCAGGCAGGCACGTTCTGCCCGGTAAATTGACCGATCATTCTGTCATACCGTCCGCCGCCGCCGCAGCTTGCGCCGAATTCCGGCATGGCGATCTCAAAAATGGGTCCGGTGTAATAGGACATCCCCCGTACCAAAGTAGGATCAAATACAATATTAAAATCTGCAGTTTTTACTGCTTTCACACTGGTAATAATTTCCAGAAGGCTGTCTTTGACACCCTCCTCCAGATACGCCTCCAGCTCCTTCATCAGCCAGTCAAAGCCTTCCGGTCTCTCCAAAACACCTGCAAACAGCCCCATATAACGCTCTACCGAGGGCGGTGCAAAGCCACTCTCCAAAAGCTCCTTTTTAACACCCTCTCGTCCGATCTTATCCATCTTATCCAGCGTGATAAAAATGCTGTCATATTTTTCTTCCGGAAATCCGCAGCAGGCTGCCATGGCCTTCAGGATCCGTCGCTCATTGATGCGGATCTCAAAACCGCGAAAGCCCAGCTTCCCAAGTGTTGTAGTGGTGGCAAGGATCAGCTCGATCTCTGCCAGATTGGAAGGCTCTCCCAAAATATCGATATCACACTGATAAAACTGACGGTATCTTCCCCTCTGGGGTCTGTCAGCCCGCCATACCGGTCCGATCTGCAATGCCTTAAAGGGAGAGGGAAGCTTTGCGCTGTTATTGACATAGAACCTGGCCAGCGGCAGCGTAAGATCATAGCGCAGACCTCCGTCCACCAGATCCTCTTCTGTTTCGGCCTGTGTCAGATCCAGCTTTTCGCCTCTTTTTAATATCTTAAAAATCAGCTTTTCATTCTCTCCTCCCTGCTGATTTGTCAGATTTCCGATATGCTCCACACAGGGCGTCTCAATCCCCGTAAAGCCAAACCGGGCATAGGTTTCCTTGATCACACGGATTACGTGATCCCGAATCTCCATTTCCGCAGGCAGAATATCCTTCATACCTGTCATCGGTTTCTTACTGAGTGCCATACCATCCTCCTGTCATCCTGTGGCTTCCGGCATCACATACATATGCCGTTTCAGGCGATTTTGACCCGCCATAGTATCATTATATTTTGCGAATCAAAAAAGTCAACCGCAAGTTTGTCCGAAAAACAGTTCTTCCAGGTCTTCCATGGCGTCAATGGAAAGAAAGCCGTCCTGATTATCGTATGCGGAAATGCTTTCACCGGAAGCATATTGTACTGTCAGATCTGCTCCATAATGATCCGGAAGTCCCTTCACCCGGACATAATGTCCGTTGTTTTCGGCAAAATCATATTCTGATACAATTATTTGCAGGTCTTCCATAAAGGACGGATCCACTTCAAAAGACGCTTCCGTTTTCTCACCGTAGCGGGTGGATGCCAGATAGCTGCCTGACACCACACCGTCTTTTAATATCGCTGACAGATGATAAGAATCATACTTTAATTCCGTATCCTCTTCCTCAAATGCCAGTGCGGAAAAATAGCAGCTAAAGGCAATCATTTCCGTAGAGTCTATGGTTTTGGGTGCTTCGGAATCCGAATTGTCTCTCCGATAACCATCCTCCTCTGCTTCCACATCTGTGTCTCCATGATCTGTTCCGGAATCGTCGGCACAGCCGAATAATACCGCAACGGCAAACAATACTACGATATTGATTCCGATCCTGCGCATCATTTTCCCCCTCCCTATTGATTCTTTTCATAGGCAAAAAAGCCGGCTTTGGTGCTCTCCTCCATGTCCAGCGTGAGAATCTCACCGGAAACAAAGGCCAGCGTCATACCGGTGGGTTCCCAGTTCTCCACCAGATATTCTCCGCTGATGTACTCCAGATCGGGACTTTCCGGATGCTCTCCGCTGCTGCGCATCAGGTTCAGGCGCAAGGTGTTCTCCTCTGTGAGATACCACCAGCCCTCGTAGCTTACCATCCGGTTACCGTCAACATCTTCGATAGAGAACATACACTCCCCGTTTTCAAAAAGCCAAAGCTCATAGTACCAATCCCCATACTCGGAGAGAGAGCGCCAGTTGTTCACCATATGGCATCCGTCAAAGGACATAAACGTATACCATTCACCCTCTGTTCCATTCAGCAGAGGGCTGCCTCCCTCATGACAAAGAACCATTGCAGAGCCTTGGAGCTCCCATGTGAAATTACCGGACATTCCGTATTGTTCACCCGGATCATTCACCGGTCCGCCGGTCAGTTCCAGAACGAGATGCATATCTCCCATCCCGGTGCCATCACTCTCTTTGGTCCATGTGCCTGAAAACTGCTCAAAAGCATCGCTGTGGGGATGCCCATAGCTGTATTCTGCCGTGCCGTCCGGATTCAGCACAAGGGTCATGGCCAGAAGATTGCCGTCTCCGTCATGGTGACGGGCATACCAGGTATTCAGTGTAAAGACCGGATCCGGTACCGGATCATAACCGGGATAGTCTCTCATCACCAGTTCATAGGGGGTGAAATCGTAGACCCCATCTTCAGACAGCAGCGAACCGTCCATCCCGCTGATGCAGGGATTGTAGATCACCGATTTTGAACCCTTCTCTGCCCTGATCAGAAGATTGGGAACAATCTCGCTGACATTGCCTCGCAGCAAAAGCGGTTTCCCATCCGTCACAGTCAACAGGTCTTCCCCCTGCTCCGGAATGTATGCATCCTCTCCCAGAAAATAGTCGCTGACGGTGAGAGAAACATCCTCGTTGGCCGGCACCACGAGGTACATTTCGCCGCCCTCATGCAGCACGGCATGGTCTTCCATCACACCCGTCAGGAAGGGAAATTCATCGGCATAACCGTTGGCCTCCACGTAGACGCACACATCCTCCCAGCCGGGCAGCTCTGCATAGCCCAGATAAGCCACGCCCAACAGTGCACCGCTTTCGGCGATCTCCTCCCTCAGAGCCGCCAGCTCCGGGGCTTCGGCGCCACCCTCCTTCAGAGCCGCCGGCTCCGGGACTTCGGTGCTATCCTCCTTCTCATTCGCTTTTCCGGTGATCTTACCCTCCGATGGCCTCGCATCTCCACCGCCGCAGCCGGACAGCAGCAACAGAAGGGGCAGAAGCACAGCGATCCATTTTTTCCCCATGACAGACATCTCCTTTACTACAGAATGATTTTCATACGCAATCTCACCGCACTGTACTGTTTGTGCGGTCGGAAGCTGTTATGCCCATGGATCGGCGCTCTCCGGCTTCCGGATATCCGAGAGCAGGAACTGCTCCCACAGAAACCACTGTCCGGAGGAGGGCTTCTTGCGCAGCTTCACCTGGCGGGCGGAGTCCGCTCCGCCGGAATTGATGTGCAGGGTCAGATAGCCTTCGTTAAAATGATCCCGGCTGTAGGGATTTTCAAAGAAAGTCAATGTATAAGGTGTCGATGGCTCATAATTGTTCTGTGGAGTTGCCCCGACAAAATAGGAGCGGGGTACATAGTCTTTATCCCGGAAACGGTCTGCCAGGAACTGTTTATCATATCCCGAAAGGCCTTTGGGTCCCTGCAGAAAGTGCAGCATCTCACAGGCTGCCTCTTTGTCAACAGGATATACACACAAAGCTGCAACGGTAAGTGCTGCCGTATGCTCCGGCTTGGTAAGATCTGCCTCGGGCATGGCTCGGAGCTGAGCCAGATTGGCCGGAATCCGGTCTAAAGTTACCCGATAGGTCTGATTACCTGCCATGCGTGCCGCCTGCATTGCCTGATTCTTTAAATTGTCAAAAAAATCCATATAAACCCCTCCTTATCATGTG
>JAFQLB010000046.1 GCA_017396675.1 Lachnospiraceae bacterium
CCAAACATCAGCATAAACGCCACCGTCAGGGCCATCAGCCCCTTCAGCCTCTTCATCAGTATCCTTTCTTTCATTTTCCTCTGTATCCTCCTTTACCTTTGCTTCCTTTGTCTTTGACTGATCTGTCCTTGTCCTGTTTGCCACCGGCCCATTCTGTGGAATCCGGCCGCTGACAAATATACTGCTTCATCCTACCACATTTATATTGCTTTCACAATGGGTTGCACATATTTCGACCTCTTTTGCACAAAATCAGTTCTTTTTTCTGCAAAAACCGCACAACCCCCACAGTCCACTCAGTCCGAATCGCCAGGTGCAATAGCAAAGGGCAGTGATCCCCACCAGCTGTGCGCGATAGGTAAAAAAATAATGAAGATAAGAATGATTGGAAAGGGTCATATAGCGCAGATAGGGGACGCAGGATAACAGGAGGCAGAGCACCACCGTCTTTCCGGAAAAGTCCTTGCCGCGGAACAGGTAGATGATGGCAAAGCACAGAAACAGCAGTCCAAAGAAAAACACAAGGGCGGCTCCCGCTCTCATTTCTTCCCGGAAGGGAAACAGACTCCCCCAGTTATAAGCCAATGCTCCCAGCAGCCGCTCCCCCGCTGTGGCCTCCGGATCCAGACTGGAGCTGCCAAGATGAACGATTCCCGCAATCCGCTCTCCGGCGGAGGAGAGAGCCCCAAGCAGCGCCTCTCTTCCCAGAAGTGCCGAGGCAATTCCCCATTTCAGCAGAAACATACCTCCGTAGGAAAGCCCCCAGATCAGCCCTCCTGCAGCCATGGTTGCCATCTCCTTGCGGCAAGACTGCAATCTCCCGTCACGGAAACGCAGCAGAAGCAAGAACAGCAGCGGCAATGTTACGGTCAATGTTTCTGTGGTCAAAAAATCCACAAAGCAGGTCAACACACCGGAAACAGCCATCAGCCTTCCCACCCGATGATCCATCTCTTCTCTCTGCTCCCCCCATGTATCATAGAGATGCAGCAGAACAAGGAGAATCCCGTTGGCCACCAGGGGAGTGGTAATATATTCGATGCAAAACCCACACATCCACATTTGAAGAATCACATTGGCAGCCAGATAGCTGACTGCCAGCACCCTCTCTCCCCGCTTCGCCACTGCCCATGACGCAAGCAAAGTCATAAGAAGCAGCAAACCTCCCAGCAGCAGTCTGGCACCCTGAATATCCGTAAACAGGAACAGCGGGCGCAGCAATGCCATGGAGCCGTGCCAGTATCGGAAATAGTCTACATTTGGTTCCTTTTCTTCCTTTACCGCCGCATACAGGCTATCGTTTACATTTTCTTTCTCTCCGTGATAATAGGCAGCGGTCACCGGAGAAGAGATGGGTGCCTCTTCCTCAATATGATACAGAATATTGACCAGAATACAGTCTGCATAATGGTCCTGACGTGTATTGAACTGCCCCGACAACAGATAAGGAAACAACTCCTCTTCATAAAAAAATTCCGCACTTTTCAGGCAGCCTTCCGCGATTGCCGCCTGTGGAATCAGAGATGTCCCAAAAAGTGCCGCCATACAGAGAAGTGCCGTCAATACCGCCGCTGCTGCTACAGAAAAAAAACGCTTTACCATACTCGGGGATATCTTTCTTTGCTTCATCTTCTATTCTTCCTTATTCTCCTTTTCCTTAGGGAAACGCTGATGAAAGCGTTTCCCGCGCCGGATTTGCGCCGCTTTGCGGCACAAATCCGTGTGCATCCAACGGGTGTTCTAAGGAAATGCTGATGAAATCAGCATTTCCTTAGAAGGGTCTGCAGGTACCCCGTGTCAGGATCACCTTCAGATGCCTTCCTCCATCCCGGAAGCTGCGAAGATGGGAGGGGCCTCCCCGTCCGTCCCGGTACAGGGTGACCGGAAGCTGTTCTATCCTCTGACCGGCCATTGCGGCTCGTCCGATCATCTCCGTGGCAAACTCCATTCCCCCGTATCTGCACTGCAGTCTCAGAAAGCTGCTGCGTCTGACTGCCCTCAGTCCGCAGTGAAAATCCCGCACCTTGCTTCCAAAGAACAGTCTCCCCAGAGCAGACAGCAGCGGAACCCCCAGATATCGGTGGAGGAAAGGCATGGCTCCCTTCTGTACCTTCCCGGCAAACCGATCTCCCACGATCAGCTCAGCCCCTTCCCGCAGCAGGAGAATCCAGGTATCCAATTCCTCCAGTCGATAGCTGCCGTCACAGTCGGCCATGATGACATAACGCCCCCCGGCCTTGGTGATTCCGTACCGCAATGCATTCCCATAGCCCTTTTGAGGACAAAAGACCACCCTTGCTCCCGCCTGTGCCGCCAGCCCGGCAGAGCCGTCCTCGCTTCCGTTATCGCAGACCAGAACCTCTCCCGCCAGCTTGTGACGGCAAAGAATCTCTCCGGCCTGCCGGACACAGGCTGCTACTGTTTTTTCTTCATTCAGGCAGGGAAAAAGAATCGTAATCTCCATCCTTCTGTCCTTCCCTCTTATCTCCCTGTATCTCTGTGACACTTTCCCTGCCTCCTACTTAAAATCCACTCTCAGATCGGCAGGCGCACTGTACGCATCCACTATCATCTCATATATGTCCTTCAGCTCGATCCAGGAGGTGCCCCGGAAGCCGCTTTTGATATAGTCCTCCCCGCTTCCCATCAGACGTCGGTTGGCTTTGTGGCCGGAAAAGACCTCGTTCAGCCGATCCTGCGTGGCAGTCACCTCATTTCTTCCCACTTTGGTGTACTCATTATTGTAAATATTGAAGGGATCCCGCATCAGGAGGAAATACCTTCCGTCTTTTTCTTCGGCAGCCAACAGATCCACACAGTGAGGAATTGAGATGGCAAGGGCTTCTCCCTTTGCAAAGCTCTCCTTGCATCTGTGGTAAAACAGATTTTCCTCCGGCGTGTATCTTCTGTTTCTCTCGTGATCAAAATATTGTGCCCAACTGGCAAGTGCCCTTTTCTCCAGTTCAGGATCCTCCAAAGGGACTGTAGCCGGCAACCACTCGCTGTACCGTTCTCGCCGCTCCAGAACCGCCCCCGTTAATTCCCGGTATCCTTCCGGAAGAATCATATCCTTTAGCTTTCGGATATTATCATCTATGATTCCCTCGTACTCCTTACCATACTTCTCTCTTTCTTCCTCTGACATGCAGGCCTTCATATGCTCCTTCAGGCCTTGTGTGGTGCTGGGGAAAACCGCTTCTCCTATTTTAGGAGGCTCAAAAACCTTTTCACAGGCTGATACCGCAAGTTCCCTCGGAAGCCCCGCATAGACTGCCGCAATATACTTCCCGTTATAGAAGAAGCTCTCCGACAAGGCGATCCCTGCTTTCTTTTCTATCTCCCGTGGATGCTGACCGGTGAGATGCATCAGCCCCACTCCCTGATGACCGAAAGTCAGCTCATCGGTCACATTATACAGCCGGTTTCCCTTCACCTTCATCTCTTTTCTTCCGTTAAAGCCGCTTAGTGCATAGGCCTTTTCCAGCAGCTGTACCCAGGTACAGTCAGCCGCATTTCCCCAGCCGGTCTCATAGTGCTTGCGCAGCTTAAAATAAACCGGGTGGAACCTGACCTCTTTATCTGAAATGAGATTCGGGTCAGGGGTGCACTCTTCTCCGTTCTTTTCCGTAGCATACAGACGAACGATCACATTCCCGTCTCCCGTATCATGGAACATACTCTTGATAAACTCCGGATTGGACTTTACCAGTGCACTGACGGCGGATACCAGCCAGCAGTCTCCGATGGAGCTTTGCCTCACGTCATTGACGTTGGGCTCATGCAAAAACAGCGGAATGTCCTTGATGTTGGAGTCGTCATAATTCCCGAAGTACCGGGTATCCTCTACATAGGCCAGGGTTCCCTCATCAATGCGGCGCAGCTCCTCTTCTGACATGGTACCCGCCATCGTTCCCTGCAGATTTGCCTCTAAATCCCTCCGGATCTCTTTCAGCAGCCTGCACCGGCTCACCACAAGCGCCTCCTCATTGGACTCGCTGTATTTCACATAATCGTCGGCCTGCTTTAAAAACATATCCAGAAATGCCATCTCCATCTCCGTGGTATCGGTATTTACGATTCCCACAATGGTGGAGTATTTGCTGATGGCTTCCATGGCCAGACAGAATTCCGTATCTTTGATATCCTCTGTTTGAGCCAAAAGAATACCTTGGCTTGCCTCCTCCCGCAGACGTCCTAAGATCCGCTTTTTTAAGGGGCTGGAAAAGAGTTGGTCAAGCTCCACGGGAGGCGTGTAATCTTGTGAGCCCCTCTGCCAGAGGGGCAGCGCTCCATGATGCATGCTATGATTCTCTCCCAGGGTTCTCATCATTTCCTCATACTTGGCAGAGCACTGCTCATAGACTGCGATTCCGTGATCGGCTGTTCTGGGCTCATGTTTGATCCAGTTGAAAAGCTGCAGAAAGGTCCCCATGAGACCGCCTGACACGGTGGCAAGATCATCCCCGGTTTTAAAGGCTGCCAGAAAGACCTTTCTGTCGCTGGCCAGAATCTCCCTGCCCAATGCCCGCCGCACTCTGGCGTCCATCTGCATTTTTGCAATGGCATCTTTATTCTCCTCCGTTGCCTTGGCCACACGCAGCTTGTCCACTACACCCGTACCGGCCTTCCTCTTTTCCCCGGCCTTCTCTTTCATCAAATCGCGACTTTCCAGGATTTCGGTTTTCAGGACACCCTTTTCCTCTTTCATGACCTTCATATTCTGAATTCCGTTTTGCATGGCGTATTCGATTTCTATTCCTCCGGTATAATCGGCAATTCCCCGAAGTGTCTCAATTCTGGAGGGCACGGCGTCATACATCTCTTTCAGAGACATCTCTTTCAGAAGCTTCTGATGGGGTGATTTCTCACACTGCTCTTTCAGTTCCCGAAGTACCTCTTTCTTTTCAAAAAACCGATTCAGAAAATGCGCCTGACGTTCACAGGCAAAGATCTCCTCCCGAAGCTCAAACAGTTTATAATCCGCATAATCTGCCTCCCGAAGCTTGTTTTCCAGCTCTGCTCCGGCCTCCATAAACTGAACTACCATCCGAGAAAGGGAGTCAAACCGGCTGTCACTGAGTGTATACTCCGGTTCCTCCCCCGTGATCACCTTCAGATACTCCGCCGCCCGGATGACAGAGGCAACCTCCCGTTGGGTCATTCCTGCTTCATGATCCGTGATAAAATCCATGGCCTCTGCCGTTATATTCTTTACCTCTTCATCCGTTCCTTCCGGCCAGATATCCTCTTTCTCAAGCAGCTGCTTCTTTGCTTCCTCGTACCGGTCCACACGATCTTCCCGATATTCTTTCCCCACGGAATTATGATAGACCCTGAATCTCTTCCTGTCATATTCTTGTACTGCCTGTGCCTGCTCTCTTTCCAGCCGGGACAGATGGGTATCTCCACGCTTCTTTAACCCGTAATAGCGCAGCGTCAGCTCCAGCGCCTTCTCATAGTAGAACAGCAGCTCACACATACCTTCCGCTTTCAGACGCTGCGTATAGCTTAATCCCAGATGATAATAATTGGGCTGCTTTTCCCGGAATTCAAGTACCTTCCTGCAGGCTGCAATCTCCGTCTTTATGACTCCAAAGTCCAGCTTTGCGGGATTCTCGAAACGATTCTCCTCCAGAGGCATTTCCAGCGCCTCCTTCAGAGAAAGGGAAAGAGACAGGGAATCCTCTTCCTTCACAGCCGCCTCATACCACTCCTTCATTCCGTACAGACCGGTATCCTCTGCCCCTTGCTTTTGTACCTCTCCGGTCTTAAAATAACCGGTCAGCGGGGTATATTTCCTTGCCGGCTTTTTGGCAAACAGCTTCTGGGCTTTGGCATCGCCGTAGATCCGCTTCATCTCCTCCCGGAAGGAGGCATCCGCTCTTCCGTCCAAATCTCCCCGGATAAACGCATCCTGCCGCCTTTGCAGCGCTTCCCAGGACGCTTCGTAGTATGCCAAAAGGTGGCTCATTTCCTCATTTTGGGGCAGTGCTTCCCCATAAGCGGTAAAAAATCGGCGCATATCACCGATACAGGCGAAATCCTGCTCTATCCCCGGATAGGCCTTCAGATAATCGGCAGGGGACAGCTTCATCAGCTTGTTGTCGGGATACTTCCTTCTCAGTCCCTCCAGCTGTCGAAGGTAAATCTCTCCCAGAGCCTGTATCCCTTCCTCCTGCAGCTGTCTGCAAAGCTCCGGAGCAAGACCTTCGTCCTCTTTATACATCCCTGCCATCAGACGGTCGGTTAAGCGCTTTAAGTCCTCATCCTCCACAGAATCCTTTAGCAGACTGCTCTCACACAGATGAAGGATCACCTGATCCACTCTGAGCGCTTCCTGTGCTCCCGCTCCCGGCATCTCCATCCTGTCAAGGCGGTTGCGGTGTAATTGAATATAGTCTGCCGTCCACTGAAACTTCCCAAAGGCAAATACTTCATCCGTCTTCATGGCCCGGTATATCTCAAGATCCCGAAAATTGCGTACCAAAGATTTACCTCTGCTGTAGCGGTAATTCATCTCCCGGGGCTTCATGGCAGAATAAGATTCTATGGTCTTTTGATCCTCTTTTACAATAAGCTCTATTTTCTTCATCTGTTTTACAAGAGCTTTATCTTTATGTGTCTGCATGTTACTTTTCCTTTTTCCTGTGAATTGATATCCTGCAAAAGTCTTTTACGATCCTCTCCCCCTGTCATTATGCAGGTTTTTGGTATCGTTTTACGTATTGCCTATGGATTTTTTTCAAGATCTCTAATGAAAATTCAGACAGAATTCCCTTAACATCCACATCCCTGTTCAGCCGTCCGGTGTTTTGAAGATAGTCCAGTATCTTCTTTTCCACACCAAATCCCTCCAGAAACTGCCGCAGCTTTTCTGCATGCTGTGCATCGTCCAAGCCGTCATACTCCGGTTGAGACAGCTCTTCCCCCATGGCCTGGGAAGCCATCTCCATCCTTTCTTCCTCCATCAGATGCCCCGCCAAAGCCCCATAGGTAGCGTTCTGTTCACTTGCTAAGAACAGAAACTGCCCCACATAGGTGCTGTAGTCCTTTGTTTTGGCATCCTGTTTGAAAAACTCCAGGGTCTGCGCCCAGTCTTCTGTGGTCTTCAGATAACGGCCGCTGTCAGGATTCTCCCGCCGATCCCTGAGGATCCCTTTTTGTATCATATCCAGGCGAACCAGGAAGGCTTCAATGGCCGGTTCCTCTATCAGATCCGCAAGCACCAGACGAACCTCCTCCGGCCTCACCGCCACGATACGATCTGCCAGTGCCGCATCCATATAGGGAAGCGTAAGCTCCCCCGGGTCTGTCTCGGACAGGCTCGTGCCACGGTTAAAGATACTTCTGTTATAGCCTCCGGCTCCAATCTCGGTGGTATACCCAAAGGCAAAGTCGTTGTCAATGCCCTGCACCCTTCCCAGTCGTTTTTGGTCATTCTGATCGATCATGAAATTACCGGCATGGCGATCTGCCTGTCCCATGAGATTGTCCAGCACCTGCAGCGAGGTGAGGGATTTTAAAAATTCCGGAGTGAGGTAGTCGTCTGCAATGAGCGGCATATTCTCCTTCAGCGGCTTGTTTACATTGTAGTTATATTCCTTACGCATCCTCCGGAAGTTATCTCTCTGAAGCTCATGTGCTGCCTTCATTGCTTCCGTTCCCCTGGCCTTCTGCATCAGATTTCCCATTTTCAGCGTTCCGTTTTCATCCTTTAGGGTGGCGGTCTCGGACTGAGCGATCAGATCTCCCACCCCGAATAACTGTGCGATCCGGCTGGAAGCCACGTTTCTGCGGGACATATTGACGCTCTCTCCCATCTTCAGGTACATCCCCAGCTCCGAAGAGTCTATCTTTGCCCCCACTTGGCTTATCGCTGCGGCTGTCTTGATGACCGCATTTACATACTCATGGAAGACTCTGTCTTTCCAATACTTCTCCGTCCTCTTGGCGGCCACGGCAAAGTGTTCTGTATAATCAGGGGTTTGACCTATTTCCGGTTCATCCAGAATCGCCTGGCGAATGCTCTGATAATCCGCTTGGGCAATGGGGCTTCTTTTTTGAACGGTGTCCAGTGCCATCAGAGCATTCTCCTTGGCTCTCCGATACGTAAAAATATCCTCCTCCTTAAAAAATCCGGAGGCGGAAACGTCAGTCAGGTCTCCCCGCTCCAGCACAGCGATAAAACTGGAGACTCCCCCCACGTGCTTCAGCTCCCCTTCCGTCTTACCGTTAAGCACCAGTGTTCTCCTTCTGGCCATGCCCAGAGCCTCACTCACAGTACCTGCCCGCTGATCCTCCTCCATGGAAACAGAGCTGTCCATATAGGCCGCCAATCCTCTCTGGTCTGTTCTGGCACGGTGCAGGATTTCCTTTGCGATCCTCTGTCTGGCCCGTCCTGCGGAGGTAAGATGCAGCCTGAAGCTTACATAGCCTTCACAGGCAGTGATCAGCCGCCCATACGCCACCCCCACCTGCATCAGAATGCTGTTGCTCTCTCTTACATCATTCTTGGGGAGCTGATGGGACAGGAGGTCAAGTACCTCCCGCAGGGAATCGTCCAGAGACTGAAACTTCTCAGAATTCCCCACACCGGCTAATTTTTTCGTATTCCGAAGCGCCGCCGTCATCCTTCCCAGGGCCTGTGCCGGGTGTTCCTGAGGCCCGGCTACGGTCTCCTCTCTGGACAGGATATCCTCATCGCTGGCTACGGAATACCCCCTATCCATCTCATACTTCTGCTGATCCGTCAGTTCACTCCATGGTGTTTGATTGATCCCTGTAATGCGATCCGCTACACCCTCCGCCATAGGTATTTTCCTCCCCTTTTTTCCTTTTTCTCCATTCTTTTTGTACCTCCCTCACTGCACAAAGGAGGCATAGGGGCCGAACTCCGCCGCCATTACCATCTTGCCAAGCTTCGTACTCTCATATTTGATGGCTCTTGCAATGTCTGCGTTGGTGATCCCTCTTCCCTCTGCCGCCGCCATAAAGGCAGCATTGTAAAGCACTGCCTTGATATTGCTTCCCGTAAGCTCAAACTGCTTTGCAAAAAAAGCAAAGTCCGGCTCTTCCTCCCGCTTGGCCTGGGGCGGCAATATGGTTTTAAACAGCTGCAGCCGCTCCTCTTCTCCCGGCTTTTCCAGGGGTACCGTATAAGTGATCCTGCGAACAAAGGCCGAATCGAAGTGATCGAATCGGTTGGTGGCAAGAATGGTGATCCCCTCGTATTCCTCCATCTTCTGCAGCAGATAATTCACTTCCGTGTTGGCGTGCCTGTCATTGGAATTTTGTACCTCTGTTCGCTTGGAAAACAGCGCATCCGCTTCATCAAAGAACAGAATAAAGTTGCCTTCCGATGCATACTCAAACACTCTTCCGATATTTTTCTGGGTTTCTCCGATGTATTTATCCACAAGCTGACTCAGATCCACCCGGTATAATTCCATTCCGATTTCCTTTGCCATGATCTGAGCCGCCATGGTCTTGCCGGTTCCCGGCGGACCGTACATGAGAAGGCTGATCCCTCTTCCGTATCGGATCTTCTGTTCAAACCCCCAGTCTTCATCCACCAGGCTGCGAAGCCCGGCTCTGGCGCAGGCCAGCTGCATGATCTGCTTTTGCCGGGGGGCGATCACCAGATCCTCCCAGGAAAAGGCAGGTGGGATATAGGTGGCAAGGCCGGACAGCCTGGAGGAATTAAAGTGAGACGCCGCCTGTCTCAAATGCGCCTGACGGAGGACCCTGGCGCCCTCTGCCGTCGCCATCAGTTCTGCCTGCCGGATACAATTCACAATGGTTCCGGGGGTGAAGCGATAGGTACCCGCCAGCACCTTAAGGGACACCTCCTCATCTGTTGCGATGCCCTGCATATAGTGCTTCCAGATGGCCAGCCTTTCCTTGCCCTTACATTCCGGTATGGGCAAGTGATAATAGTCATAGGTTTCTGCCAACCGATGAAGATGGTTCTTTTCCCGCGAGGTAAGCACCACTCTCTCCACCAGCTCAAAGGCATCCTGCAGCAGCACGGAAAGCTCTCCCGTCCACTGCCCTGACAGATCCGCCTCACACAATACCGGCAGGCGATGAAGACACCGGCATCGAAGCAGGATCCTTTGAAACAGCTCTCCCGCCTTTTTTCCTTCCATCTGCTTCAGTCTTGTCAGATCGATGTAGCAGGGCTGTTTGTCCCCACAGGCATGCGCCACCAGGAATTTTTTTCCGCTGCCCTTCCTCCCGGTCAGATGAATCAGCTGTTTACACCCCGGCGTCGGCGCCTCCCCCAGGATCCTGCCAAGGTCTTTTGCTTCCTTCCCTGCGCTGATAGGTTCCGTGGCCGGGAAATCTTCTTCCTGCAGGCATATGGAACAAAGCTCTCTGTCCGGAGACAATTCTCCTTTCAAAAGTACCGCGATCTCTTTTTGCAGGCTGAGCCTGTCCATTAAAAAGGAATCCTCCCCCGGGGAATGAAGAATCGAAAATAGGGGGCATGTGCTGATTTCACTTCCCCGGGTCAGATGATAGGCCTCCTTCTCCTCCTCTTTCCCAAGCAGCAGTTCATACAGTCTGCGAAGAAGGGCGATGGTAAGCCCTCTTCCGCCATCCCCCTCCCCGTTGCAGGCGTGATACAGCACCAAATACTGCTCGTCCAGCTGAGGCGCCAGAGCAAGCAGGAATGCAACCAGCCCGAACTCCTTTAATCCGAATTCCTCCGTCAGAGCGCTGATGCCGTATTCCCCTCCGGGGTAGCCACTGCTCAGGGAGGCCTGCTGCCTGCACCTTAGATACGCCAGACCCTTTCTTACTTCCTTTCCCGCTTCCCATAGGATCTGCTCCGGATCCTCCCCATCTTGCTCTTTCGCTTCCCGCACATATCCGTAGGAGAACAGAAGCAGATCCACCCAGCCCAGATGAACATTGATCTCCTCTTCCCTGTTCCTAAAAGGGAGCCCTTCTTCTTCCCTCCCCATAAAATCCCGATAGCCTGTCATGCTTTGGTTTCCTTCCGTTTCCCTCCGTTTTTACAGTCCTACCAAAGAAGCGTAGGGCTCAAAATCGGAACGTGTAAACACCTTTCCCGTTTTTACGAATTCATATCGGATGGCCTGAAGATAATGCTTCATGCCAACCTCCTTTCCGTCTCCGTCCGCAGCGGCCAGAAAGGCTGCATTTAAGATGCAGTTCTTGATATTACCGCCTACAAATTCAAACCTTTCTGCCAGGAAGCGAATGTCCACATCCTCCCCCAGGGGGGTTCCCTTGGGAATGGTGGTCTTCCAGAGCATTTCTCTGGTATCCGCATCCGGAAACTGGAATTCCACAATGTATTTCATACGTCTGAAAAAGGCAGGGTCGATGTTGTGCTTATAGTTGGTGGCCAGGACGGAGACACCGTCATAGGCCTCCACCTCCTGCAAAAGCAGTGCCGTCTTGTTGTTGTTGGAGGCCTGGTTGCTCCCGCCGTCGTCGGATCGCTTGGCAAACAGGGTATCACATTCGTCAAAGAAAAGCACCACATTGCATTTTTTGGCCTCCCGGAAGATCATGGAGATAGACTTTTCCGTTTCTCCCACATATTTATCGATGACCTTGGACAGATCCACCCGATACAGTTCCAGGTTCAACTCATGGGCGATCACCTGGGCACACATGGATTTACCCGTACCGGGGGCGCCGAAGAGCAGGATGGATAATCCTCTGCCGTAAGGGTACTTCTTGGTATAATTCCAGTTGTCATACACCTGCTTGCGGAAGTTCATCTGGTCAATGGCATGTTCCAGTGTTTCCCTCTGATCCCGGTTCATGACAATATCCTCAAAGCCGAAATTGGCCGCCACTCTGGTAGCCTTCTGGGTCAGCTCCGAGCTCATCTGATTGTTGCAGCCCTTAAAAAGCGTACTCCTTGGGATCATGATCTCCCGATCCATGGTGGCCAGACTTCTTGCCATCTGTAAGGCTGCCTTGATCTTGCCCGGGGTAAAGAGGAATTTGGTGGCCATTTCCGAAAGGCTTACATCCTCCTTCAGTGCGTACTCCTTTGCATAATACCTCCAGCAGTCTTCCCGCTCCTGATTGGAGGGCGTCCCCAGCTCAAGCTGGGTATACTCCCGCTTTGTGACCTCCTTAAAATTGATGGCCTCTCTGCTCAGGGCAAAGACCAGGATCTGATTTTCCAGCAGCTTGGCAAAGGCCAGATCCATATAGCCGAAGAATTTTTCCTTCTCCTCTTCCCTGTAAGTCAGTTCTTCCAGACAGCAACAGGCATTGGCCAGAATACATTCTCTGGTGACTGCCCACAGTGCCCGGGACACAAAGGAAAAATCATATTCAAAGAGCTTCTTACAGTCGATGGCGATGGCGCCCATTCCCATCTTTTTACAGAAGTGCTTTACAAAAAATTTTCTTCCGCTTCCCTCGTCTCCGTAATAGGAAAAGATCCTGACTCCCTCGCTGTAGGAGATCTCCATGGCGTCCAGCACACCCGCATTGGCCAGAATGGGATCAGGCTCTTCCCCATCCATCAATACTCTCAAAAACCGTTGATAATTCCCGTCCGGTTTTGTGGGGCTGCTTCCAAACAGGTAATCGATGATCCGCTTATCGGGAGAGATTACGGTCATAAACGGCAGACTGGAGGGGATCTGCAGATCCAGTATGGGCATCAGCTGTTCCAGACACATAGACATGGCCGGATAGGCTCCGGTAACCGTAAACCTTTTCCCGTAAAACAGCCGTCCTACCGCCTCCACGGTGGGCGCAGACATCCCTCCGTTCTCATTGATCAGCTGAAACACACCGGAATACTCTGCCTGAAGGGAGGATAAGACGCCGCAGGCCAGTGCAAATACCGTAAAGGGCTCGTACTCCATCTTGCTGCACAGCCGATGGAAGGGCAGATCGATCCCTTCCTCCATGGTGTGACGTGCCCGCTCCTGAATCCACACCAGCATTTCCTCCGGCGTTGGCTGCTGTTCTTCCTCTTCTGTCTCCTCCTCACCAAAGCCTTCGCTTAAAAAGTCGTCAAACAGATGAAACAGATCTTCCTCTTCTTTGCTCTCGGCAGGAAACAGCCCTTCTACCTCTCTTTCCGTTTCCTCATACCTCTTCTCAAACTCCTGACGCTTTCTCCGACAGGTATCGTAAGCAATCTCCAGATCCGGATAGAGCACATTTTTATACTCTCCCTGCCCATCGGAAAACAGCTCCTTCATATCCTCCAGATAGGCTTCCAGCCCTCTGTTCAGCACGAAGAACAGGTATTCCATATACTCCTCGTAATCCCGAAAGGGCACTCCGCTTTTCTCAACATCAAACATCTCTTCCCAGCTCATCCTATCCTCCCCGGCTTTCCGCTTCCTTACGTCCGAAATGTGGCCTTTGCATCAAAGCTGCTCTCTCCCGCATTGATGCCCGTATTCATCCTGCTGCCAAAGCCTTGCCTTTTCTCCTCGTTGATGGAGCCTCTTTTTTGTCTGCTTAGATAAGTCAGCGTCTCCTCCTCCTCATCCGGCCTCCCCATCCTGCGTTTTCTTTGATTTTCCAGGATCAGCTTCTCTGTTACCCGCATGCTCCCAGCCATCCTTTCCCAGTGCTCTTATTTTGGTATCTGTATCTCCTCATAATAGGGGTGCTCCTGTCCGGGGATCTCTTCAAAGGAAAGATATTCGTTGGATGCATAGCCCTCCAGATGCTCTGTTTTGATCCGGCTCCAGTCCTCTCCCTTTTCCATCACATAGCCTTCCGTTCCCGGCTGCAATTTCCCCACCACGGGGCTTGCCATATCTCCTCTTTCACGGACATTGAGGGGAGATGTCCTGTTGATGGTTACGAATTTGTAATAGAGGATCTCCGGCTCCTCTTCCACCGGAATCTCCTCCTCTTCTTCCTCCTCCACCGTCAAAGCATCTTCCTTCTCCGCC